>CAZVUU010000011.1:0-12850 GCA_964630465.1 uncultured Christensenella sp.
TGCCCGCGGTGACCGTGCCGTCCTTCTTGAAGGCGGGGCGCAGCTTGGCCAGCTTTTCTTCACTTGTTCTGCGGTTGGGGTATTCGTCGCGGCTGAACAATACTTCTTCGCGGCCCACTTTGACGGTCAAGGGCACGATCTCTTCATCAAACAGGCCCGCGTCCACCGAGGCGATGGCCTTTTCCTGGGAGGCATAGGCGAAGCTGTCCTGCTTCGCGCGCTCGATCGCGTGCTTGTCGGCGATGTTTTCCGCCGTTATGCCCATGTGGATGCCCTGGAAGGCATCGGTCAGCGCGTCCTTGAGCATATGATCCTCCACCTGGAAGGCACCCATCTTGATGCCCTTGCGGGTCTCGCGGGGGGCCAGGTAGGGCGCGCGCGACATGCTCTCCACGCCGCCGGCGACAATGATGTCGGCATCGCCCGCCCGGATGGAGGTCATGGCGTTGATGACGGCCTTCATGCCCGAGCCGCAGAGCATGTTGACGGAATAGGCGGGAACCTCCACCGGGATGCCCGCCTTCACGGCCACCTGGCGGCCGATGCCCTGGCCCAGGCCCGCGGACAGGATGTTGCCGCAGATCAGCTCATCCACCTGCTCGGGCGCGACCTTCGCGTCGGACAGCACGGTCTTGACGACCTCCGCCCCCATGAGGGCCGGATCCATCTCCGACAGGCTGCCCAAAAAAGCGCCGATCGCCGTACGGCGGGCGGAAACGATGTATACCTTTTGCATTGAATACCCCTCCCGACACCTTCCCCGGCAGGCCTGATACCGCCCGCTGCAATATGGAAGGTGATTCATGTTATAGGTTCAATATACAGCAAACAGGCAACTAAATAAATGGATGGATTGGGAATATATTTGTACATGGGGAGTGTAGGTGTAATAAAGTTATCTTCAATACAATTGTATGTACTATATGTTCTTTGTATTAACAATTAAGTACAGCATATAGAATAAAGAAGTGCAGCATGTCAAGCAATAATAACTGAATGATTTGGATAAGGCAGCCAGCTTAGCCGGCGAAAACAGAATGACTACAAATGTGAAAAGCGGAAGGATTCCTGTCCGGATGTATCTTTTCCCAACATGAGAAAGGAACCAGCTTTCAGGTCGACTTCAAGAAACGCTGTGTATTTCTCATATTTCCAAACAAACCGGAGCAAGCCGATAGACAGTTCCTCAGCAACGAAGGACGCGTCTGGATGAAAGGCTCTAAACTGTTGACGAAACCTGATCAATTTGATTTGCGCCCGGACCACAGGCATTTCCAAGCTTTCTATGACTTGCTCAGCACTTAGATTTGTTCTGTTAATTTCCTTGTGTCCAGAAGGATCATGCCGCACGATTGCGTCAAAATCGTTCCTGCCGGCGAACAAATCAAGATACCATATCTGCGGAATGCCTGGCATAAATAGCTGTAAGGCGCGGCTTAACAATAGCTTGTTATTATCCTCCCCTAACGCGCTGAAATATGTTGAATTAACTTGATAATAGACTTCTTTTTGACCATGTAGGTTTTTTACGATTCCTCCGCGTGAAACTATCAGGTCAATCAGAGCGCTGATTCTACTATCCGGTAAAAGACCTCTCAGATCCAACAACGGGATGCCGTCATGGCAACCCAACATATTAACAACCCGGATTTTTTTACGATGCAATTCGTCAGCCCAGTGAATAAGATACTCTCCGGATCCGTGCTCCAAGGCATCCAATATCAATCCGGGAAGAAAAAAATCATAACATAGATATCCAGCATCGGATATCTTCTCATAGACCGACTCGGAGTAGCTTGTATGTATTTCTGGTAGAAGGTTCAGTTTGTATATGTCCGCGATCAAGCTTACCTCTCGGAGAAGATCCCAAGTGCCAGGTTCATTGAGAAAGTTACGTGATCCAACTTCTTTGGACGCATATGCAAATGCGTCTAGCCGGATAATTGAAGCGCCGTAAGATGATAAAATTCTTAGCGTTTCATGATAAAATGCCCATACTAAATCAGAGTCTATATTCAGATCCATCTGTCCTAAATACTTACATGATGACCCTAACAGATCATCAATCGCTTGACTATAGGCCGCATATTGTTGCGGTATTTCATCAATTGGATTTTTATGTTCAGATATCGCCTTGTTGATCTTGTCAACAAGTATATTAGCGTCCGCATCTGACAAGTGGAGCTTTTCTACCAAATCAGCCGTACATAATGTGGGAAAAACGACTTGTTGATAAAACGTATTCCAATAAGGCACACGGCATCCATCGGGAAACAATACCATCAATATTGGCAAACCTGGCTTTCGAAGGTACATTTCCGACAAAAATTCAGGTTTTGGCATAATATATCCTTGGCAGTTCATTTCCCCATGGTCTAGCCAGAATTTGTTCCAGTCGATGAAAAAATCCCGATATGCGGAGAGATTCCCCTTTTGGAGCACATCTAGAAACTGAATAGACCCTGTTGAAAGATGATTGATCACAAAATCCAGAATCAGACTGATTTTCTTTTTTTTGATTCGATCCAAGTCTTCTACAGCAGCTAATTCTTCATTGAGTGCATAATCAATAATAGAAAAACCTCTGTCCAGATCTGAGTGAAACAAACTTGGTAAGATATACAGAGAGGAAAACACGCCTTCCATTACGGAAAGCTCAAGAAAATCCGCAACGTTACTTAAATTACCCCCCAAGCTGTCAGGATATAGATTCAGAATCGGACCATATGGTATGGCATGCCTTCTGTGACTCAATCCATTTGTCTCCTTATACTGTCCGTATCATCGGGATTCCCATATTTATCTACACGCTGTCCTTCATAAGAGATTATGATCTTAGCCTTGTGCATCTGCTGAATCAGCTGATGCTGTTCGATATCTAACACTAAGCTTGTAAAAGGGCTATCAATTGCATCGTCACGGTTTCGGGCTAAGCGGTGTCCCAATGTTTGTTTTGGTGTACTCATCAAATAGACTGGGATATCAATACCGTGCAGATAAGGACTATTTGCGTGCGTCCACTCGATGATCAACGCTTGAATGTTATGAAGGGGTACTGAATCATACCATATTGATGCTAGATCGCGCCCCATATGTTTAGGGTGAAATACGCTAGCTCCATATTTGAATTTCCTAATCAAATCGTTAACCTCATCAAAATCGATCTCGTCGGGTGAACCCAAATAAGCAGCAAGTGATTCCTTTCCGCTGCTTATGTATTGTTCAAGCCATGGATGTTTGTCATTTGATTGACAATCCAGCCCCTGTTCCTGAAGAGCCATTATCTCTTGGCTTCTCGCTGTGTCATATAGCTGATTCTCGATCAGCCCGTTTAATCCACCTAGTCTATATATTCTCAATCGTTCAGCATCATTGAACTTAGGAACCCTTCGAGGATAATTATCGCCGGCAATCACATAGGTGCTGATGCCGGAATGTCTCATTTTGTCTGCCAAAGCTATAGCCGTTCCTGATTTGCCTGACCCTGAACCTCCATATACTCCAATAACAACGCGACCGAGGCTGAGAGGATCGGGCGACAGAGTCTCGTCAGTTAGAATCCTCACTAAGAAAGGGAAAATGGTCTCCGCTTTTTTTCTGTGAACTTGGGTGATATCAACGCTGTTACAACTCAAAACAGCATGTTCTCTCAAGCTTGGCATACCTCTCCGACCCATAGCCATTCCCCTAACCGTTTCATCTGTCTGCATATCATCAGGAAATTTTCCATATAGTAATATCGACAATGTTATTTTCTCCACCACGCAATTCACCAGTGTAGGTATTACCGTTTAAAAAGGCATACTTTCCCTGCATATCACAACTGAAACTCGGCGTTGTTCTTATGGGTTGCTCATCATGATTTACAGAGAAATATCCTTCATTGGTGATAGACAGAATCTCTCCATCGTTCGTTTGCAGCCAGTATCTTGCAAGAACATGACAAGTTGACCCTGAAACAATGTTCCAATCAGCGCCACCAGCGCAAACGATCCCTCGTAGGAGTTGTCCTTCAAACGATCCCCCAACAATCGGAATGATTGACAACCAACCTTCAGCCGTCTGCCCAACAACCATGGGGCGACCTACCTTAACATGAAGCGTCATTAACTTCGATGCTTTGATATCCATGGCTTTCTCCTGTTAGTATGCTTGATTGAACAACCTTTCCAGAGCCGTCGGCATTGCTTTATTCCAGAACTCAAAATCATGCTTCCCCTCTTGAACCCACCATACATGAGGATATCCTATTTTTTCCAAATAAATATGGAAATCATTGTTGGATTCAAACAAAAAATCCTCTTTCCCGCAGGCAAGGAAAATATCGGGAGTTTCTTTATGCTCAAAGCAGTGCTTGGATAAATGTTTAGGATCTTTATCACTCCCAAGCAATTTCGACGGGTCGCCGAAGGTATTACGGTAATAGCCATATGGAGCGATCATGTTTCCGGTTCCTGGTTTCATGGCTGCAACTTCTTCTGTAATCAGCGCGGGAGACAGTGCGATGATCGCGCCAAATGTATCACAAAACTTTAATCCATTAATCAGCGCTCCAAAGCCTCCCATGGACAATCCGGCTATGACTGTATCTTCTCTCCGATGGGACAGAGAAAACATCTCACGGGATATATTGACAAGCTCTTGCCCGATATAATCGCCGTAACGTACACCCGTATCGTCATTGTTGATATAAAAAGAGTCCGCACCATCGGGAATAATCACAGCATATTGATACATTGTAGCCCATTTTTCAATATCCGTGTGCCGCTGCCAGTCATTTCTGCTTCCTGAATAACCATGTAGCAGATAGATTGTCTTATATGGACCAGAATTATATGTTACGTTACCACCTCCCTGAGGGATCGCTTCAATAGGCAAAATAACATTGAAAGACTGTGCGCTTTTTCGCGCTACAGAGAAATACTCACAGAATAGGATAGCCAATCTAATTCTTCTCCTTCCAGTACAATAAAACTATAATTGTATAAATGGTTCGCCAGAATCAACAAATATGACTGAGATGCCATCCAATACTGGCGCCATCCAATCGCCTAGGTGTTTCATACCCGCTTCCTCACTACGTTCATGCCCTAAAACAATAATGGATTTACACAGACCAAGCTGATGTGCATCTCTGACGTAAGCAGGAAGCGTCCACTCCGTAATTTCACCGCAAATCAGTGTATCAAGATTGCGTCTGAGCATCAGTTGCATGGGCATATGTTCAATCCCCAACCCCAAACTACCGCCGCCGGGCAACAGACCTACGCGTTCAACGCGGTCCATAGGATTGCCGATCACCCTAATAGTATTCATTTCGAACTTGGCCTTCAGAAAATCTACCAATCCACCCAGTGTTGTTGCGGGAATACTATAGCATCCATCAAAATGTCCGGGGAAAACGCCCTCAGTCGCAGGATCCGACTCCATTCTATACGATCTCCATCCCGTCTCCTCATCAAATCCACGATATATCCCGTCGTCGGGATCCATGTGCATATGATCATGGAACCTCCATATGGCAATACTGGTGCTGTCGATTAAGTGCTTCTTTGCTTCGTATACGGGATCTCCCTCCAGCCATTCCGTATCATCTTTCCCGGTGAACCAAGTAGGCTCATGTGTAATGATCATTTCTGCTCCCATATCAGAAGCTTTCCGGATTACCTCCACCGTGGCCATAAAAGTGGTAACTATTTTAGTCACCTTAGTGTCAAGATTTCCAGTCATTAGGTGATCGCAAGTTTTGTCGTGCGGAAGTCTCTGTACGCCCGTCTTTTTAATAACGGCATTGATAATTTCTCCAACAGTCATCTCTTTGCCCTTTCCAAGTCAGCCCTTGACTGCGCCAAGGACAACGCCTTTGATAAAATATTTCTGGGCGAATGGATAAATGATCAGTATAGGCAGGATGCCTATCACAGCCATTGCCATACGCACTGAAGATCCTGGAAGATCCACTTTCTGTGTGCCCAAGAGCGCTACATTGGTGCTGACTTTCAAAAACTGTATATTGTTCATAATCCGAATCAACAGATTTTGAATTCCGAAGAGCTTTGCGTCCGAAATAAAATACAAACCGTTTATCCAGTCGTTCCAGTAAATAATCGCGGTGAATAGACTGATTGTTGCGATGCTTGGAACTGCCATGGGAATCATAATCCTCAGGAAGATGGTGTGTTCGCGCGCGCCGTCTATCTGTGCGGACTCGATAAGTGATTCTGGGATACTGTTAACATAGTAATTACGCACCAAGAATACATTGAAGGCAGTAACAAGATAGTTGGGCACGATCAAGGCTAGGAGCGTGTTTTTGATGTTGAATATCCTTGTCCACATGATATAGGATGAAACAACGCCGCCGCTAAACAGCATTGTGAAGAAGACAAAAAAGGCCAATATGTTCCTGTAACGGAAGTCCCGTCTGGACATGGGGTAGGCAAGTGCTGTGGTGAGGATTAGGCTGGTGAGGGTACCAACGACGGCAACAAATATCGATACCCCGTATGCTTTGAGAATCATCTGCCTTTGTTTTACCATATAATAGTATGAATCAAGACTGAGTTTGGCTGGGAAATAACTGTAACCGGAACGGATCAGTTCGTTTTCGTTGGTTATTGAGCCGATGGCAATCAGCAAGATTGGCAAAAGCGCTAATGCGGAGAGTATAAAAAGAACAAATGTTGCAAATGCGCGCATACCCTTGCTGTCGTTTAGTGAATTTTTCATCTCGTTCTCCTAAAACAGCGCGTTCTCCGGATTGTATACCCGCACAAGACTGTTTGCGCCCAATACAAGTATAAACCCAACAACTGACTGATAGAGCGCGGCTGCCGCTGACATGCCCACGTCATTGCGCTCCATCAGTCCTCTATAAACATAAGTATCGATTGTTTGGGTGACTTCAAATAACCTACCTGAGTTTTGCGGCACCTGATAAAACAGGCCGAAGTCCGAGTAGAACATGCGACCTATGGCCATTAGTGTTAAAATTATAACGGTCGGCTTAAGCATCGGTATAGTGATGTGTGTGATCTGCTGTGTTTTTGAAGCACCGTCAAGCTGAGCAGCTTCAAATATGCCGGGATCTATGCCTGAGATGCTGGCCATATAGATCACCGAGTTGATGCCAAGTGATTTCCAGAGATAAACCAAGGTTAAGATGAAAGGCCATGGACCTGGCGTTGAATACCAGCTGATTGGTTGGAGACCTATATTTTTATATAGGGTATTATTAATAAATCCTGTGTCTGCGTTGAGAAAAGCGTAACCTATATATCCGATAACAACCCATGAGAGAAGGTTGGGCAGGAGCAGAGCGGATTGAAAATACTTGATGCGAAAACGTTTTCCAAGTTCACTCATCAGGATAGCTGTAAATATCGCCATTACAGTGCCCAGTGCAATAAAAAAAGCGTTATATGCAATCGTATTGCGTGTCATGATCCAAGCGTCTCGTGTTTTGAACAGAAAGGTAAAGTTGTCGAATCCGTTCCAGTCGCTACCGAAGATGCCCTTAAAATAGTTGAAATCTTTAAAGGCCAGAAAAACACCAAACATGGGCAGGTAGCTGTTGATCAAGAGATAGGCAATCCCTGGCGAAGCAATGATGAGCAACGGTAGAGTGCTTCCTTTTTTTTTCGTTCTTTTCATCTTCATGGCAGGCGCTCCTTGATATTGCTCCGGGAGAGAGGGCAAACCTCTTCCCGGAGCATAAATGGAAAATCTTCAGGCTACGTTACTTCGAGGCCAGCCAGGTATCAAGCTGTATCTGCTTCTGTGCAATGATCTCGCCCAGCCCTGCATCATCCAGCCTTTCCAGGAACAGAGGGATTTCCGTCCTGGGGTCAGCGCTTCCACAGATTAGGCCCGGCAGATACTGCTCGATCACATTGGCAACTGCTGTATATTGCGATTTTACAGGGCTGCTGTCAAAGGTAAAGCCCATAGCCACAGATGTTTTCGCGTTTTTGTTCTGTTCAAGCTCCCAGTCGAGGGAGGCGGAGCTAGTTCCTTGCATAGGATGCATAATGAAAAAGTTACCCAATGTGCCGCATGACAACTGTGCAGTATAGGGCACGGTCGTTGAGTCATGATTGTCGGGATAACGCACAGTTCCATCATCGTTCCATACATAGTCCCTGCCTTCCAAACCATAGATAATCAGATTGACGACATCTATATCAGTGAAAGTCAGGTTCAGAAATTTAAGGGCGGCCTCAGGCACTTTGGAGGTTGAGGCGATCATCCAGGTTAATCCATTGATAGAGGTTGTATCAAGGAACGCGGAACCAATAATTTTGGCACCCAGTGGGTGGCCGCCGGACACCGCTTCCAGGCTGGCGGCTGTGTCTTCTTCCGGATAGCTATAGGATGCAATATAACAGAAATAGTTTCCGGAAGACATCAGCTCTGCAGCTGTGCTTGCAGTAGTCGCTGCATCTTTCATGACCAGATTTTCGTTATACCAGCTGTTTGCAAGTTCACAGACTGCCGCAAATTCTTCTGAGGCGTAGAAATCCACCACGGTCATCTCATCGTTGAGAAGCACGCCTTTAGGAGAGAAGTAGTCGTCTGTGAGATAGTCGACGTTGGGGACGGTGAGACCAACGCCGATATTGCCAGTATTAACAGCTGCCAACGGAGTCATGTTTGGGTAGGCTGCCTTCACCTTGCGGAGAACATCGGTCACATCATTCACGCTGTTCACCGCACTCATATCAAGACCGATCGCGTCGGCTATATCCTTGCGATAAATGACCATTGGAGTTAAGGCAATGGGCTTGAAGGTAGGGATGCCGTAAACGCGGCCTTCATGACTAGTTGCAGCAAGCCATGCATCACCCACCAGTGCCTTGCTTTCAGGTGCCAGATTGTCAAGCATGTCCGTGATATCTAGACACATCCCGGTACTGACGGCGATATTAAAATCGCCCAGCGACTGGATGATATCCATTTTTTCTCCGCCTTGGAGTGCTAAGCTGACTTGCGATGAGTAGTTCCAAATTTCAATGGGAACAAGCTCAACCTCTACGGAGATCTTGTCACGAGTGATTTGGTTGATCGCTTCTTGCACTTCGCTCAGAGCTTCTTTGGAGGGGATGTTGTTGAAGGTGGCATATGCGTAGGTGACCTTGTCGTAGGCAGCGCTGGACGCCCCTGCTTGAATGTTCATAGAAATAATCAACGCAGCGCATAGTGTTAGCAGCAACAGTCTCTTGATGGGTTTCATGTGTGTTTTACCTCCAAATAATTTTGCTGATGTAAGATGGCCCCTTCTTGATGAAGAGAGAGTAACATCTAAAAAAGAAGATGTCAAGCGTTTAACAAAAATATCTGTTAAATCAGATGGATTATTCCTCGTGGGAAACGAAATATTTGATTACAACCAACATAACAATCAAAATTATAAAAATAATGTACAAATAATACTCAAATCAACCCAAAATAGTAAAATATAAATTGATGGGCGCATGACAATATAATTGACAATTTTGCTGAGCTATGATATGCTTCCAACAAGTTGCATGGGCAAAGGAGATAAACGTGTGATCACTCAAAAGGATGTCGCCCAAAGAGCCGGTGTTACGGTCACTACGGTGTCACGTATGCTTAATGGCCATGCAAATGTCAGCAAAAAGACCAGAAAGAAAATTGAACAGGCGATGCGCGAGCTGAATTATCTTCCAAATGAGTTAGCCCGGAGCCTCTCACTTCAGCGCAGCACTTTTATTGGCTTGATCGTGCCGTCCACTAGCAATCCATTCTTTGGTTTGATTGCCGAAAAGACGGAACGTTATGCTTTTGAGAAAGGCTACAAGCTATTGTTGTGCAACTCCAACCATGAGAAAGAAAAAGAGACCGAATACCTAGGAATGCTGCGTGCCAATAAGGTTGCAGGAATCATTTTGGCTACCCGCACGCAGGATATCCACGAATTTATCGGAACTGATGCCCCCTTGGTATCGATCGACCGTATCATATCGACAAGTATTCCCTATATATGCTCTGAGAACTACCAGGGAGGTATGATGGCCGCGGAACATCTGATTGGTCGTGGTTGCAAAAAGCTGGCGCATATAAGTGGTAGTTCATTCCTTGGTATGCATGCTAACAAACGTTTTGAAGGGTTCGAGGATGCCTGCCTGAAACATAATCTCCCTTATGTGCTGCTGGACGCAAGCGAAGATCAGTTTATATCTATGCAGTATTCTGATATGGTTAGGCATTTCTTGGAGACCTACCCGGACGTCGATGGAGTGTTTACATCCAATGATATTATTGCTGCGCAGATTCTTCAGGAATGCTTTCGTAAAGGTATTGATGTTCCGCAGAGGCTTAAAATCGTGGGCTATGACGATACTGAGATCGCCTCTCTTACTTCGCCGCCGATTACGACCATTCATCAGGATGTGGATTCCATTTGTCGCAGCGCTATTTCGTATATCGACGCACAGTGCAAGGGCAAACCCGCGCCTGTAGGCAGCATCTTTCCTGTCTCTCTGGTTATACGCGAATCCACGTGATACATAACCTGCAGTAAACCTGTAGAGCATGTCATAGAGATTGATTTTGGCTGACTATAATAGAATTTAATGGCATAGCAAACGATCTGAAGATTGTATTTTTTGGAGGATGAACTTTGAACAGCACGGCGCCCATCGGCTTTTTTGACAGCGGCATCGGGGGGCTCAGCGTGCTGCGCGCGGCGCGCGCGGCCCTGCCGCATGAGGATTATGTCTACTACGGCGACAGCAAAAATGCGCCCTACGGCGTCAGGGAGCCGAAGGACATCCTGGCCCTGACGCGCGCCGCGGCGCGCACACTGACGGAAAAGGGCATCAAGGCCCTGGTGATCGCCTGCAACACGGCCACCGGCGTATCATTGGAGGCCCTGCGGCAGGAGCTGCCCATTCCGGTGCTGGGCATCCAGCCGGCCTTGGCGGCGGCGCAGGGGCTGAGGAAGGACGGCGCCATCCTGGCGCTGGCGACGCCCGCCACCTTCAAAACCGCGCGCTACGCGGCGCTTCTGGAGGCCTTCGGCGAAAAAGTGATCACCCTGCCCGCGCCCGGCCTGATGGAGTTTGTGGAGCGGGAGGAGCTGTCGGGCGACAGGCTGCGCGATTTCCTGGCAGCGCTGTTTGCCCCCCATATTGATCAGAAGATCGATGTGGTGGTACTGGGCTGCACGCACTACCCCTTTTTAAAGGAAGCCATCGCCCCCTTCTTCCCCGGCGCGGCCCTGATCGACGACAGCCCGCGCGTGACGGCGGAGCTTGAAGAGACCCTCACCCGCAAGGGGCTGTTTAACCCAAAAAAGGAGGCAGGGCAGGTCAGCCTGCTGTCCTCCGGCGGGGATGAAGCGGTTCAAAGGATGGAAAGGCTGTTTAACGTTGAACGCTGAGTGGCGCGCTGCGGCGCGGCAAAGGTGAACCAACCGCGGAATTTGCGGAATACGCGGAAGGAAACAATATTGATGATGCCTTTCCGTGCTTTCCATGTTTCCGTGGTCCCTTCCCTTTCCTCGATTTCATAACGAAGGAGCCGTTTGTCCTCGGCTCCTTCGTTGCGTGTGGTTCTTCTGTCCGGATCAGTCGGCGGACAGGATGGCGTACAGGCCGCCGGTTTGGGCGGGGCAGGCGAAGTAATCAGGTTCATTCATCAGGCCGGGATGACGCGGGGCGTCCAGCAGCTTGATTTCGCCGGTTTGAGAGAGATAGAGCACCTGGGCGCTGTCACGCGCTTCCCCGGTTTCAAAGCGCAGCTCCATGCCGGGAACGGCTTCTTTGATATCCTTGCCGTCCTTGAGTATCCGCACGTGCCAGCGCTCGGCGGCGGGCGGGTTATTTTCCATCGCCTCTCTCTCCGGCTGCGTTTCCTCGCCGGGCGCTACGGGTTCTATGATCAGGGTGCAGTCGCTTTGCTCATCAGCCGCGGCGGGGATGAGCAGGCGCAGGCCGCCCATCCGGAAGACGATCATCTGAACGCCCTGCGCCGCCTGGGCGCGTATGTAGGCGGCCGGCAGGCTGAGGCTGCGGAAGCTCCAGGGCGCGTTCTCATCGGTACCGTCCGGGAAGGCGCTGATCAGCAGCAGGCTGTCCAAACGCTCGATAAGGATAGGCGCGGGATTGTCCGCCTGATCGCTCATACTTGGCTCGGCGGGGATGCGCGCCGATCTTGCTTTGATGGCGAAGCTGAGGCGCAGTTCGCCCGTGTAGTTGCCCATCCCGTCCACGAGGACAGCGGCTGTGCCGACGCGCCTGTTGCTCTCATAGCTCAGTGTGAAATCCCTGTCCGCAAGTAAGGCCGCGCCGCCGTCCGTCAGGGTGACATCGGGGCAGATCTCCCTGCCCGTATATACCTGATCCCCGATGGGGGCAACCGCGACGCCTGGGGCGGTCAGGGCCTTGGGTACGATGCTCAGGCTGCCCGGATAGACGGTGAGCGTGTAGTTGGGGTTGCTGCCGGGCGTGACGGTGATGGCATAGAGACCCGCGCCCTCGCCCGGTTCGCGGCTGAGGGTGTAGTTGAGGGCATCGCCCGCTATCGCGTCTTCAACCGTAGCGGTGAAGTCAGGGTCATCCTCGCCATAGGTTTTGCTGAGTGTACCTGCCGTGATGCTTGCCGACCTTGCGTTGATGGCCAAGCTGCCCGGATGGAGGGTGAGCGTGTAGTTGGGGTTGCTGCCGGGGGTGACGGTGATGACATAGCTGCCCACGCTCTCACCGGGTGTGCGGCTGAGGGTGTAGTTAAGGGTATCGCCCGTGACCGTGCCTTCGACCTTGGCGGTAAAGTCAGGATCATCCTCGCCATAGGTTTTGCTGAGTGCATCCGCCGTGATGCTTGCCGA
>CAZVUU010000011.1:12950-39176 GCA_964630465.1 uncultured Christensenella sp.
GGTGAGCGTGTAGTTGGGGTTGCTGCCGGGCGTGACGGTGATGGCATAGCTGCCCGCGTCTTCGCCCGGTTCGCGGCTGAGGGTGTAGTTGAGGGCATCGCCCGCTATCGTGCCTTCGACCTTGGCGGTCAGCTGCGGGTCATCCTCGCCATAGGTTTTGCTGAGTGCACCCGCCGTGATGCTTGCCGCTTTTTTCGTAATGGTGTAATCGTAGCTGACCGTGTTCCATACCATCTGGTAGTCGCCTGCGGCCGTGGGCGGAGTAGCGCTTCCGTTACCCCCCTCACCCTTGAGCTTGAAGCGGACAGAGCCGGGGGAAAAGCTGTTCGACCCATCCGTCAAAAGGAAGGCGGAAGCAAGGATCGCCTCCCCGTAGGGCCATTCGTCTTTGACCAGCTTCAGTTTTTCGCTGCTCAACCAGGTCAGCCGGGCGCCGCTCATCCAGGCAACGGCGGGCTGGGGGTTGCTCAGGGACAGAACGCTGCTTCCATCGGTAAAGTGCGTTGGCCTTGGGACCGCGCCGGAGCAGATATCCGCCCGGTAGCGGATGGAGACACTCTCACCGTTGATGGTCATGCCGATGTAGACATTTTCTGAAGATTCAATCGTGCCACTGTTGGACAAGCCTCCGCTGAAGCTGCCGCCGGAGATACTCGAGGAGTTGACGACATTGCCGCTGAAGGTACCGCCGGAGATCCTCGAGTAGTTGTTGACAGTGCCGCTGAAGGTGCCGCCGGAAATCGTCCCGAGGTAGCTGCTGAAGATAGTGCCTTTGAAGTCGCCGTCGGAAATCGTCCCGGTGTTGTTGACAATGCCGTTGAAGTCGCCGCCGGAGATCGCCCCGGAGCTGGTTACTTCGCGGTCAGAGGAGAAGATGCCGCCGGAGATCGTCCCGGAGCTGGTTACTTTGCGGTCAGAGGAGAAGGTGCCGCCGGAGATCGTCCCGGAGCTGTTGACAATGCCGTTGAAGTCGCCGCCGGAGATCGTCCCGGAGTTGGTTACTTCGGAGCTTTTGTTGAAGCTGCCGCCGGAGATCGTCCCGGAGTTGGTGACAGCTTGGTAGAAGGTGCCGTTGGAGATTGCTCCTTGGTTATCGACATTGCCGTTGAAGCTGCCGCCGGAGATTGTCCCGGAGTTAGTGACATCGCGATAGGCGATGCCGCCGGTCACTTCCCCGGTCGATAGCACTATGATGCTGAGGAAGCCATATCCATATCCGACATCTTCCAGATTCACTTTGCCGTAGACCGTCAACAGCCTTTCTGCGATGTTGTAACCCGGATCGGCCATTGGGCCCATGAGAGTCATTGGCAGAACAAGAGAGAAGGAATGCTCCGGCACAGGCATAGGACCGCCCTCTGGTTCAGGCGCGGGGTCGCCCTCCGGCTCAGGCGCGGAACTGTCTTCCGACTCGGGCATGGAGAGGCCTTCCGGTTCAGACTCGGTGCTGTCCTCAAGCTCAGGCGCGGGGCCGTCCTCCGGCTCAGGCGCGGTACTGCCCTCCGGCTCGGGCATAGGGGGATCTTCTGGTTCAGGCTCGGTGCTGCCCTCGGGCTCAGGTGCGAGTCCGTTCTCCTGCTCAGGCGTAGGGTCGTCCTCCGGTTCAGGCGCGGTGCTGTTTCCCGGCCCGGATGCGGGATCGGGCTGAAGTGTTTCCGTCAGGAAGAATGTTTGCCCGGCCTCATCGTATCCTTCCGCCGCAGGAAAGATATTCACTTGCGGCTGGGGCTGGATCTCAGTGGAGAGATCCTCCGGCCCGCTTTCGGACAGGGCGGAACGCGCCATCGGCAGTGTGATGATCATCACTGCCGCTATCAGCAGGCAAAGAACCTTGTGTAGTGATTGTTGATTCATCGATGTGCCCTCCTAAGTCAGCTTTCCAGGCGGTCAAGATACCGGGATGTGTGTACCGTCGCCAGCTTTTCCATCAGGCGTCCGCAACGGCGGCACTGATCATCGTGGCTTCCGGCATGTTCGCCTGCCGCTTGCTGAATCCCCGGTATGCCTCATCTCTTTGTTTGATATATAGTGGGAATCGCCATCATCCATGGGATTTCCTTCCCTAAGATTAATATACACCTCAAACGAGAAAAGCGCAAGATAAACATATCCGGTCAGGGGTGTTTAATATCTTTACAACCCTGTCACCTCTTACTGCCGTGCGGACAACGGCTCGCACAGAGCACACGGAGACACAGAGGCGGCGGCACAAGGCCGCCTTTTTACGGAGAGAATGATATAGTCAAGTTGCTTGATTTGTTCTTGTTTGTAATGGATGCTTGCATATAAACGGGGCGCATCTGCGGCGCGGTGGGAACAGAGGCCTTGTTCCGGTACCCTTTATCTTTTGAAGTTTTCCTGAAACCCTTTTTTCCCTCTGTTCGCACCGCAGGTACGGCTGCCGAGAGCAGCACGGGAAGGATGCGAAACTCTAAAATTCCTATAGATAAGCCTCTGTGAAAAGCGAAGCGCCTTCGTCCCTCTGTGCCCTCCGTGCGAGCCGTCCCCCCTCCCTCACAGCGCGAAGGCATCCAGGTGCATCAGCGCCCGCTGTTTGACGCGGTAGAGGTGGCGGGGCGTATAGCCCATCACCTCCGCCGTCTCGTCTGCCGTCAGCCTGCGGATATAAAACAGCGTCAGGGCCTGCCGCTCTGCGGGGTCGGGCAGCCTGTTGATGTAGCGTTGCGCGCGCCTGCGGGCGGCAATGTTGTCCTTATAGGCCCTGGCGATCTGCTGCTCCAGCAGCTCGCGGTCCCGGGCGATCTGCGCGTTTGGCGGGGCTTCGCCCGCCATCCTGGTCTGCAGCCTCACCAGCTCGCCGATGCGGCGGTCCGTCTCCTTGATGTTCATTAAATAGCCTTCCGCGCTCAAGCCTTTCTCCCCCTTTTGAGAAGGGCGAGAAGCCTTTCCTCATCCTGCGCGGTCATGGCGGACGCCCCGCGCAGCTTTTTGTTCAGCGCGCTCTGGCTCAGGTACAGCGCCCCGGCAGCCTTGCGGCGGCTGATCCCTCGCAGCGCCAGGTGCGCCGCCCATGACAGGTTTGTGTTGTTGCTCATCCCCGGCTTCCTCCTTAAATAAGAACAAGCGTTCCCTTACTTGCTGCCGAGTATAGGCGGGATGAGCGCCCTTTGTCAACAAACCCGGGGAAAACGGATTCTAAAGCGCGTTTTTTCCCGGCAGGGGTGTTTTAAAACG
This sequence comes from uncultured Christensenella sp., assembly GCA_964630465.1. GTDB lineage: Bacteria > Bacillota > Clostridia > Christensenellales > Aristaeellaceae > UBA1038. The sequence goes on from CAZVUU010000011.1 coordinate 16,146, forward strand.
CGGGGGTAAGATATCCCTTCGCTTACCTGTGCAGCTCCCTTGTCGCCGCGCGCGCGGGCGTGCTATCATGCTGGTCAGAAAAGCGAAGGAGGGCCTTCCCCTTGCGTGAACCAAAGGAAGCGGCCGATAAAAGGCCCCGGACCGATACCCGCGGCATGGTGCTGGCGGCGCTGTTCGCGGCGCTGCTGGCCGTCTTCTCGCAGGTATCCATCCCGATGGTGCCCGTGCCGTTTAACCTGGGGCTGCTGGCCGTCTACCTCTGCGCCCTGACGCTTGCGCCGCGCGGGGCGCTGATCAGCGTGGGGCTGTTTTTATTGATGGGGGCGGCGGGCCTGCCCGTGTTTGCGGGCTTTCGGGGCGGCCCGGCGGCGCTGTTCGGCCCCACGGGCGGATACCTGCTGGGCTATGTCTGCGCGGCGGGCCTGATCTCCGCTTTGCAGGGCAGGGCGGGCAGCCCGGCCGGGCGCATCGCCGTGCTGACGCTGGGCTTGCTTGCCTGCTACATCCCCGGCACGCTCTGGCTGATGCTGCTGACCGGCCGCAGGGCGGCGGAGGCCCTGCCCCTGGCCGTCTGGCCCTTCCTGCCCGGCGACGCGCTGAAGATCATCGCGGCGGCTATCGTGGGGCCAAGGCTGAGAAGGGCACTCCGGCGGGTTTAGCCGCGATGAGGCAAAGCACAGAACACAGAATCAACTGTGACATCCCGCATGACTTCATTTACCTTTAAAGAGTGCCGCTGTCATCATGACCGCGGCATCTTCTTTATTATAGGAAGGTTTTGGCAGCAGATGCCCCGGCCCTGCGCGCCCCTGCTTTTTTGAACGCCGCCGTCTTCCCCGCGCGCCGGAGTTGTGATACGATGGCCACGAGGTGACATGATATGCAAAATCTGACGGACTATGTCAGACGGGCGGGCGGCATCGGCTTTGACAGCATGCCGCTGACGGAGGTGGACCTGGCCTGTTTTACGCAGCTGGTCTACCTGCCCTATTCGATTGCCATGGAAAGCCGGGCGCGCCCCACGCTGCGCGGGGCAGGGGAGGCCATGGCGGGGCTGGAGGCGGACAAGGCGTACAATGTATTCTTGCGCAAGCGGCTGGAGCTGATGCGCGATATGACGGCGCAGCCGCGCTACCGGGATATCATCCTCAGCCACTATGTCAAGGAGGTCGACCCGCAGAGCGAAAAGCAGTTCTGCGCCCTGACGCTGACGCTGCCGGGCGGCCTGCGCGTGCTGAGCTTTGAGGGCACGGACAGCAGCCTGGTGGGCTGGAAGGAGGACTTCAACATGTCCTTCGAAAGCCCGGTGCCCGCGCAGGAGGCTGCGCGGGCCTACCTGCGCCGGGTCGCGGCGGATGACCTGGACGCGGCCCTGATATTGACGGGGCACTCCAAGGGCGGCAACCTAGCCGTATGGGCCGCCGCCTTCGCGGGGGATTATCTGCAGGCCCGCATCGAGGGCGTGTACAGCTTTGACGGGCCGGGGCTGATGGACAAGGATGCCGACTCCGCGGGCTACGCGGCCATCGGCGGGCGCATCCGCGCCTACCTGCCCCAGAACTCCCTGGTCGGCGTGCTGATGCGCAAGCATGTGCCCAGCATCGTGGTGAAGAGCAATGCCTTCAGCGTGATGCAGCACGACCTGTTCACCTGGGAGGTAGAGCCCGATGGGTTTGCGTTTATCCGCATGGATGAGCTCAAGCGCTCGGCCCGCCTGCGCGATGAGGTGCTGGGGGAATGGCTGCGCGCCCTCAGCCTGGAGGAGCGCGAGCTGTTCTCGGACGCCGTCTACAAGGTGCTGTCCGCCGATGAAAGCCGGGAAACCCTGATGGACCTTGTGCGCGTTGACCTGGACGGCGCCTCGCGCGCTCTGCGTGCCCTGCGGGACATCGACCCCAATACCCGCAAGATGATCCGCCGCGTGATCGCCGAACTGTTCAGCGGCAGCGTGGAGGCCATCATGGAGGCCGCCAAGGAGGCGGTGCTGGATGTGCTGCCGACGGGAAAAAGGGATAAGGAGAGCACGGAGGGGTGAATTTGGAATGCGTAATGCGTAATGCGTAATGCGTAATGGCGCTGCGGCGCTTGAGCAACCAAGACATAGCTAAGGGATGAGTGTCAAGACATGGGTAAGGGTATCATGGCTGAGGGCAAGGATACCCTTAAGCGAAACCCTGTCCATGACGCAGTTTGGATCTTTCCAATGCTTTGTCTGTTCAAATAAATTATGTGAAATCGGTGTGGGCTGATGCATAAAATGCTGAGCCATGTCGGGCGATCTGTTGTCGGGATGCCGGCAGCCTTCTTTTTCTCGGGAAGCGATGCAAACTCAGCGCCTCTGTCAGATTTTTCCTTGCTTATTGATATATCGTGCGCTATAATGCTCGCAGAGGTATAAAAGATGAAATTTTCACAGGCGATCTATCAGCTGAGAGAATCAATGCACCTGAGCCAGGAGGCTTTTGCAAAAGAGCTTGGCGTCAGCTTTACTTCTGTCAACCGATGGGAGAATGAGTCACAGACGCCTTCTCCGCTGGCGTTGAAAATGATTAAGGCTTTATGCGAAAAGCAGGGGCTGCCTTTTTTATATGACGATCAAAAACAAGGAGAATAGCGTGCGCAAATATTCCGCCGGGATGATGTCCGTCCCCTTCCTTTTCGTGGAAACACAGACCACGGCCAAGCTGCTGGCAGAGGGTGTAACCCCTGCCGAAGCAAAGCGCCGGGTGCTGGAGGATAATCTGTACCAGATGCAAAGCCGGTACCGCAGCGAACGGTATTTTAATGCCATAAGTCGCAGACTTCAAACCCTGCCCAAAGAGCTTTTGCCTGACATGGCCGCCGGGGATGTGTCCCAGGCAAAGCTGCTTGTGCTCATCTCCATCATGCGCACGGATCTATTGTTTTTTGAGTTCATGTATGAGGTATACCGCCCGGCGTTGAACATAGGCAATGCCTTGCTGGAAACCAAGGACATCAACCTGTTCTTTGACCAGAAAGCTTTGCAATCCATAGCCGTTGCCGGATGGAGTGAAACCACCGTCAGTCACCTGAAATCAAGCTATGCAAAGGCATTGGCGGAGTCCGGCTTGCTGGCTGACAGCAGAGAACCCCGGACCATCACCCGGGTTTATATGGATTCCGCGCTTACGGAGCAGCTGCAAAAGGCCGGGATGGGCAATGAACTGGCCTGTGTTCTGGGGGATGCCCATGTATAGCAATATCCGCGAAAAAATGAGCCGCATTGAAGAGCGCATCAACCGTCCGGATTTTATGAAGGCCAGCGGAGCAGCCAATGAGATCGGCTACTATGTTTTTGATTACCACCCCCGGGACGAGCTGCTGCTGCGCGGCAAGGTGCAGGAGCTTGTCGCCAGGTATGGCACAGGGCAGATGTCCTTCATCATCAAGGAGTTTGACCTGTTTGAGATTCTCCTCGGCCTTCTGAAGGAAAGAGGCTATCTGGAGCGCGTGTATAAATTCGAGCAGGACCAGGGCTTTGCCTATATGCAAAACGCAGTGACCCGGATGCTGAGGGTGGGCAAGGATCACCTGCTGGTCAGGCACATCAGGGAGAACACCCCGGAAAACTGTGTCATCTTCCTGACAGGCGTCGGGAAGAGCTATCCCTTTATCCGCGCCCATAACATCATCAACAGCCTGCAGGAAGTGATGGATGGCGTGCCTGTGGTGCTGTTCTACCCGGGGCTGTACAAGGACTTCAGCCTCAGCCTGTTTGGTTCCGTCCAGGATGGCAACCATTACCGTGCCCTGCCACTGATTCAGTAAAGGAGAGCTGTATGCGGATATACGATATCTTCAAACATCAAATCGACCGGGATTACAAAGGCGTGATCAATGTAGCTCAGGATGACCTTCACAATGTCAGGCAGGAGTTGGAAGAATATGTGGTGACCCGGGAGCTGCAGCGGCACTTTCGCGAGTTTTTCCGCGCGTACAGCCGTTCCATCGGCAGGCCGCACGAAAAAATTGGGGTCTGGATCAGCGGTTTCTTTGGTTCCGGTAAATCCCACCTGCTGAAGATCCTGTCGTATCTGCTGGAGAACCGCATGGTGGGTGACAAGCCTGCCATCGGTTACTTTACCGACGCGCAAAAGATTGCCGATGCCACTGTGATCGCCGATATTCACAAGGCAGGCAGCACTCCCTCCGACATCATCCTGTTTAATATCGGCGCCGAGGCGGACACGACCACCCAGGGCGGGCAGGATACCATCACCTCTGTTTTTCTGCGTGTGTTCAACGAGCACCTGGGCTATTGCGCCTCCATGCCTTTTTTGGCGGATCTGGAGCGTTCCCTGGAAGGGCGCGGGCATTATGCTGCCTTTAAGCAGGCCTTTGAGGCCATCGAAGGCCGTTCCTGGGAAGAAGCAAGGGATGAATTTTTCTTCATCCAGGATGCCCTGGTGCAGGCGCTGGTCGCCGCCGACAACATGAGCGAAGCCGCCGCCCGTAACACGGTTGAAAAAGCCGGAAATGCCTATGAGATGTCGACGGCAGATTTTGCCGGCCTGGTAAAAAAATATTTGGCCGGGAAAGAGGCGGACCACCACCTGGTCTTCATGGCGGATGAGGTGGGGCAGTTTATTTCCAGCAACTCTCAGATGATGCTGAACCTGCAAAACATCGTTGAAGACCTTGGGCGCATCTGCCAAGGGCGCGCCTGGGTGGTAGTCACCAGCCAGCAGGATATGGGCAAGACCCTGGAACACATGAGACATCGCAATGATTTTTCCCGCATTCAAGACCGTTTTGAGACCCGCTTGTCCCTGACGGCGGCCAATGCCGATGAAGTGGTCCGCCAGCGTGTGCTGCAAAAAAAGGATACCGCGGCCTCATCCCTGTCCATCTATCATGGCCAGAATGCCGTGGTGCTCAAAAACCTGCTGACCTTCAAAAACGCGGCAACCATGCCCCTGTATGCCGGCGCCGCCTCCTTTGTGTCGGATTATCCCTTCATCCCCTATCAGTTTGATTTGATGGGCCTGGTGCTGACCGCCATCCGGGAAAACGCGGCGACAGGCCTGAACCTGAGCCACGGGGAGCGCTCCCAGCTTCACCTGTTTATGAAATCCGCCATAGCGCTCAAAGAAGAACAGATTGGCGTGCTGGCCCCCGTTCCCTTGTTTTATGAAGCGATGAGAGGCTTTGTGGACAGCGTCCACGCCACCGTCATCAACCGCGCAGAGGAGGGCAATGCCCTGGAAGCCTTTGATGTCCAGTTGCTGAAGCTGCTGTTCATGATCAAATACATCAAGGAGATCCCCGGCAATATCGATAACCTGACCACCATGATGGTCACACGCGTGGACGAGGACAGGCTGGCCCTGGGTAAAAAAGTAGCCGCCGGCCTGGAGCACCTCATCCGGGAAACCTTGATCCACCGCTCCGGGGAGGTCTACACCTTCCTCACCAACGAGGAACAGGACATCAACCGCGCCATCAGCCGTGAAATTGCCGAGATGGGCGAGGTAAATGCCTACCTGGCCCGGGAAGTGTTCGAATCCATATACCGTGACAGGCGTTACCGCCACAGCGCGCGCTACAACTTTGACTTCAACCGCCTGGTGGACGGCGCGGTGTTTGGCGCGCCCACCAGCGATAAGTTGGGCATCAACGTGCTGACCCCCTACTCAGACGCGCGGGATGATCAGGCGATGCGCATGCAGTCCAGCCAGAACAACGTGGTGCTGGTGAGCCTGCCCACGGGCAATGACCGCCTGATTGAAGAAATCACCCACACCATCAAGCTGGAGAAGTACCTCAGGCGGCACAGCGTGGACCTCAGCCGCAACCACCCCGGTATCCAGGGCGAAAAGGAGGCGGAGCTTCGCGCCATGAAGGACCGCATCCTGGGGATGCTGAAGGATGCCGTCAGCCAGGCGGACATCTATGTGCGGGGAGAGAAACTGAACATCCCCGCCCGTGAGCCCGCTGACAGGCTGAACGAAGCCCTGGGCCGCCAGGTGCAGCACCTGTACTTCCGCCTGGGCGACATGGAATCATCCCCCGGCCAAAGCGACATAGAAGCCTTGCTGGTGCAAAGGGGGCAGACTCAGTTTGCGCTGGACCAACAGGCGCCCAACCACGCGGCTTTGCAGGATATGGTGCAGACGCTGGAGTTGCTGTCGCGGCAATCCATGGTACGAACCACCCTGAAGACCCTGCTGGACCGCTACATGAAGGAGCCCTATGGCTTTGTGCCTCTGGACGTCCAGTGGCTGGTGGCCTGGCTGTTTGCCCACGGCAAAGTCACTCTGAGCTACAACAACCAAACCCTGGCCCTGGGACAGACGCCCAGGCAGGACCTGGTGAACTATCTAATCCGTCAGGAGCACCGGGACAAGCTGGTCATTGAGCCCCGCCTGGAAGTCCCGCAGGAGCATAAGCAGGCTGCGGAAGAGTTTATGCGCGGCTGGTTTAACCAAACCACCTTCCCCGGCAATGAGGACCAGTTCATGCAGGAGTTCCGCCTGAAAGCGGAGGCCAGGCTGCGCACCATAGAACCTCTGGAGCGCTACTACATCAGCCAGCCTGACCTGCCCGGCAAGGATGTGTTGATCAAGGCGCAGGAGCTGCTGCGGCAGGCCGCGAGGAATCACCGTGCTGCTGACTTCTTCCGGCATTTGTATGACACCAAGGACGCCTGGCAGCGGCAGCTGAGCCGTCTGACGCCTGCTGAGAGCTTCCTGACCGGGGAGCAGCGCCCCTACTTTGAAAAAGCCCTATTGTACCGGAAGCTGTTCAACGAGTCGAGTGCCTATATCACCAGCGGCCCCCTGATCCGCAAAATGGGAGACATTGAATCCGTCCTCCGGCTGGAGGCCCCATATGGGGAAATCTATCGCCTTCCCCCGATGCTTGAGGAATATGGCAGCCTGCATACGGCGCTGCTGGAGCAGGAGGATGCCCCTGTCCGCCGACGGATTGAGGAGGACAGGCAGGCAGTGCTGGACAGGCTTGAAGCCTCACCCCTGAAAGAAGCAATGCTGGACGAAGTGCTTTCAAAATACAGCAACCTGTTGGACCGGCTGTCACGCGGCCAAAGCGTTCAGGCCATTCGAAACTTAGCTCATGAGTCGGATGCCACAAAGATCAACCTGTTTCACGACATTGACACCAGAGAGTCCAAGATAGTCCCGCCCCCCCCGTTACCTGATGAACCCAATCACCGCGAAGGCAGACGGCCTACGGCCATGCCGGTAAGGCGGCCAGTCTACCGCCATATCAGCATGCGCAACCTGGTCAGCGCCTCTGTCACCCTCACCACACCGCAGCAGGTAGATGCTTATGTGGGCCAGTTGCGCAGCAAATTGCTTGAGCAGCTGAATAACGGGGATGTGGATGGGATTAATTTGGTTCTTTGATGGTGTTGAGATGTAATTGGGGTGAAAGAGAGCACACATGGGAAGACTGGGCGATTATGCTAAAAGAAAAGCGAAACAGGCTGCATTTAAAGCAGTAGACAGATCTGTTGACAAGGTGGTTGACAAAACCCTAGATAAGGTGGTCGATGAAACGCTTGGCAAGATGGTTGATAAAACCCTTGACAAGATCTTTCTTGATAAAGTGGTGAAGATAAAGCCGGAATTGGATTTGGTGCAATACAATCCCAATGACCGTGTACTCATCGTCAAAGCTTTGTCATCAGAGAATAGCGATCCTTATCGAGTAATTACGCCAGAAGGTTTTCTTGCATATACTGTAAGGAGAAAGAAAAAACAGTCTTTGAAGGGCTTGCGGCTGTTTGATTATGGGGGAAAATATTGCGGTGAAATGAACAAATATCCTTTCAGCATCAGGCCTGCATTCAGCATTACCATCGATAATGAATTCCAGGGCACCATGAAGCGCTCCCGAACTGTGCCCATTCCAAAATATAAGGCAAGCTTTCTTAGCTGGAGAATCAAATCCGGCAACTATGGTTCCCATTTTGACATATTTGAAAGACGTGACAAGATTATTACGATATCCATGAGTAAAGCAAGGAGCCTTATCGTCAGCTATATAAAAGATGCAAGAAAACACGAAATATACGGCATCTTCCTGGCTTTACTCATTGATATTGCCCACACTCAATACTGAATTAGGCTGTAAACAAGTTACTCATTGAAAAAAGGAGCCCTCATGAACAAATCCCTGCTAAAAAGCTTCGCCACCGCCGCCCGCGTCCGCCTGATGCAGGATGTGCGCTACCGCCTGGGCTTGATGGGCATTACGGACAAGGGCATTGCCCGGCCCCTGCACAGCACCCCGGATATGGAGGAGTATGAGTACGCCCGGGGGCAGAGCTTCCGCTTGTTTGGCGCGGATGTAGCCGCCCGGGGGCAGCTGGCGGATATGGCGCAGGCCAAGGGCTATGAGCAGCTGGTGGAGGAGGTGGCCTACACCTGGTTCAACCGCCTCATCGCCATCCGCTTCATGGAGGTGAATGACTACCTGCCCGGCCACACCCGGGTGCTCAGCAGCGCCGCCCCGGGGCAGAATACCCCGGACATCGTCACCCGCGCGCTGGATATTGACCTGGGCCTGAGCGAGGCGGAAAAGCAGCAGGTGCTGGAGTGGAAGCTGGCGAATCAGGCGGATGAGGTCTTCCGCTTCATGTTCTTAAAGCAGTGCCAGCAGCTGGCGGGGCTTTTGCCGGGGATGTTTAGCGGGCAGGTGAGCGGGTCCGTCCCTTCTGCCCACTATTCACTAACCACTAAGGACCCCTATGCCCTGCTGCTCACCATCAGCTGCATCAGCCCGGACGGCATCGTGGCGGAGCTGCTGAAGATTCCGGAGGCCTACTTCAATGTCAGCCCCCAGAGCACGGATGAGGATGGTGAGCAGACGGGCCAGGTGGAGATCATCGGCTGGCTGTATCAGTATTACATTGACGATAAAAGAGATCAGGTTATCAATATCTACAAGGGCACAGTTAAGAAGGATGATATCCCGGCAGCAACCCAATTGTTCACAACCGACTGGGTAGTGAAATATATGGTGGAAAACAGTTTGGGGCGTGTCTGGCTGGAATCACATCCAAATCATTCGCTTCAGGCTAAATGGAAGTACTTCATGAAGACAGATACTGTCAGCAAAGATTCGGTGTTGTCTGTCCGCACACCCGAAGAGTTGAAAGTGTTCGACCCTTGTGTTGGTTCAGGGCACATCCTGGTGTATGCCTTTGATGTCTTGATGGACATCTACAGGTCTGTCGGTTATCTTGCAAAGGACGCTGCTCGATTGATTGTGCAAAAAAACCTGTACGGCCTGGATATTGATAAGCGGGCAGCCCAATTGGCTTATTTTGCTGTCATGATGAAGAGCATGGAACATGACCGTGACTTCCTTCATAAAGCCATCAAGCCGAATGTTCTTGAAATTCATGAGAGCAATGGTTTGGATATCTTGGGCGGCTTGCCCGGTCAACTGCGCTTGACTGCCCGAAGCGTTGAACTGGCGAATGAACTGATTGACTGTTATCGGGATGCCAAAGTATACGGTTCTCTCATTCAGGCTGATCACCTCGACCTTAGCAATGTGGCGAGCTTACAAGAGGGCTTGATTGAAGAATCAATCCGTGACATTACCATGTCTGGCTGGCTGGAAAAAGCAAAGTGGCTTCTGCCCCATCTGGTTGCGCAAACGCATTTGTTAAATCAGCGCTATCATGCGGTGATAACCAACCCGCCTTATCTGAACAAGTATAATGATGCTCTAAAAAACTTTGTAAAGGCAGTTTACAAGGATTACAGTGCGGATTTGTTCTCCTGCTTTATGGTCAGAAACTTCCAGCTTTGCATGGCAAGGGGCTATACCGCTTTCATGACTCCTTTCGTGTGGATGTTTATTAAAAGTTATGAGAAGCTGCGGCACTATATCATTGAGGAGAAGGCTATTGCCAGCTTGATTCAAATGGAGTATTCGGCCTTTGAGGAAGCGACAGTGCCCATCTGTACATTTATATTACGCAATGGGCCTTCGATCTATCCGGGTAATTACTTGCGCCTATCAGAGTTTCGAGGTGGTATGGCGGTACAGAACAGAAAGGTATTGGAAGCGCAAAACAATTATAGAAGCTCCTATCGTTTCTATACTAGACAAAAAAACTTTTCTAAAATTCCTGGATCTCCTGTGGCGTATTGGGTGAGTGAAGCAGTATTGTTGGTGTACGACAAAGCACAAACACTTGGTGAAATTGCTTCTCCTAAAACTGGAATGACAACGGGTGACAATGAGAGATTTTTGCGGCTATGGCAGGAAATCGACATTGATAAGTCGTGTTTTCATGCTTTGAATGCCGAAGATGCTGAAAGTTCTGGGAAAAAGTGGTTCACATATAACAAAGGAGGTGGGTTTAGGCGATGGTATGGCTATTATGAATATCTTGTAAACTGGGAAAATAATGGATACGAGATAAAGAATAACATTAAGTCAAACGGTCTAAAAGCTGCGAGTGTGAGAAGTGAAAGCTTATATTTCAAACCGCTGATTTCTTGGTCTGCCGTGAGTTCTGCACAGTTTTCGTGTAGATATGTTAACGGCGGATCGTTGTTTGACTCTGGTGGATCGAGCATATATGTTAACGAAAACACATATTATTTGCTTGCAGTGTTAAACTCAAAGATCGGTCAATTTTATCTCAATATTAACAATGCCACTATCAATTATCAACCTGGTGATATCGGATCTATTCCTATATTTCTTTTAAAAGATAATGCTGCATCTATCGATGGAATCTCAAAACAAAACATCGTACTATCCCAATCAGACTGGAATTCTTTTGAAACTTCATGGGATTTTAGAAGGCATTCTCTCGTATGATAAATAAGCACACAGACCGCAAAACTGATAGACAATTATGTGTAATGAATTGGGGTAATTACTTATGCATTGGACCGAAGAACAAAGAAATAGAATACTTTATTCACTTGGACAGTATAAGTGTTGTTTTGTTGGAATAACGCCAAACGGAGCATCAACGAGTGAGATATTATTTAAGCGTGAAGAACCCTATGATTTAATCATTGGGTATTCTCGATATCGCGACATGTATGTGGTTTGGAATCCTTATCTTCACCTGTTTCGAGGATCGGTTTTCAACGTTAGCATTGGGCGGTTTTCTACAAATACTCGAAGAAATACTGAAGGTTTTTTAGCTGTATATTCTTCCCTTAATGATAGAAAGCATAGTTATGAAAAGAAATTATTAGTTACACCTGATTATATATTTGAGTTCTGTAAATCATGGAGAGAGTTTCTTCTACCGGATGAAAAGGATGATCAATATAACAAAAAAGTGCTATGGGCTGACCGGTATTCTCCCGAACCTAAATCTTGGGAGAAAATCAATGAAAGACCTGAAGTAATCGAGAGACGCAGAGACATTGTATCTCGGGCAAGGCGGGATTCACAATTTAGATCAAAGGTATTAGAAGCTTACGGAAACCAATGTGCTATTTGTCGGTGCCACATATCTGAGGTCTTAGAAGCTGCCCATATTTATGACGTACAGTTTGGTGGTAATGATAAAATCGATAATGGCATTTGTTTATGCGCAAATCACCACAAATTATATGATAAAGGATTAATTAACATAAAATGGGAAGACAAGTCGCTTACGATAAATAATCCAGAAGTTCGCTCTATGGATTGGTATCAACGATTCATGGATGAATACAAGGGACATATCATAGATGTATAAGGAGTAAGTTAATTGCTTATAATTTTTCATGTATTCCATACTTTCCTTGGCTGGTCCCCCCTTGCAGTGAATAAACTTTGATGGTTACTATCAGTAACGATGGAGGAACAAGACATGCCCCGACTAATTGCTGACAAATACCGCGAACACCAGCAGGAACGTCTCGATCGCTTCAATCAGCTGAAGGCTAATGAGGAGGAGCTGAACCGGATCTTCATCGATATCTATGGCCTGCAGGATGAGCTCAGCCCCGAGGTGGCCGACCGCGATGTCACAGTTTACCGCATCATCGACGAGCCGGACGCCGAGGAGCGGAAGATGCCCTATGTGTTGTCGATGAAGGACGAGATCGCCTCCCTGCTCAGCTACATGGTGGGCTGCATGCTGGGGCGTTATTCCCCCTATGTGGACGGCTTGCTCTATGCAGGCGGCGAATGGGACTATGAGGCCATTCATGCCCGGATCGAGGCGGCGGCGCCGGGGCGGGATTTTTATGACCCGGAGCTCGGCCTCTTTTTGCCTGACCCGGACGGCATCATCCCGATCACGGATGAGGCCTATTTTGAGGACGATATCGTGGAGCGCACGGCGGAATTTGTGCAAAAGGTATACGGCCGGGAGACCCTGGAGGAGAACCTGGCCTTCATTGCCCGGGCGCTGAAGGGCAAGGGCGATACGCCCCGCGAAGTGATCCGCAGCTATTATCTGAACGATTTTTATGCCGATCATCGGCGTACCTATAAAAAACGGCCCATCTACTGGCAGTGCGACAGCGGCAGGGCGGCGGGCTTCCGGGCGCTGTTTTACCTGCACCGCTACGAGCCGGATACCCTGGGCCGCCTGCGGGCGGACTACCTGCACCGCCTGCAAAGCCAGTATGAGCACGGCGTTGAGAGCTGTGACAATATCATCAATTCCTCCGCCTCCGCCGCTGAGAAAGGCAAAGCCACCCGGCGCAAGGAGAAGCTGCAAAAGCAGCTGGAGGAGTGCAAAACCTACGACCAGGCCCTGGCTCACCTGGCCAACCGGCGCATCAGCCTGGACCTGGATGACGGCGTGAAGCGCAACTATGAGCTGTTCCAGGGCGTGGAAGTGCCCCGGGACGGGCGCAGGGCTTTGAAGGTGGATCTGCTGGGGAAACTATAAGAGGTTCATCGGCCCCGGCCCTTCATGCCTTCCCGGGGAAGACAACTGTTGCGGAGGTTGGTGTTTTTCATGATTCATCTTGAACAATTTAAGCCCGGCACTTATCGGCATCAAGGCGATTTCAAGTCATTCATTCCGAGCCTTGTCAATGAGAGCTGGACCTGGTCCTCACCCGGGATCAACCACTTGCTGTCCATCGCGGACAAGGAGCTTGGCGGCCTGAACACCTATTCAGAGCTTGTGCCGGATATTGATGTTTATATCCGGATGCACATCCAGGTGGAAGCGAACCGGTCCAGCCGCATCGAAGGCACCAACACGACGATTGAAGATGATATGACGCCGCTGGAAGACTTGTCGCCTGAGCGGCGGGATGATGTCCGGGAGGTTCAAAACTATATCGCCGCGATGAATCACGGGATAAGGCGTATTGTTGCGGATGATTTTCCGTTTACCAGCCGTTTGCTTCGGGAAATGCATGCCTTGCTGATGGAAGGGGTGCGGGGGGAGCACAAGACACCGGGCGAGTTCCGTCTGTCTCAAAACTTTATTGGCGGCAGCATGCCGTCAAACGCCGCCTATGTTCCCCCGGCGGTCACAGATATGCAGCAGCTGATGGGCGATTTGGATAAATTTATGAACCGTGAAGATCAGCTTCCGGTTTTGATTAAAACAGCGATTATTCATTATCAGTTTGAAACCATCCACCCCTTCCTGGATGGAAACGGGCGGATCGGCAGGCTGATGATCCCCTTATACTTGATGGCGCAAAGAGAGCTGGATAAGCCTTGCTTTTACATCAGCAGTTATTTTGAAGAGCATCGTACAACATATTATGATACCTTACAGAATGTGCGCGTCAAAGGTGATATGGAGGGGTGGATCGCGTTTTTCCTGGAAGCATCGGCGCATACTGCCCGCATGGCAAAGGCCAAGTTTAAAGCTGCGCTTGCGCAGGTTCAAGCGTATCAAGACTATGCTGTCAGCAAAAAAGCCAAGGCTGACACATACGGCAGGATCATTCAGGCCATGTACAGAAGCCCTGTTTCTACTGTGTCCGAGATATCCGATTTGACAGGATTATCCTTTGACACCATCAACAGAGCGGCAAGAGACCTGGTCAAAGACAAGGTACTGCTGGAAATCACGGGAAACAGGCGCAACCGGATATTCTTCCTGCAAGACTATATTCGGGTGTTCCGATGATGACACTGAGCTTATTCGCAAAGAGGAGACGTTGTGCGCATAATAAAACCCTTATTCCGAAAAGCGGGCATATTTGCGAATATGATAATTCTTTATTCGCAAAAACCACCTGAATTGCGAATATGGAAAAAGCTATTCTCAAATATCCAGATTCCTGCGGAGTAGCGCAGAGTACTGCGGAGTAACGCGGAGTATCGCGGAGTAACGCAGAGTACTGCGGAGTAGCGCAGAGTAGCGCGGAGTAGCAGTAATACTACTATTCGTCAATGGTTAAGGGACGAAGGCTACGGCCCACACAGAGCGCACAGAGACACGGAGGCGGCGGGACAAGCCCGCCTTATCACAGAGGAAAATATATCTCTTGACGTTTCCTTGAAAGCCTCATCTTCCCCTCTGTGCGCACCGCAGGTGCGGTTGCCGGGAGCAGTACAGGAAAGCAGGAAGAAACCCAAATTCCTATAGATAATCCTCTGTGAAAAGCGAAGCGCCTCCGTGCCTCTGTGAACTCTGTGCGAGCCGTAACCCCGGTCCCTCCCCAACGATGATATAATGTTTTGAAATGGTATGACACCCCTAAGATTAACTATCAACTGACAAGGAGCCGACATGAGCCTAAGCGCAGACGCAAGCCGTATCAATGAAATCTTTGCTGAGGGGCACCGCCTGGTGTTCTGGTTTGACGCAGCCAAAGAGGTGGAGCAGGAGGTGGACAGCCTCCGTGTGAACGGAAAGCTGCTGAAGCTGACCGGCAGCAACGCCTTTTTTGCCAAGGTGCTGCTGGAGCACGAGGACCCGCAGAGCGCTTACCTGGTCTACGCGCCTTTCGCCCAGCCCGGGGATGAGGACAACCCTCTGGCCGACACCCTGCGCTATGCCGCCATCTACTTCTCTGACCGCATCAGCGAGGTGCTCAAGCGCAAGAACCTGCCCGCCCACGCCCGGGAATATCTGGAAAAGTACCCCTTGTTCTGGAAAAACCGGCAGCAGCGGATGGAGCCTTTTGTGCAGATGGAGCTGCCCGAAGCCAGCCGGCAGGGGGTGGACCTGGCTGTGCTGGCGGTGCAGTGCGGCAGCCGGGTAGCGCATATGGACGAGATCCTCCGCAGGGTACTGGGGGAGGGGATGGGGAAGGCCGCCGAACAACTGGAGAGTTTCGCCGCCGTGGGCGCTTTGGACGCCTTCTGGCAGCTGTGCGCCGACATCTATGGCTATCAGGCCCGGGAGCCCGGCCCGGACGGCTTGATGGCGACCCTGTTGTGCACCTATACCGCTCACCTGGGGGTCAGCCTGCCCCCCCACCTGCAGGCCTACCGAAGCGACAAAGGCACCAACGTCACCGTCTTTTTGCAGCAGCTGATGGGGCATGAGAGCACGTCCGCCGTGTATGACGCCATGAGTTTGGAATTTGCCGGGCGGCTGAACCTGAAGGAGGCCCTCTCAGGCAGGCGCAGCGCCGAGCTGATGGAGCTTGACGCTTTTAGTTTTGTGGACCAGATCATTCTGGCGCGGATGTGCCGCGCCCTCTGTGAGGAAGAGCCCGGGCGGCTGATCGGCGGCCTGCCCATGGAGGAGGCCGCGGCAAAGCGCATGCAGCGCGGGCTGCATTTTGCGCCGGTATTTGAAGGCCAGTACAGGATGATTCTGCATGCAAAGCAGGTGCTGGCCGCCGCCGGGAAGCCCCTGCCGGAAGGTGACGCAAAGCAAATTGTAAGCGCCTATACAGGCGGCTTGTATCAGGTGGACTTCAACTACCGGAAATTTTGCCTGCTCTTTGGCAGGCTGGACGACCGGGAGCCCTACCGGCAGCTGAGCGATCTGGTGGAGAAGGCCTATGTCAATGGCTGGCTGGACAGGCTGAACAAGCATTTCTCCGAGCGTTTGACCGGCGAGGGCCGGGCGACCCTGGGGCTGCCTGTGCAGGAGCAGTTCGCCGGCCAGCGCATTTCCCCCAGGGCAGGCAGGGAGCGCACGGTGGTCATCATATCCGATGCCCTGCGCTTTGAGTGCGGCAAGGAACTGGAAAGCCTGCTGAACCGGGAGGCGCGCTATGACGCCAGGATGGAAGCCATGGTCGCGGTGCTGCCCGGCGTGACCGCCCTTGGGATGGCGGCCCTGCTGCCTCACCGGCAATTGACGGTCAAGGAAGGCGGCGACCTGTCGCCGCAGGTGGATGGCAGGGCCGGCAACGGCACCGTCAACCGGGAGAAGATTCTTAAATCGCACTATCAAAACGCGGTCGCCATGACCACAGGCGATGTGATGGCCCTTGCGAGCGAAGAATTTGCCGGTATTTTCAACGGCAAGGATGTCATTTACCTCTACCACGACCGCATTGACGCCGTCGGGGATGATCTGCCCACCCAGCATGGGGTATTTGAGGCCTGTGAAGCTGCTCTTTGCGATATCGAAGCGGTCATCCGCAAGCTGACCAATGAGATCAGCGCGACCACCTACTATGTCACGGCGGATCACGGCTTCCAGTACCGCCGAAGCGAGGTTCAGGAGTATGAGAAGCTGGAAACCCGGGGCACCAGCCCCCTGTTTTGCGGGAAGCGTTTTCGGGTGACCAGGGAACCCGAGAACATGACGGGCACCATCAGCTTTCCCTTCCCCTGGCTGGAAGGCGGCGGCTGGCTGAGCGTGCCCGTGGGCGCGGGCATCTTCAAGCAGCAGGGAGGCGGGCAAAACTATGTTCATGGCGGCGCCGGCCTGTGCGAGATCCTGGTCCCCTTATTAAGCGTTAAAAGCAAAACAGGCAGACAGCAGACCCGCAAAGCGGGCCTGCAGCTGCTGACAAGCAAGCGCAGCTTTAACAACCTGAGCGATGTGCTGGAAGTATTGCAAAAGGAGCCTGTCAGCGACCGGGTGCTGCCCGCCACCTATCTGCTCAGCGTGCAGACAGAGGATGGCCGGGCGGTCTCTGCCGTAAGCACGGTGGAGGCAAACAGCGCGGCCAGGGCATCCGCAGAGCGGATACACAAGGTGAGGATCACCCTTCAAAACCGCCGCTATGACCCCGGGGCCAGGCATTACCTTGTCATCCGGGAAGAAGGCGATGCCCTGGCAGAGGTTCAGCGGGTGGAGTTCACAATCGATATTCCCTTTGCCGGCAACCTCGGCCTATCTGACGGGAGGTAAGACATGAAGGAAAAGCTGCCCAGCGCAGAACTGAGCGAAAAACTGAAAACGCATTTTGCGGGGCGCATCGTGCGCAAGGACCTGACCAAGCGGCTGAAGCAGGGCATCAATGTGCCGGTGTATGTGCTGGAATATCTGCTGGGCATGTACTGCGCCTCCGATGATGAGCAGGTCATCCGGGAGGGCATGGACAGCGTCAAAAATATCCTTTCGGAAAACTATGTCAGGCCGGACGAGGCGCAAAAAACCTTGTCCAAGCTGCGTGAACTGGGCAGCTTTACAGTGATCGACGTGCTGAGCGTCAGCCTGAATCTGAAGAATGACCGCTATGAAACCACCTTTTCAAACCTGGGCATCAAGGGCATTCCCATCGCGCCGGAATACCCAGCACAATTTGAGCGGCTGCTGTGCGGCGGCATCTGGTGCATCGCAGAGCTGGATTATTACTATGATGAAGCGGACAAGCACAACAGCCCCATCAGCATCCGCCGCATCACTCCCATTCAGATGCCGACCTTGGATTTGCATGAGGTGATCCGCGGACGGGAGGCCTTTACCCCGGAAGAATGGGTGGATGTGGTGCTGCGCTCCACCGGCATGGAGCCGGGAAAGCTGAGCCGGCGGGAAAAATGGCTGCATTTGGCAAGGCTCGTCCCCCTGGTTGAGAACAACTTCAACTTCTGCGAACTGGGGCCCAGAAGCACAGGAAAATCGCATGTATACAAGGAGATCTCGCCCTTTTCGATCCTGGTCTCGGGCGGGCAGACCACAGTCGCCAACCTGTTTTACAACATGAGCAGCCGAACGGTCGGCCTGGTGGGGATGTGGGACTGCGTTGCCTTTGACGAGGTGGCGGGGATCAAGTTCAAGGATCAGGACGGCGTGCAGATCATGAAGGACTATATGGCCTCCGGCTCCTTCTCCCGCGGCAAAGAGGAAAAGGCGGCCAACGCTTCCATGGTGTTTGTGGGCAATATCAACCAAAGCATTGACTCGCTGCTGCGCACCTCCCACCTGTTTGACCCCTTCCCGGAGGCCATGGCCAATGACACCGCTTTTCTGGACAGGATGCACTGCTACAACCCGGGCTGGGAAATCATCAAATACCGGCCGGAGTCCTTCACCGATGACTATGGCTTTATCACCGACTATTTCGCGGGCTTTTTGAGAGAGCTGCGCAAAACCTCCTATGCGGACCTGCTGGACCGCCATTTCAGGCTGGGAAGGGATTTGAACCAGCGCGATGTGATTGCCGTACGCAAGATGGTATCCGGCCTGGTCAAGCTGATGTATCCTCACGGCCGGGTGGAAAAGGAACAGCTGGAGGAGATCCTGCGCTTTGCCATGGAAAGCAGGCGGCGTGTCAAAGAACAGCTGAAGAAAATTGGCGGTATGGAGTTTTATGATGTCAATTTTTCTTACATGGACCAGGAAACCCTCCGGGAAAATTTTGTTTCGGTGCCGGAACAGACCAGCGGCAAACTGATCCCCGAGGGCACGCAGCGGCCCGGGCATGTGTATACCGTTGCCCACGGCAAAAACGGCATGCTGGGCGTGTTCAAGCTGGAAACCGAAATGGCCCCCGGCAATGGCCGGTTCGAGCGCACGGGGCTTGGCTCCGATAAGGCAGTGCGCGAAGCGGTGGAGACAGCGTATTCCTATCTGAAGCTCAACAGCAAGCACATCAGCGGCAGCATTTCCCTGACCACCATGGATTATCTGATGCATGCCCAGGACCTTGGCGGGCACGGCATGACAAGCGCCCTGTCTTTGCCTGCCCTGATCGCGCTGTGTTCCTGCGCGATGAACAAGCCGGTCGTCCCCAGCCTGGCCATCTTGGGCAGCCTGACCTTGGGCGGCACCGTCAGCAAAGTGGAGGAACTGGCAAACACCCTGCAGGTCTGCCTGGACAGCGGCGCCAGGAAAATCCTGCTGCCCATCGCTTCCACGGTGGATATGCCCGGGGTGCCGGCGGAATTGATGGGGAAGTTCAGTATTTTGTTTTTCAGTTCGCCGATCGAGGCGGTGTTCAAGGCCTTGGGGGTGGAGTAGTGTTGGGGCCACGGCTCGCACAGAGCGCAGGGAGGCACAGAGGAGACACAGAGGGTCCTGTTTTATAGATGTCTCCCTGCCCTCCGCGCCGTTGTCATGCATCCCATCAAACATGAGCAAAACAAGCAACTTATCTATATAAATGTCTCTGTGAATAGGCGGCCTTGAGCCGCCGCCTCTGTGCCTCCGTGTGCTCTGTGCGAAACCGTGCCCCCATCCCCTCACTTTTCGCAGAGCTTGCAGGGGCGGCGGTTCATGGAGAGGGCCTCGCTGAGGGTGAGGCTGTTGACGGTCTTTGAGCGGCTGAGGCTGCTGCAGGTATCCCTGCTGTGGTAGACTTCCCCCTTGGGGGTGATATACACGATGCGCTCCCGGGATGCGTCGCCCGGGGAAGGGGTCTGTGACAGCATGTCCTCCAGGGCCTGTCGCCATTCGCCCTGCTGGGCATCGCTCAGCCCGCCCAGATACTCCGTGAAGGCGGCGGCCTGCTGGGCCACGCTGTCGCTTGCGCGAAGCGTCACGATGCCCCCCGCGGCCAGAGCCGTCAGGGCCGTCAAGATAAGACAAACGAGGATGACCGGCAGTCTTTTCTTCATGACAAGATCTCCGTTTTTATGTTGGATTTATATATACGCGAAGTGCGGCCTGCCTGTCTGCCGACAGGCAGGCCGCGCAAAGCAGTGGCAAACTGTCTGCTGCGCAGACGCAAAAGGGCTGCGGGGGCTGCGGGGCTACGAGGGCTGCGGGGCTACGAGGGCGTACCCCTTTGCCATGGCTTTGCGGCGTCAAAAGACGCCTTTTTGCGCGGCCATAGGCCGCACTTTGCCTCTATCGCCCTTATACTCAGCGCTCTTCCTTTAAGACATACAGCTCCTGTTCCTCGATATACGCCGCCACCTTCTCCGGCACGAAGCGGAGGAGGTCTTCATGCTTCTGTGCGGCTTCTCGCACCATGCCTGATGAGACCGGCAGGCCTTCTCCTGTCAGCATCACGCTGTCGAGGCCGTGGCTCGCTTTTAATTCCGCTTGCTTTTTCTTTACATCCGTGGGATCGTCGCCGGGGCGCAGGACGATGGCCATGCGGCACAGCTTTGCCACCTCGTGCGCTGTCTTCCAGGTGGGAAACCAATAGAGGGTGTCGGAGCCGATCAGGTAGACCAGCTGCTCGCCCGGGCGCTCGCGCCTGATGGCGCGCAGGGTGTCCACCGTGTAGGTGGTGCCAAGGCGCCGCAGCTCCATATCCGATACCTCAAAGCCCGGGCGCCTTTCACGGGCCAGCTCGCACATCCTCAGGCGTTGCGCGCCCGTGGCCCGGGGGCTTTTGTGGGGCGGGTCGCCGTCGGGCAGAAAGATCACGCGGTCCAACCCCAGCTGGTCCAGCGCCTTTTGCGCGATGTCCAGGTGCCCCAGGTGGATGGGGTCAAAGGTGCCGCCCATCAGGCCGCTGCGCATCGCCTCCCACCTCCTGTCCTTCGTAGCGTATCGGCTCATCCTCGCTGACCGGGATAAACTCTCCATGCTCCAGGGCGTAGAGCCAGGCCTCCTTGACGGGGCGGCCCGTGATGTCCCGCAGCGCGCGCATATACCAGCGCAGCTGGTCGCGGTAGCGCAGGGCGATGACATGGGGCGTCGTCCGGTCGGTCTTGTAGTCGATCAATACCCAGCCCTCATCCTCCATGAAGCAGCAGTCCAGCACGCCCTGCAGGATCAGGTCCTGCTCGCACAGCAGGGTGAAGGGCCACTCGCGCCGGATGAAGCCGGCGGACAGCAGCCTCTGCCCGACGGGGCTTTCATAAAAGCGGCACAGCGCCGCCGCGTCCACCGCCGCGCGCTCAGGCGGCTGCAGGATCTCCCGCTCGGCCAGGGCATCCAGCCCCGCGGCAATTGTCTCGCGCAGCGCTTCCCCGTGCAGGCCGCGCAGGGGCTCCAATGGCAGGCTGCCCAGGGCCTTGTGCGCCGCCGTGCCGCGCTCGATCCCCGGCAGTTTCGCGGCGGGAGAGGCGGCCGGACGGCTCCAGTGCTCCAGCGGCAGGCGCTTGACGCCGGGCGTTTCTTCCTCCACCTGCAGCTCCCGGTGGGTCAGCTGGGTGACGGACAGTTTGAGGGGGTGGCCCGAGGGCGGCGGCAGGGGGGCCATCATGGCCCGGATCTTTGGCCCGGGCATCTCAGCGCCCAGCGGGGGAAAGGGCAGGCCCCTGGGGACCGGCGGCTGCACCCGAAGCTGCCCGGCGGGGTGGTAGCTGATTTGGAAGCGGCCGCCGCCGGGGGCCTCCCACAGGGCATCCTCGCCCGGCTGCAGCGCGGGCCAGAGGCTTGAGCCGATCCACTCCAGCATATTGGCGGCGCGGTCTGCCCCGGCGCTGCCGACGGCCATCTCCCACTTTTTGCGCTCGGCGTCGATGCTGCGCGGGGAGGAGATCAGGATCAGCCGCTCCCTGGCGCGGGTCATGGCGACGTAGAGCAGTCGGGCCTCCTCGGCGCGGGTCTGCCTGTCCTTTTTCAGCAGGATGGATTTGCCCCAGAGGGTGTCGTAGGTCATCCGCCGCTCGGGGTCGACCAGCTTCAGCGCGGGGCCGCTGTCCGTATCCAGCAGGAGGTCCTCCCCCTGGCTGCCGACACGGAAGCGCCGGGCCAGGTCCGGCAAAAACACCACGGGAAACTCCAGCCCCTTGGACTTGTGGATGGTCATGATGCGTACCACATCCTCGCCCGCCCCCAGGGTGGCGGCGGCCCGGGTCTCGTTTTGCTGTCTGGCCTGGGTGACCCGGCTTAAAAAGCCGTGCAGGGTCTGCGGCTGCGGGTTGGGGGCGGCCCGCTCGCACAGCAGGCGCAGGTTGGCCCGGCGCAGCTCCCCCCGGGGCTTGGCCCCGGCGCGCGCGTAGATGCCCGTCTCGCGCAGCAGCCAGCGCAGGAAGCTGTCAAGCGGCCTGTTTTCGCACTGAACCCGCCAGCTATTGAGGCTCCGGACGGCCCGGCTGACCCGGGGGTCGCTCCCCTCTGCCGCAAAGAATACCTGATGGAAGGGCATGCGCCTGTCGCCGCCCAGGCGCAGGCGGATAAAGTCATCCGGCGAAAACTCAAAGGGCGGGGCGGCCAGCACGGCCATCAGCCGCTCGTCATCCAGCGGGTTATCCAGCACGTGCAGCAGGTTGAGTACATCCGACACCTCGATCAGGTCGAAAAACTGCTGGTCGGCGTCCGAATATACGGGGATGCCCCGGTCGCGCAGCACGCGGGCGATGGTCTCTGCCCGGCCGGAGGCGCTGCGCAGCAGCACCACCATGTCGCGCCAGCTCAGCTTGCGCCGCCGGCCCCGCTCGGTGATCTCGCTGCCGTGAAGCTCCGCCATCACCCGGGCCATCAGGGCGGCCTCGCGCTCGCTGGTGCCGGGCAGCTCGCCCGCCTCGATGTCGGTTTCGCGGTCGGGCCCCCGCTCCTCGTCTTCCACGGGCGGGGCTTCCTCTGATTCCTCCGCCCCGGCGGGCAGGATCAGCCGCAGCTCACAGGGCGGGTCCTCGCTTGAGGGGCTGCCGGGGTAGAGGCGCTCCTCGCTGCCGTAGCCCAGCTCCAGCGCGCCCCCGCGCAGGGTGTGGTCGAATACATGGTTGACCGACAGCAGGATGTTGTCGCGCGAACGGAAGTTCTCGCTGAGGGTGATCACGCGCTCGGCGGCGCCCTCCGCCTCGTCAAAGCGCTTGTATTTATCCAGGAACAGCCCCGGCTCCGCCAGGCGGAAGCGGTAGATGCTCTGCTTGACATCGCCCACCATGAACAGGCTG
>CAZVUU010000012.1:0-20870 GCA_964630465.1 uncultured Christensenella sp.
AGCCGTTGTGGTCGCAGCAACATTCTAACAGATGAGAGCTCTTTCTTCTTTCATCTCCCCTCCGTACAAGTTATTCAGTGTCCAATATCTATTGTAGTCCTACAAGGCTGGAGCATATATGTTCTGAAAAACGCTTGCCAAGCGGTAAAGTAATGTGGTAATATCATCTTTGTGACAACGGGCGGTCCTCTGCAAGCATATGGCTTGGCATGAACGTCTGCGATGGAAGGAGGAAACCCCATGAGTGAATTGATTCGTTCGATCGAAGAGGCTCAGCTGCGGACCGACAGGCCCGAGTTTGGCATCGGTGATACCGTGCGTGTATTCGTTAAGGTCGTTGAAGGCACCCGTGAGCGCCTGCAGGCCTTTGAAGGTACCGTCATTGCCAAGCGCAACGGCTCCTGCCGCGAGACTTTTACCGTTCGCCGTATGTCCTATGGCATCGGTGTCGAGCGCACCTTCCCGCTGCACTCCCCGCGCGTAGACCGCATTGAAGTGGTCCGCAAGGGCAAGGTACGCCGTGCGAAGCTGTATTATCTGCGTAACCTGCAGGGCAAGGCAGCAAAGATTAAAGAAGCAACCCACCGTCCCTGATCCGGGGCGCGGCATGCAAAAGGGCTTTCACAACAGACGTGAAAGCCCTTTTTAGCGCAGATCCGGTCAGAGGAGCCAGTATTCAACTGCCAGACCCCTTGCGAGCTTCTTCATCCGGCGGCTTGGGTTGACGCAGACGGGATGCCCGGTCAGCCGCATAACCGGCAGATCATTTGAGCTATTGCCATAAGAAAAGCTGTTTTCCCAATCGATATCATCAGTTTGCCCGCCGGCCCATTCCAAAACACGCCTGGCTTTTTCTTGCCCTCTGGCAGAGCTTGATACGCGCCCCTTGTGGTCGGTGGGAGACCCGATCACCGTATCGATCGGCAGAAATTCTTTCAGGTAGTTGATATAGGTATCGGGAGAGGCGGAAACAAGCAGAATATGCAACCCATCGGCTCTGTGGGCCTCCATGCGTTTAAGGGCCAAGGGAAAGATTCGCGGCATCAGGACGTCCTTACAAAAAGCACGGTTAAACTTTTCCTGCTCCTGAGAGGTCATGCGGGCTAAAAAAGAAAGTGCGCGGCTCTTTCCCTCTTCAGCGCTCATCACGCCGCTGACAGACAGCAGCCCCTGCCAAAGGCGCAGCCATATTTTGCGCCGAGGCTCAAAACCGCGCCTGGCCGCATATATCACATAGCGTATGATGCTGTCACCGGGGGTCATGGTTCCGTCAAAATCAAACACAGCAATCGCTTTTTCAGGCATGGCAGGTTTCCTTCCCTTGTTTCTGCCCGCATTGTATCAGATTTATGCCGTTCGTGCTATAATTACCACACAGAAGGAGGTCGTTATGGATATACAAGCGTCAGTGAGGGAATTCAAAGACCTGCAGCGAAAGCTTCATGTGTACAGCCACGCGATGGGGGTGCTGAGCTATGATTCGCAGACCGTTGCCCCCCGGCTGTCAAGTGAGGGCCGGGGAGAGACGATGGGGGCGCTGTCACAGGTCAGCTATGAATTGCTGATCAACGACAGGGTACGTGATTTGCTGGAGGCTCTTCACGAACAGTCCGCAGAGCTAGACCCGCAGACGAAGCGCGAGGCGGAGGAGATGCGCCGTGAGTACAGGAAAACGACCTGCATTCCGCTGGAAGAGGTAGTCGCCTATGCCAAGCTGGTCAACAAGGCCTCCCTCATATGGCAGGAGGCCAAGGAGAATGCCGACTTTGAGTCTTTCAGGCCTAGTCTGGAAGAACTGGTGGCGACGGGCAGACGCTTCGCCGGGTACCGGGGCAGTGAGAAGAAGCCTTACGATGTGATGCTCGATGACTTTGAGCCGGGCATCGACCAAAGCTATCTGGATGCCTACTTCAGCCGCCTGCGCCGGGAGCTTGTGCCGCTGGTCCATGCCATCGGCGAGACAGGTCAGCCGGACACCGCATGGCTGAAAGGCAGCTTTCCGGCCATACAGCAGGAAAGGCTTGCGCTGCGGGTCATGGAGATGATGAAGGTGGACAGCGGGCGATGCGTGCTGGGTCAAAGCGAGCATCCTTTCACCACCAGCTTTAATAATAAAGACGTGCGGTTCACCACCCACTATTACGAAGACAACCTGCTGCCGTCTTTGTACAGCGTCATTCATGAGGCAGGGCATGGTCTCTATGAGCTGGGCATAGCCGATGAGCTGCAATACGGCTGCCTGGCGGGCGGTGTTTCGATGGGAATCCACGAAAGCCAGTCCCGCCTGTATGAGAACATGCTGGGACGCAGCCTCTCCTTTTCAAAGGCGCTGCTTCCGGTGTTGGCGGAGGTTTTCCCCGACACCTTCAGATCGGTCAATGCGCAGACGCTGCATCGGGCCCTGAATGTCTCAAAGCCAAGCCTGATTCGAACGGAGGCTGATGAGCTGACATATTCCATGCACATCATGGTGCGCTATGAGCTGGAAAAAGCCTTGTTTGACGGCTCGCTTGAGGTGGCTGACCTGCCCGATGCATGGAAGGCTCTGTATCATGAATATCTGGGCGTTAAACCCGCAAACGATGCGGAGGGTGTGCTGCAGGATGTTCACTGGTCGGGCGGCATGTTCGGCTATTTTCCGAGTTATTCCATTGGCTCGGCCTACGCCGCGCAGATCTATGCCGCAATGGAAAAAGATGTGGATATCGATGCCGCTCTGCTCGCGGGCGATTTTACGCCCATCAATGCCTGGCTTGGGAAGAAGATCCACCGTCACGGCGGCATGAAGAAGCCGAGGGAGCTGATCTTTTCCGCTGCCGGTGAAGCCTTTGACGCCGGGTATTATGTTGACTACCTCAAGAATAAGTACAACGAGCTGTATGGACTGTGACACTTGATTTACGCGATGCGACAGGTTTTCAAGCCTGAAAGCATCGGTCGGGTCATCAGGCAATGAACAGAAGTTCAAGCAATAAAGCAGGAGGCGGGGATCATCCCCGCCTCCTGCTTGTTGCGATAAAACGTTTGTTTACTTTGCGTCGACCGAGACCATGTGGCGGATCAGCTCGACGACCTTGCAGGAATAGCCCCATTCGTTGTCATACCAGGCGACCAGCTTGACGAACTTGTCGGTCAGCATGATGCCGGCGCCCGCGTCAAACACAGAGGTGCGGTCATCGTGGATGAAGTCGCTGGATACAACGGCGTCTTCCGTGTAACCGATGATGCCCTTCCACTCGGGGCTTTCGCTGGCAGCCTTCATGGTGGCCTTGATCTCTTCGTAAGTGGTGGGCTTGGCCAGATTGACGGTCAGGTCGACGACCGAGACGTCCGCCGTGGGGATACGGAAGGACATGCCGGTCAGTTTGCCCTGCAGCTCAGGGATGACCACGCCGACAGCCTTGGCGGCGCCGGTGGAAGAGGGGATGATGTTGAAGGCCGCGCCGCGACCGCCGCGCCAGTCCTTCTTGGAGGGGCTGTCAACTGTCTTCTGAGTGGCGGTGGTGGCATGAACTGTGGTCATCAGCCCTTCGGTGATGCCATAGGTATCGTGAATCACCTTGGCCAGGGGGGCCAGGCAGTTGGTGGTGCAGGAAGCGTTGGATACGACGTTCATATCCTTGGTGTAGCTCTTGTGGTTGACGCCCATGACGAACATGGGGGTTTCCTTGTCCTTGGCGGGCGCGGAAATGATAACCTTCTTCGCGCCGCCCTTGAAGTGTGCGGACGCGCCGGGGGTATCGGTGAACACGCCGGTGGATTCAACAATGTACTCGGCACCGGTTTCTTTCCACGGAATCTCTTCGGGCTTCATATAAGCATAAGCTTTGATGGTTTTGCCGTCCACAGTCAGGGTGCCGGCGGCCTCATCATAGCTGATTTCACCTTTGTATTGGCCATGCACCGTGTCATAGCGAAGCATATAGGCCATATAATCGACACTGATGAAGGGGTCGTTGACGGCGACCACCTCGACGTCAGTAAAGTTTTCAAGCGTCGCACGCAGAACGAGACGTCCGATGCGTCCAAATCCGTTGATTCCAATCTTGGTCATGGGGGTTCCTCCTTAACAATCACTCAATTACAGGGCACATACGTACCCTTAAACATTATACATCTTTATTCGCGATGTTTCAAGCGAAAATATGAGAGAATTTTAACGTTTAGTCTCACCGTCAAACCTGCTTCGCTCGGCCCACAGCCCCAGGGCGGGGTTGGGAATGAAAAATATTTCTTCACCGTCAGCAAGCCGGTTATATCCCGGCTGAAGGGCGGCAGGATCATAACGCTGAATGGCCTCCTCATAGGGCAGATAATCGAAGCCTACGCCCTCCACCTCCTCGCGGCTGAGGGCGGTCGTACAGTAGATCACGCTGAAGCGTCCTTCGCTGCTGCCGTGGATCAGGTGAGCTGCGGCAGACAAATTCTTCGCCAGCTCAGGGTCTGTTCTAACAGCTTCAAGCACATGCTTGCGGCCCCTGTAGCCCCAGGCTCTTATTAAGTGATCCACCTGCCTGTCCTCGCCGAAGCGTTCGACACCGGGGGCCAGTATGACCAGTTCACCGCCCCGGGCCATCGCCATGCGGACGCGGTAAATGGCCTTGTTGCCAAGCCAGGTCGATTTAATCTCCTGTTCGTCGAGATAGACCACGGCCTTTTGAATCGGCCTGTCCAGCAGATCCATGTTGATACGCGCCGCCAGTTCCGCCGCTTGCTCAAAATATGATCTGTCCCTGCCGATAAACAGTCCATGGGTGCGGATATTGCCTTGCGGCGCGTCCGTGACCGTCAGGATATAACTCAGCGGCATGTCGGCAAGGAAGTGCTCCGCGGCATAGTCAAACACAGCGCGTACGGGGGTCCTGTCGCGGCCCATGACGCGCTCCATCCCATACAGGGCGCCCAGCATATGCGAGGCGTTGATCATGGCGGAGCCGCCGCAGCCCACAAAGATGTTTTTGGTATGGTTGGCCATGCCCGCAACCTCGTGCGGTACCACCTGGCCGATGGAAAGGATCAGATCATAACCCGGATCAAGCAAATGCTTGTTGAGTTCCACGGGAATATCGTCTTTCATGAGCCCCTCGGATACTTCTGCCACAAAGCTGCCCGGTATTTCACCCAGTTTCACGACATCCGTCCGCCAGTTGTGAATCAGCATCTTTTCATAGGGAACAGGCGCATACATCTGCTCCCACTCGCGGCGGGACATCTCGACATGTGTGCCCAGGGCCGGCAGCACATTGACTTCGCACTCTCCGCTGAGCAGTTCGTAGAGCAAAGAGCTGATTAGACCGGCATTTGAATGATACCGGGTGAAGTCCGGCGGCACAAGCAGCACCCTCTTGAGCTTTCCCCGCAAAGGGGCAAGGCTTTCAACAAGAGAATTATAGATGGCCTGGCGGTTGAGGCCATCAGTGGTCTGGGCCGCAAGCGCCCGTGGTATCAGCAATTCCTCAGGCATTGTATACACCTGCCGCGGTCGTGCCTCCTTCGCCGGTCCAGTTGGTATGGAAGAACTGGCCGCGCTCCTTATCCACGCGCTCATAGGTGTGCGCGCCAAAGTAATCGCGCTGTGCCTGTAAAAGGTTTGCTCCGCTGCGCGGGCTGCGCAGGCCGTCCCAGTAGGCGAGCGCGCTGCTCATCGCGGGCAGGGCCACGCCTTCAAGTGCCGCCAAGGCAACCACCTTGCGCCATCCCTCCTGAGCCTCCTCCACCGCTTTGGCAAAGTAAGGGGCATACAGCAAGTTTTCAAGGGCAGGCTCCTTGTCAAAGGCTTCTTTGATTTTTCCAAGGAAGGCGCTGCGTATGATGCAGCCGCCGCGCCACATCATGGCGATGCCGCCGAAATTAAGGTTCCATCCGTAGGTTTTGGCGGCACTGGCCATCAGCAGATATCCCTGCGTATAGGAGATGATCTTGGAGGCATACAGCGCGTCTTTGATGCTGGCGATAAAGGCCTGTTTATCGCCGGTCAGCTCAGGCTTGCTCTCTCCCAGCAGGGCTGCCGCTTTGACGCGCCCCTCCTTGTCGCTGGACAGTGATCTGGCAAAAACGGCCTCTGCGATCATCGTCAGCGGGATGCCTTCGTCAAGCGCTGAGATGGCGGTCCATTTACCCGTCCCTTTCTGGCCTGCGGTGTCCAGGATCTTGTCAATCAGGGGGCTGCCGTCCTCATCCTTAGCGGCCAGTATGCCGGCTGTGATCTCGATCAGGTAGCTGTCAAGCTCTCCCTTGTTCCAGTCAGAGAAGATCCCGGCCATGTCATCGGCGCTCATTTTGAGGACATCGCGCATCAACAGGTAGCTCTCTGAAATCAGCTGCATGTCGCCGTACTCGATGCCGTTATGCACCATTTTGACAAAGTGACCCGCGCCGCCCTCGCCGACCCAGTCACAGCAGGGCTGATCGTCCACATGGGCCGCGATGGACTGGAAGATATCCTTCACATAAGGCCAAGCCTCGGCAGAGCCGCCCGGCATCATGCTGGGGCCCTTCAGGGCGCCTTCCTCGCCGCCGGACACACCGGTGCCGATATAGCGCAGCCCCTTGGACTCCACGTATTCGACGCGCCTGGCAGTGTCGGGGAAATGGCTGTTGCCGCCATCGATAATGATATCCCCTTCCTCCAGCAAAGGGAGCAGTCTGTCAATAAAATCATCCACCGGCTGCCCCGCCTTGACCATCAGCATGACTTTGCGCGGCTTTTCAAGCGCTTGGGTCAGTTCCTCAAGGCTATAGGTACCGATGATGTTTTTGCCTTGGGCGCGCCCCTCAACAAAATCGGTCACTTTTTGCGTTGTTCTGTTATACACGGCTACTGTAAAACCTTTGCTCTCCATGTTCATCACGAGGTTTTCACCCATGACTGCGAGACCAACAAGGCCGATATCCGCTTTTTTCATTTTTCCTCCTCCGTCAGCGCTTTACGCGCGCGTTTCCTTCCCAAATGCTCCAGACCTGCTCCTCATCCGCGGGAGAGGCATAGTCTTCCGTCATGGTCGCGGCCAGGGCGCCGGTCGCCCACGCGAACCGAAGGCATTGTTCACCGCCCCAATCACGCAGCAGCGAGTAGAGAAGGCCGCCGACAAAGCCATCCCCGCCGCCGATGCGGTCCAGGACCTGGATTTCCCGCGGCATAACGGTAT
This sequence comes from uncultured Christensenella sp., assembly GCA_964630465.1. GTDB lineage: Bacteria > Bacillota > Clostridia > Christensenellales > Aristaeellaceae > UBA1038. The sequence continues at coordinate 7,149 of CAZVUU010000012.1, forward strand.
GCCATTCATTGTCCTTGTAAAGAAGAGCGCCCCAAAGGTGTTCGTTGGCGCTGACTACTTGCCTGAGGGTGGTGGCAAAGACACGGACCTTGGGGTATACCTTGCCGGCCCGGGTGATCATGGCCTTGAAATCATCAGTCTTTGAGACATCCTGCCCGCCCGATTCAGGTCCCTTAAGCCCCAGGGCAAGCTGGTAGTCTTCTTCATTGCCGATCAATACGTCTGATACGGACGCGATGCGGTGGAACGCGTCGCGCAGCTCTTCTTCTCTGCCTTCCCAGAAGGAGGCCCTGTGGTTGAGATCAAAGCTGATCAGGCAGTTGTTTTCGCGAGCTTTGGCAGCCAGCGCCAGGCAGAACTCCGCCGTTTTCGGCGACAGAGCGGCGAAAAGGCCGGAAAAGTGGATCATCCGGGCGCCATCGGTCTGAAAGATCCTGTCAAGATCGAAGTATTCCGGTCCCAGTTCGCGCCCCACCTCACCAGCGCGGTCATTATGCACCCGGGGGCCCCTGGGGCCAAAACCGGAATCGGCGATATTAAACTGATGGCGCAGGCCCCAAGGCCCGCCCGGGTCAATATCCGGCCCTTCAAAGGAGATGAAGCGGCGGCCCAGCTCGCGCTTGATAAAGTCGGCAATGGGGCTGCCCTTGACAAAGGCGGACAGCACCTTGGTCTTTAAGCCAAGGGAGGCTGATATGTTCAAAACATTGCTTTCCGCGCTGGTGGCGTGCATGGAAAAACGAGAGTCCAGCCCGGCAGGCTGGCGGTTGTCGGGCGTTATTCTGACGCCCATGCTGGTGGCTGTGATCAGATCGTATCGCATGATTTCCCCCTTAAACGCCTGAATAGGCAGTATATCCGCCGTCCACCGGTATGATGATGCCGGTTACAAACCTGGCAGCTTGAGGCGACACCAGGTACAGCAGCGCGCCCAGTAGCTCCTCAGGCTCGCCGAAGCGGCCCATCGGCGTCGCCGCCATGATTTTGCCGGTACGGGATGTCGGGTTGCCCTGAGCGTCAAACAGAAGGTCACGGTTTTGCTCCGTCATAAAGAATCCCGGCGCGATGGCGTTGACGCGGGGACCATCCTTTGCGAAATAGGTGGCCAGCCAGTGCGTCAGATTGTTGATCGCGGCCTTTGCGCCGCTGTAAGCCATGACCTTGGTCATGGGCAGGTAGGCAGCCATGGAAGAAATGTTGACGACACAGCAGTCCGGCCGTCCGATCATGTCCTTGACAAATACCTGTGTGGGCAGCAAGGTGCCCAGAAAGTTCAGATCAAAGGCGTAGCGGATACCTTCGGGAGACAGGCCGAAGAAGTCCTTGACGGACTGCCTGGCAGAATCAAACTGTTCGTCATCCGTTGTCGCTGTGGGGCTGTTGCCACCGGCTGCGTTGACCAGAATATCCACCGGCCCAAAACGGGCACGTATCTCATCGCGCGCTGCTTCAAGCGCCTCCTGGTTCAGTACGTCGCAGGACAGGGCCAGGGCCCGGCCGCCATTTTGCTCGATCTGCGCGGCAACCCGCTTTCCCTTGTCGAGGCTTCGGTTCATGATGGCTACCTTGGCTCCGCAGGCTGCCAGAGCCTTTGAAAAAGAGCTGCCCAGTACGCCGCCTCCGCCGGTCACCAGGGCGACTTTGTCATGCAGATCAACTTGAAATGGAAGTTTCATCATCGGTTCTCCTGTCTGTGTTTTATCATCGCTGCACACGGCCGGAGCCGCTGCCTTTCATCAGGTTTTGTACTTCGGCCACACTGACGCGATTGTAGTCTCCGCTCACTGTATGCTTCAAGCAGCTGGCTGCCGCGGCAAACTCAAGCGCGTCACGGGTGTTGCCGAAGGTATTTAAGCCATAGATGAGCCCGCCGCAAAAGCTGTCGCCCCCGCCGACGCGATCGACGATATCCGTCAGCTCATAGCGTCGGCTCAGTATAAAATCCGCCCCGTCATGACAGGCGGCCTGCCAGATGTTGCGGTCAGCCGACAGGGATTGGCGCAGCGTAATGGCGACATAGCGCAGGTTGGGGTAGCGCCGCATCGCTTCTTGTGCCACCGCGCAGTACATTTGAGGGTCGATGTCGCCGTCTTCAGCGCTGCCCGCCTTGGGCTTGATGCCCAGGCTCATCTCAAAATCTTCCTCATTGGCGATGACGCAGTCCACATAAGGCATCAGCCCGCTCATGACCTCAGATGCTTTTTTCCCGTAGGCCCACAAATTTTTTCTGAAATTCAGATCGAGGCTCACAGTCAGCCCCAGGCGTTTGGCAGCCGCGAGGGCCTCCTGTGTCAGCTCGGCGGCACTGCGGCTGATGGCCGGCGTTATGCCGGTGGTGTGAAACCAGCCGGCGCCATCAAAAGCCCTGTCCCAGTCGATGTCACCAGTCCGGGCCTGCGCGATGGCGCTGTTTGCCCTGTCATAGAGGACTTTGCTGGGGCGCTGGTTTGAGCCAGTCTCCAGAAAATAGATGCCCACACGGCCGGGGCCTGTGACAACATGCCTTATATCTACGCCAAAACCGCGCAGCTCGTGAAGGCAGGCCTTGGCCAGGTCGTTGTCAGGCAGTACGGTGACAAAAGAGGCATCCATGCCATAGTTGGCCAGGCTGACGGCCACATTGGCCTCGCCTCCCCCGAAAGTGGCTTCCATCAATGGGATTTGCATCAAGCGCTCGTGGCCGGGCGCTTTCAGGCGCAACATGATTTCGCCGAAACTGACAACCTTGGTCATAGTGTCTTCCTTTCGCATGGCTTAGATTTGTGACAGGTGAATGCCGAAACCGGCGAACTCGTCCGTCAGAAAAATCATCCTCAGCTGCCCGTCGGGAGCATAAACCGCGCTGTCCTTGTCAAAGGCAAAGCCGCGGCGTTCCAGATGCCACACAGCACGGTCAACGCTGCGGGTGGCCAGGGCGATGTGCCCATTCATGCCGCGGCCTTGATGCTTCATCAATTCAATGCCTGAGCCGATGAAACAGCTTGTGCCGGTATCCTTGTCGATCGGCCAGCCGGTCAGGGCGGACAGCCTGCGGGCGCTGTCTTTTGCTTCCTGAACTCCCTGGTGGTTGATGCCGACATGCTGGAGGCGCAGCCCTAGCATCAGATCAACAGCCTGTGCAGCCAGCTCTTCGATCAGCGGCCAGTTGCCCGCCTTGACCGCGTCGTCCGGCACCATCCAGCTGCCGCCGCAGGCCAGCACATTTTTAATGCTGAAGTAATCATGGAGGTTTTTGGGATTGATTCCCCCCGTGGGAACAAACTTCACATTTCTGTAGGGGCCGAGCAGCGCTTTGATCATCGCAGTGCCGCCCAATGCCTCCGCCGGGAAAAACTTGACTGCATCGAGCCCTTCTTCCAATGCGGCTTCAATATCCGTAGGGCCGGAACAGCCCGGCAAAACAGGATAGGATTTGTCCAGGCAATGACGCACCACCTTGGGATTGAAACCGGGTGAGACAATATAGCCCGCGCCGGCTTTGGCCGCCCGGTCAGCCTGTTCCGCGGTCAGCACAGTGCCGGCGCCCAAAAGTACCTCCGGCAATTCTTCGTGCACGCGGCGGATGGCTTCTTCCGCGGCCGGCGTCCTGAACGTGATTTCCGCCGCCGGAAGCCCGCCTTTTGCCAGCGCGCGGCAAAGCGGAACGGCATCCTCCGCCCGCTCGATCTTGATGACCGGGATTAGCCCGGCCAGCGCTAATTGATCCAACATATTGTTTGACCCTTTCGAGGAATGATCCATATGTTTTGATTATAGCATAATTTTATACCTGCCACCAGCCGGACAGCCGTGTGAGATCCCTTCGCACGACAGGCTTTTTCTGAAACAGCACTCTGCCGGATGCTTACGGGATACGCTGCTCCTGCATGGCTGAAAGGGGATGCCGGGGCTTTGCCCTTAAAACTCGGCGTTGCCGACAGTGCGGGGGAAGGGGAGGACATCACGAATGTTGGCCATGCCGGTCAGGTACATGATCAGCCGTTCAAAGCCGATGCCAAACCCGGCATGCTTCACCGTGCCGTAGCGGCGAAGATCAGCGTACCAGCCGTAGGTCTCCCTTTCCATGCCGAGCTCTGCCATGCGCTTGTCCAGCACCTCCGGCCGCTCCTCACGCTGGCTGCCGCCGATCAGCTCGCCCACACCGGGCACCAGCAGATCGACTGCGGCGACGGTTTTTCCGTCATCGTTCATGCGCATATAAAAAGCTTTGATATCCTTGGGGTAATTGTGTACAAAAACAGGTTTGCGGAAATGAACCTCGGTCAGCCAGCGCTCATGCTCGGTCTGCAGATCCATGCCCCACCGGACAGGGTATTCAAAGGGATGGCCTGACTCAGTCAAAAGCTCTATGGCCTCTGTGTAGCTGCAGCGGGCAAATTCACTGTCGCGTACCAACTCGAGCCTTGCGATCAGCCCTTTGTCCACGAATTGATTGAGGAAAGCCATCTCCTCCGGCGCTTCGCGCAGCAGATCGCCGATGATGGTCCGGACCATATCCTCCTGCAGAAGGATATTATCCTCCAGATCGGCAAAGGCGATTTCAGGTTCGATCATCCAGAATTCCGCGGCATGGCGCGGCGTGTTACTGTTTTCAGCGCGGAAGGTGGGGCCAAAGGTATAGATGTTGCGAAACGCCATGCAGAAGGCTTCGCCGTTGAGCTGGCCGGATACGGTCAGCGAAGCGTGCTGACCGAAGAAATCATCCTTGTAACGGACCTCCCCCTGTTCTGTCCGGGGAGGGTTCGCCGGATCAAGCGTCGTCACCTGAAACATTTCGCCCGCGCCCTCAGCGTCGCTGGTGGTGATGATCGGCGTATGTACATAGACAAAGCCACGCTCATGGAAATAACGGTGGATGGCCTGCGCGACCAGCGAGCGGACACGGAATACCGCTGAAAAAGTATTGGTGCGCGGCCGCAGATGCGCAACGGTACGCAGGTATTCAAAGGAGTGGCGCTTCTTTTGCAGCGGATAATCAGAGGCGCAGAGCCCCTCGACCCGGACCTCATCAGCCTTCAATTCAAAGGGCTGCTTCATGCCGGGGGTCAGTACGATCCTGCCTTTGACACTGATCGAACTGCCCAGGCTCAGTTTGACGACTTCTTTGAAGTTTTCCAGCTCTTCATCACAGACGATCTGCAGATTTTTGAAAAAAGTGCCGTCATTTAATTCGATAAAGGCAAAGGCCCTGCTGTCACGCAGGGTTTTGACCCAGCCTTGAACGGTGATGACAGCGCCGTCTTCGGGGGAAGATTTGTATAATGAGGAAATAAGTGTTGTCTGCATGCGCTTTGCTCCCTTGTTATATTCTATTCCTGATAATCCAGACCCAGTTTGCCGACCATCGCGGCACCGATGATGCCCGCGTCGTTTCCGAGGCTTGCCAGCGCCAATTTGCTGTACGGAAGGGTTTTATACATTAGATAGTCCGGCAGCTTGGCATTGACGGCATCCGTCAGAAAAGTTCCCGCGTGGCTGATACCGCCGCCCAGCACGATCATCTCCGGATCGAAAAAGGAGATGATCGTATTGATGGCGATCGCCAGGTACTTGGTGTAGCGATGAAAGATTTTTAAAGCATATTCATCGCCCTCTTTGGCCAGGTCGACCACCATGCGTCCCGTAATCTTTGCGGCATCTCCGCCCGCGCGCTGCATCAGCTCGCATTCAGGGTGATGACGGCACACTTCGCCTGCCATATAGATTAGCGCCGTGGCGGAGCAGTAGCGTTCCAGACAGCCGGACTTTCCGCAGGTGCAAGGGATGCCGTCTATTTCCATGGTGATGTGGCCGATCTCACTGGCGACGCCGTGCGCGCCGGTCCAGGGTTTGCCGTCGATGACGATCCCGCCGCCGACTCCGGTGCCCAAAGTTAAAAACACGCTGGAGTGAAGGCCTCGGCTGACGCCCGCGATGCTTTCGGCCAGGCCCGCGACTGTGGCGTCGTTATCGATCAGAATCGGCAGATTCATATACTGCTGCAACTCATCGCGCAAAGGAATGTCATACCAGCCAAGGTTGGTACAAAAGATCACCGTGCCTGTCACATTGTCAGCCAGGCCGGGAATGCCGATGCCCACACCGCCGATGTCGTTTAGAGTCAGGCCGCTTTCTTCCAGCGCTTTCAGGCTGCACATGGCCATGTCGCGCGCGACCTCCTGGTAGGGGCGGGAGGCCAGCGTTGCGGTTTGCGCTTTGGCAACCACGCGGCCCTGATCGTCTGTGACGCCTGCTTTGATGTGCGTGCCGCCCAAATCAATACCGATATAATGCATGCTTTTTGCTCCTCTTTCAGAGATCGTCCGAAAAATTCATCATGGCGTTCAGCCTGCGGTCCAGTTCCTTAGCGGCTGAATAGCCCATTTTTTTCAGGCTGAAATTACGGGCGGCTACCTCAATGATAATGGCAAGGTTGCGGCCCGGACGAACCGGTATAACCATATAAGGGATGCGAACACCCATGATTTCCGTATATTCTTCCGAGAGGCCAAGGCGGTCGTATTCCTTTTTCTCTTTCCAGTTTTCCAAGTGAATTTCCAGATCGATCCGCTTGTTGAGCAGCACGGAGCCAACGCCGAACATTGCGCGGATGTTGATGATGCCGATGCCGCGGATCTCCATGAAGTGGCGGATGGTCTCCGGTGCTTCACCGGTCAGCCTTTCTTTGGACGTGCGGCGGATATCCACCGTATCATCGGCGACCAGCTGATGGCCTCGTTTGATCAGTTCAAGCGCAGACTCTGACTTGCCCACGCCGCTTTCACCGGTGATCAGGATGCCGGTGCCGTAAACGTCCACCAGTACGGCGTGCCGGGTGGTGCGGGGCGCCAGCGCCTTATTAAGGTATAAGATCGCGTCGACAATGAAGCTGGTTGTCGAGTCCTGGGACTGCAGTACCGGCACATCGTGCTTTTTTGCCTGTTCAAGCAGCTCTTTATGCGGCATCAGGCCTCGGCAGATGATGATGACGGGAATGGGAAAGGAGAAATACTCGTCAAGCCGCGCGTTGCGCTCTTCGGGCGGCAGCGAATCGAGGTAACTGGTTTCAACATTGCCCATCACCTGCGGACGCTCATGCGCAAAATGCTTATAAAACCCGATCAGCTGCAGGCCCGGTCTGTTGATTTCCGGGGAAGACAGATCCCAGTTTTCCCGGGACGAGTCACTGAGCACAGTCAGGTCCAATTCCTTTACAAACGCCTGCATGTTGACCATCTCATCAGCTCCTTGCGTTTATCATTCCAACGCCTGTATTATACATGCTTTTACACGCAATGCCAACAATTGCAGCGCTTGACGTATGAAACAGCTGTGTCTACAATGTATAAAAATAACTGCCGGAGGGTATTGATGAATTACTGGATCGTGGCCGACGTATGTTCGGATTTGCCAAAGACCTACGCCTATGCGCAGGAACGTCTTAATTTGATGCCAATGAGCTATACCTTGGATGGCAAAGAATATATTTATCAGGTGGGCGATGAAGTTCACTGTACTGAGTTCTACAAAAAGATTCGCACGGGCGCGCAAGCATCGACGTCGCAGATCGGGATCGCAGCCTACTATGACGTATTTAAAAAGATTACCGATGCAGGAGAAGGGCTGCTGTGTATTCCGCTGTCCAGCGGTATTTCCGGCTCCTTTCAGAGCGCTTTGTCAGCACGCGAACAAATCATGAAGGAAAACCCGCAGGCGCATGTGCTGGTTGTGGACAGCCTGGCCGCCTCACTCGGCTTTGGCCTTCTGATCGATCATGTGCTCAAAAACCGCGCCGGCGGCATGAGCCTTGAAGACAACGCGAAGTGGGTCAAAGACAACAGGCTCAGGATGCATCACTGGTTCACGGTGGACGATTTGAACCATCTATACCGCGGCGGCCGTCTCAGCCGGGGCTCTGCCGTTATCGGCGGCATGCTGCGCATCAAGCCGGTGCTGCAGGTAAACCGCGCCGGCAAGCTGGTTGCTTTTGAGAAGGTGCAGGGGCGCAAGCGTTCCCTGAAGGCGCTGGCAGACATGGCGGTCGATTTGTCAAAGCCAGAATTGGGCAGCAGCTGCTTTATCAGCCATGCCGACGCGCCGGAAGATGCCGAATACGTCGCGGGCCTGATTACGCAAAAACTGCCCGGTGTGGGGGAGATCCTGATATCGCCCATAGGCGCCGTGATCGGCGCGCACGCCGGCCCGGGGACCGTCGCCGTATTCTTTATGGGGGAGGGCCGCTGAACCTTGGCTTATACAAGCACGAAGGGCCTGGTGCTGCGAAAGACAGACTGGCGTGAGAACGACCGCATTCTGAGGCTGCTGACGCCGGGGCGCGGGCGCGTGGATGCCGTCGCTCGCGGATGCAGACGGCCGAACAACCCCCTGATGGCCTGCAGTGAGCTGTTCACGCTGGGGGATTATGTGCTGTATAAAGGCAAAGGGCATGAGATCGTCACGTCCTGTCAGGTTGAGGACAGCTACTACCCTTTGCGGGGTGACTTTGAAAAGCTGAGCTATGCGGCAATCATGCTGCGCTGCGCGGAGCTTTCCGCCCAGCCTGAAGAACCTCAGGAGCATTTGATGATCCTGCTGACCCGGTCGCTTTCTCGCCTTGCCTATTCGCCGCTGGACGCGCGGGCGGTGACGGCGGCCTATTTGCTGCACTTTGCGGCGCTCGCCGGTTATAAACCCAGGCTTGAGCATTGCGCCGTATGCGGCGAGCCGATTCTGCAGGGGCAGGCAGCCTGGCTTTCGCCGACGGCGGGTGGGCTTGTCTGCCGATCATGCCGCGGGCATCAGAGTGATGCCCGGCAAATCGAGCCGGAGGCGATGCTTTGGCTGCGCAGCATCCTGAAAGTCGGGATCGAAAAAACAAAACCGGAGATCAGCCCGGTTCCGCTGGTGGCCTTGAAGCAGTACCTGGAGCATGCCCTGGACCATGGCCTGCCGATATTGCCGGAGTATGGAGCGAAGCTCTGATATACGGCTAATATAAAGTGCGGACTCTTGAGGCCATGCGCTCGCGGATCAGTGCCGCCTTATGCCTGTGGCGCATGGTAAAGCTGAAACCGTATTCTTTTTTCCCGTTGCTGCGATAGACGCGGTAGCGGGACATTTTGTAGACAGTCTGATCGGCAAAGACAGGGAAATCACTGTAGAGCAACTGCATGATCAAGCGGGAAACGGCGCAGGCACGCTTGCTGTTTCCGTTTTGCTTGAAATCAAAATTCAGCAGAGTATGCGCCGGCATCACGGAGGTGACGATCACGCCGTACTGCTCAATGCGCAGCTGATCGATCTCATAATTTCGAAGGAGATAATCGAGCTTTCGGTACAGGCGGACGTACAGCGGGCTGCGGCGAATGGTATCCAGCAGCTCTTGCTCCCGCCGCCTGTGTCCGACGGAATAAAAAAAGAGGACAATAGCTGACATAAGCCAAAGAATGATCAATGATCCGGCCAAAGAAACCATCGAGCTGACGCCCCTTTCATACTACATGTTGTGGATTATATCAGTCTCCATAACAAAAAACAATACATTTTGTGCCTATATTGAATAAAAAACACAAAATATTCGGCAGAATCTGCCCCAAAGGATCGGATATTGCATAAAAGCGCTTTATCTGAGGGGAAAACAGTAAAGAAATCATTCTTGCATCGAGGCCTTCGACTTGTTATAATGCGTGTTGACTTAAGAAGGCCTTGGCCGAAAGGTGGTACACATGTTCGATTGGTTGCTAGGTATTCAATCCGCGATAGCGGAAGCAGGCGCAGCTGTTCCCGATGCCGCGGCGGGAGAGGGCCCCGGAACGGCGGCGGCGATGATCCAGATGCTGCTGCCCATGGTGCTCATTGTTGTTGTATTTTATTTTATGCTGATCCGTCCTCAGCGTAAAAAGGATAAGAAGGTGAAGGACATGCTCTCCAACCTCAAGGTTGGCGACCGCATCTGCACCATCGGCGGGCTCTACGGCACCATCACCGGCCTGCGTGAAGACAGCGTCGTGCTGTCCATAGGCACTCAAAACACGCCTGTCGTGCTGGCCCGTTGGGCGATTCGCAACGTCGAAGCCGTCTCGGTGGAAAACGAAGGAGAAATCCTGGCCTGAGCTTAATACAGCAAAAAGCGCCGCAGTACATGCGGCGCTTTTTTGAAGGAGGATGATTCAGCTATGAAACGGATCGACGGAAGACATCCCGGGCGGCTGCGCGAAATCAGCATACAGCCGGGCTTTATATCAACCGCGGCGGGCAGCTGCTTGATCGCCTTTGGCGGTACGCGGGTGCTTTGTACAGCCTCTGTGGAAGAGCGTCAGCCGCCTTTTTTGAAGGGCAGTGGCATGGGCTGGGTGACGGCGGAGTATGCCATGCTGCCTGCCAGCACCGGTCGAAGAAAACAGCGCGACGGCATCAAAAAGGACGGTCGGGGTGTTGAGATCGGCCGCTTGATCGGACGGGCGCTGCGCAAAGCAGTTGACATGACCTGCCTTGGACCCCGGACGATCACGATCGACTGCGATGTGCTTGAAGCGGACGGCGGCACAAGAACCGCGGCCATTACCGGCGGCTTTGTAGCGCTGTGCCAGGCGATCGATGCTTTGATCAGGAAGGGAAGCCTGAAAGAATCTCCCATCCGCCACCAAGTGGCGGCTGTCAGCTGCGGCATCATCGCGGGCATCCCGATGCTTGATCTGTGCTACCGGGAGGACAGCATGGCTGGGACCGACATGAACATTGTGATGAACGATCAGTTTCGCTTTATCGAGCTGCAAGGCACCGGGGAGGAGGAAGCCTTTTCCCTCAATGAGCTGGCACGGATGCTCAGCCTGGCACAAAGCGGCATAGAGCAGCTGTTTGACCATCAAAAGAATGCCTTGGGGGATATGGCCGGTGTGATCGGGCAACAGCAGACTCTGGTGATCGCCAGCAACAACCCGCATAAGGTTGCCGAGCTGCGCGGTATGCTGGGCGACCGCTTCCGCCTGATCGGCATGAAAGAAGCGGGCTTCACACAGGAAGTGGAGGAGGACGGAGATAGCTTCGCTGACAACGCCATCCTGAAGGCAGAGGCCGTTCGCAATGCTACCGGGCTGATGGCCCTGGCTGACGACAGCGGCCTGATGGTGGATGCGCTGCTTGGCGCGCCGGGGGTGCACAGCGCACGTTTTGCCGGAGAGCATGGCGATGACACCGCCAATAATGCCCTGTTGATCGAAAAGCTGAAGGATATACCCGCCCCGCGGACCGCGCAGTTTGTCAGCGCTGTGGCGCTGGCACATCCCTTTTTGCCGACGAGGCTCTTTGAAGGCGTCTGCCCCGGTATCATCACCTCATCGCCCAGAGGAGAACAGGGTTTTGGCTATGACCCTTATTTTGAATATGAAAACGGGCTGACTTTCGCAGAGATGACAGATCGGGACAAGTCCTCCGTCAGCCACCGCGCCAGGGCCATGAAAAAGTTGCTGGACGCGCTGGACAATTCATAAAACACAGCATGAAAGCACTGGTCATCAGCGACAGCCACGGAGCGCGGGAGAATCTCCGCGTACTGATGGAATTGGCGGAGACGGAGATCAGGCCCGATGCTCTGATCTTCTGCGGCGACGGGATACATGATATATTACCCTATCAAAAAACTGTTCCTTTATTTTTGGCTGTGAGGGGCAACTGTGATCTGAGCCCGCCGCCCGGCATCCCGGCGGAGCGCATGGAGCGATTACATGGCCTGTGGGTTTATATCGCTCACGGCCATAAGCTTCGGGTCAAGCAAAGCATGCTGGCCCTCAGCTATCGTGCCCGGGAGGCCGGGGCAAAGGTGGCCTGCTTCGGCCATACCCACCGCGCCCTGTCCGAATGGAAGGACGGCATCCTGCTGCTTAACCCCGGCGCACTGTGCGATGGGCGCTATGCCGTGCTGGAAGTCAGGGAGCTGGGTGAAGTCAGGGCGGAGCTGAAGGGGCTTGTATGAACGAACTGTCCAAAGTATGATCCAAAAACAATATGCAGGGGATCCTCAGCCTTCATTGTCCTTCTGCTGTTCATGCAAAGGCTTGAAATCCCCGCTTTTCAGGCGCTTTTGCGCTTCTTTGCGTGCTGCGTCAAAATAGGTCGCCTCATCCGTCAGGTCCTTGTGCAGGAAGATCGAATCCCATTTCCGGTTGCTTTCTGTCAGCACGCACTTCAGCCTTACAGCCGGTACCCTGGCTTGCCTGAAGGCGTTAAGAAAGCTGTTGACCAGCGCGGAGGGAAAATGCGCGAGCACCAGCATCTCATCATCAAAACCATCACCCTCATAAAGGGCTTCGGAAGCTTCTTCCATATCTAAAAGGGACGCGATGGTGCGGCCGTATTCTTCTTTTTTGACCGTACGCAGACGTATCTTCTGGCGCATGGCAATCAGGTGAATGCGGCGAAAGCGATCCGCGCTCAGGTTGTAACATAGTACGGTGGGTTGTTGCTTCATGGTGCTGCTGACCTCCTTGAAACCGATGTTTGCATTACATCTTATCCGGATGGGGGTTGTTTAGCAAGCATTTGTATTGTCGCTCCGCGAAGATTAGGGTATAATGGCCGCTATATGGAAAACCGGGCCCATCCCGGAGCGGAAAGGGGGAGCAGTATGAAGGCAAGGCTTGTTGGCCTCCTGTTTTTATGCTGCGGCTTTTTGTTTGCGCTCAGCCTGATGGTGGTAAACGATGCTCCCCCACGTCCTGAGCCTGCCCACGCCTATATTCAATCCATGGCTCTGCCGCCGCCCGCGCCGTCTGAGCACGAAGGGCCGGGCGCCTCAAAACCGCTTGCGGAGGACAGGCAGATTTCATTTTTGGTATACCGCGGGGATGAGCCGGTATCCTCCGTTATATTGCCCCGGCAGAGACAACCTTATTACGAACAGGCCTACTATGCTTTTCACTTTCCGGATGAGGCCGGGTAGCGCCCTTTCAGAAAAACTCAACAAAAATGCTTTAATTTGAAAGGAAAAGACATCATGGCAAAACCTGCTCAATCCAATAAGAAAGCGGTGAACAGCAAGGCGCTCGCGGCGGTAACGCTGGCGGTCGTGCTGCTGCTCACTCTGGCCGCCGGCATCATCGGCGTGACCGGCATGAAACTTGACAGCGAAGGCCTGTACAAGCTGCTGGCCTGGATTCCCACACCCTCCGCATCCAGCACCTGGCGTCAGGCGCTTGTGCCCGGCACCGATCTGGGGGAGAATATGGTCCAGATCTATACTGCCGCGCCCCTTGAAGAAGGCGCTGAGGTGACTGAAGCTCAGCTCAAGCAGACAGTTAATGTGCTCAGCCGCCGTCTGGCCTTTGGCGGCTGGAGCAGCGCGCAGGCAGAAGTAATCGACGGCAACAGGATCAAGATGAGCCTGCCTTTGGACGGTACACACGATCACGCGTATGAGATGCTTGCCGCAAAGGGAGACTTTGCGCTGGCAGATCCTGAGGGTACGCCCTTCTTGACCTACGAACATATCAAGCAGGCCGGTTACGCTCTTTCCGCCGCGGATGGCAGCTATGCAATCAACTTCATTCTGGACAACGAAGGAAAAAAGCTGTTTGCCGACAAGACGACCGAGCTGATTGGTCAGAGCATCAGTTTGATGATCGATGGCGTGGCCGTCGCTTCACCGGGCATCAATACCCCGCTGACCGACGGACAGGCTGCCCTGCCCGGATTTAGCAACGAGACTTCTGTAGCTTATGCGTCCATGATGCAGCATGGCCCTCTGCC
>CAZVUU010000012.1:20880-38326 GCA_964630465.1 uncultured Christensenella sp.
GATCCTTGACGGCCCCCCTCTCTATGGCGAAGGCGTGCAAAACACGCTGATCATCGCTCTGTTTATCGCGGCGGCGCTGGTCTGCCTGTATGCGCTGTTCACCTACAGGCTGGGCGGCTTGATAGCCGCCTGGCTACTGGCCATCCAGCTGATCACCGCTTATTTCTTCGCCGCATTGATGGGCTCAGGCTTTACACTGTCGACCCTGCTGGCCGTCTGGGGCAGCTTTGCGCTTCTGGCCTGGGCGCTTCTGGTGCTTTACCGTGGGATGAAGAGCGATCTGGCGCGGGGGCGGTCGATCCGCCAGTCCTTGAAAGAAGTGTATTCAAGCAGCGGCAGGGCAGCCTTTGACGCGCTGGCTCTGATACTCGTGATGGCGGTTGTGCTGATCATCGCTGATCGTCAGGCGATCGGCACGTTCATGCTGCCTTTTGCCATCGGCTTGATCATCGACCTGGTGCTGGCAGGCATCATCCTGCGAATCCTGCTGGGTTCGGCCATCACCCTGTTTGGCACCAATACTTCTTTATATATCAGCACCAGGAAGGAGGCGGCATAAATGAACAGAACATCCCTCAGCATCAAGAGGTTTATCCCCTCTCTTTTGATCATCGCGGCGGGCCTTGTGCTTACGCTGGCAGGGGTCGCGCCTAAATTCATGGCAAGCGCCTCGGATATGGTCAACTTTCCCCAGATGTATACCGGCATTTTGATTGCGGTGGCAGTCGCCTTTTGCTTTGGCGCCGTACGCTACAATATGGCTGTCGGAGTCAGCCTGGCTTTGATCAGCCTGCATGACCTGCTGCTGACCCTGGCTCTGACCGCTCTTCTTAGCTTTGCGCTGCCTCAGGCTGCTGTCATGCCCGTCATGGTGTTGTTCGCGCCTGTGTTCACTTTTGTTCAAAGCTTGCCGGTGATCCGCGCGGCGCGTGATCTGCGCGCGGCTAATTCCGCCCGAGATATGAGCAACGAACAGGTTGCTGACGAGGCGACCCTGTCGACCAAGCGGCTGCGCCTGGGTACCGTGGTGCTTGGCCTGCTGTTTATCGCGGCCGGTGCCGCGGGCGGCCTGAAGCTGGCCGCAGCCCTCCTCCCTCTGCTGGCGGGGCTCCTGTCCTCGCTGTTCGCCTCCTGCATGCTGACCGGCAAGGTCTGGCTGTGCGTGGGAACAAAGCTAAGCAAGAAAAGAAAGAGATAACAGAGCAAGGGAGAGGGCGCGGGCTCATGAGCCCGCGCCCTCTCTTATCATTTACCGGTCGTACCCTGAGGAGAGAAAATGCGCCAATTTGTTCAACGAGCCGAAGAAACCGTGCCCATACCGGGCTACGAGCCCTGGTTGTCCCGCCTGTTGTATGCGCGCGGCATCACAAACGCGCGTGACGCTGAAGCGTTTTTAAAGCCTGATCTGGCTTCACTTCATGATCCTTTGATGCTGGGCGGCATGAAAGAGGCAATGGCTCTGATCCGCGAGCTGGGTGCCCGCGGTGCCAGAGCCGTGGTGTACGGAGACTATGACGTGGATGGTATATGCGCCGCAGTCATTGCCAAAGAAGCACTTGAAAAGTCAGGCTTGAAGACGATCGTTTATATTCCTGACCGGCATACGGAAGGCTACGGCATCAACGAAGAGGCCGTGCGTGCCCTGGCCGGGCAGGCAGAGCTGATGCTGACGGTGGACTGCGGTATTACGGCGGTCCGGGAAGCGGCGCTGGCCGGGGAGCTCGGCCTTCGGCTGATCATTACCGATCATCATACTCCGCCTGAGATTCTGCCCCGGGCTGAGGCACTGATCAACCCGATGCTCGGCGGATATCCCTTTCCGTCCTTGTGCGGCGCGGGTGTCGCCTGGAAGCTGAGCCTGGCATTGCATGGATTGGAATTTGCTAAAAAACAGCTTGACCTTGCGGCCTTGGCGACCATTGCCGACATGGTGCCGCTGCTAGGGGAAAATCGTGTCATTGCCTCCCTGGGCCTGAAGTCGATGCGGGACAGTCCTCGCCTTGGCTTGCAGGCATTGATGGATGTAACGGGCCTTGCCGAGGGACAGCCTGTCTCGGCAGACCGTGTCAGCTTTGGCCTTGCCCCCCGGCTGAACGCGGGCGGACGGCTTGAGACTGCGCAGGACGGGCTTGACCTCCTGACAAGTGAGCGCCGCGAAGAGGCGGCGGAACTGGCCCTGCGCCTTAACGATATCAACCTGCGCCGCCGTCAGAAGGAAGCGCAGGTCATCAAAGAGGCGCGGGCCCAGATCGAAGGAACGAATCTGCTGCGCGCTCATAGCCTGGTACTGTGCGGCGAAGGATGGAACAGCGGAGTCGTGGGCCTGGCCGCCGGCAGGCTGTCCGAACAGTATGGCCTGCCGACACTTGTATTGTCCCGGGACGGGGAGACAGCTACGGGATCAGGGCGTACAGCCGGAGATGTCGATCTGTATTCAGCGCTCTTTGACTGTGAAGATCTGTTTATACGCTTTGGCGGGCATCGGGCAGCGGCAGGCATGAGCCTGAGCACGGACAGACTTCCGGAGCTGAAGGAGCGCTTTGACCATGCGGTCGCGGCGCAGCTGGGCGGCCGTCCCCTGGTCCCGCGTATCAGCTATGATGCCGAGCTTAGTTTAAACGATATCACGCGAGATAACATTGAGCGGCTCGAATTGCTGGCCCCCTTCGGGATAGGAAACCCGAGCCCGGCTTTTTTGCTGGAGGATGTTGAACGCGCGTCCGGCCGCCGTGTGGGAGCGGAGGGCAAACATCTGAAGCTCAGCCTTCGCAAGGGTTCCGATGTGCGCGAAGGCATCGCGTTCGGGATGGGGGACCGGTGGGAGGGGATGCCTCCGGCTTTGCGGGCGATCGTTCGGCTGAGCAACAATGAGTTCAGGGGAAGGATCACTCCTCAGTTTGAGCTGGTGGATTATCAGGCCGGAAAACAAGCTTTTGAGCATCAGCCGCAGACAGAGCTGGACACTTTGCTTGAGGACCTTGAAGCCATGGTCAAAAGCGGGCCATATCCGGGCGCAGACGCGGATGAACCGGGGGAGATCACGGGCTGGCAGGGAAAGCTTCTGTTGTGCAGAACTTATGACACCGCTTGCCGGATGCGGGCAATGTATCCTGATTACGACACCGCTTCGGGCCGCTATGTTTCTCCCAGGGGCGTCAGCGCCGTACTCTATAATGTCGCGATCGAGCAAATCGAGGCGCCCTGTGACGCTCTGTACTTTTGTGACGGTCTGATCGGCAAGGCGGAAGCGGCCTTGGCAAAGGCGCGTTTCCCGGGAGCCGCGATATATGCCTTCAGACGGACCGGGAGCATGGAAACGCTGCTTGCTTCCATGCGGTATAGTCTTGACGAACTTCGGAGAATTTATGTTCAATTCAGGTCGGGGCATGGTATAATAGATGCGGGACGCAGCCCGCAGGCTGCTCGGGCCGCGGCGCTTATCTTTGAAGAGATCGGTCTCCTGGAGCGAAGCGAAAGCGGGATCGTCCTGAAGCCGGGCGTGAAAGCAGATCCCGCAGACAGCCTGGTATACCAGTATTTGAAATGAGGAGTTTTGGTGGCACGCAGCAAATTTGATTGCCTCTCGTTGGAAGAGATGCTCACCCGGATGCGTCAGTATAATCCGGGTGCTGATTTGGCTGTGGTCGAAAAGGCATTTCATTTTGCGAAGGAAGCCCATGAAGGGCAGGTCCGAAAAAGCGGTGAGCCTTATTTTGTGCATCCCCAGCATGTGGCAAGCATTTTGGTTGAGATCATGCTGGACGCGCCGACCGTTGCCGCCGGCTTATTGCATGATACGGTGGAAGACGTAGAGCACATCACGCTTGACCTGATTGAAAAAGAGTTTGGCAAGGAGATCGCCGAACTGGTCGACGGTGTGACCAAACTGGGCCACCTCAACTTTATTGACCGGGAGGAGCAGCAGGCGGAGTCCCTGCGCAAGATGATCCTGGCCATGGGCCGTGATATCCGCGTTGTACTGATCAAGCTGGCCGACAGGCTGCACAATATGCGCACCCTGGCCTTTCAGCCGGTTGACAGGCAGGTCGCCATCGCCAACGAGACGCTTGACATCTACGCGCCCATCGCGCACCGCCTGGGCGTCTACACCATCAAGCAGGAGATCGAGGATCTGGCTCTGCGTTACATCGATCCCGAGGGCTACCGCGAGGTGGCGCATAAGGTCGGCGTCCGGCGGGCAGAGCGCGAGGAGCAGATCAAACACATCATCGAGACGCTGACGGAAAAGCTCGGTGAGATGGGGATCAAGCATTTTGAAATAGAAGGGCGTCCCAAACATCTTTACAGCATCTACCGCAAAATGGTCATTCAGAACAAACATTTTGACCAGATCTATGATCTGATCGCCGTACGCGTCCTGGTCGATTCCATCCCCGATTGTTATACGGTGCTGGGCGCCGTGCACACGCTGTGGAACCAGGTGCCCGGCCGGTTCAAGGACTATATCTCCGTGCCGAAAAACAACATGTACCAGTCGCTGCACACCACGCTGATCGGAGGCCGCAGCATCCCTACTCCTTTTGAAGTGCAGGTGCGCACCTACGAGATGCACCGGGTGGCTGAGTACGGCATTGCCGCGCACTGGAACTACAAGGAAGGCATGTCTGGCAGCGGGCTGGACAAAAAGCTCTACTGGCTGCGTCAGATACTCGACTGGCAGTCCGAAACGCGCGACAGCAAGGAATTTATCGACGGCCTGCGCACGGACCTGTTCAGCGGCGAAGTATTTGTATTTACACCAAAAGGCGATATTATCAATATGCAGCGCGGCGCGACCCCGCTTGACTTTGCCTACCGCATTCACTCTGCCGTGGGCAACTCCTGCGTGGGGGCCAAGGTCAACGGCCGCATCGTGCCCCTTGATACGGAGCTGAATACGGGCGACCGGGTGGAGATCATGACTTCCTCCGCCTCCAAAGGCCCCAGCATGGATTGGCTCAATGTCGTTAAAACGCAGCAGGCCAAGGCCAAGATCCGGCAGTTCTTTAAGAAAGAGCTGCACGGGGAAAACGTGGCCAAGGGAAAGGACATGCTGGAGCGCGAAGCCAAGCGCCGCGGTCTCAAGCTGGGCGAGCTGACCCGCACCGAATACCTGGAGCCGATCTATAAAAAATACAGCTTCGATGACCTGGAGACCCTCTATGCCACCGTGGGCTTCGGCGGGCTGACATCCCTCTATGTTATCTCCCGGCTGGTGGAGGAACACAAGAGCGAATCCGACAAGACGGAGAAAAAGGCCCCCACCCTGCCTGAGCCCAAGGAAGTGCTGCGCAAAGGCAAGCCCACCCACGGTATCTACGTGGAAGGCGGGTCCGGCATGCTGGTGCGCTTTGCCCATTGCTGCAACCCGGTGCCCGGTGATGAAATCGTAGGTTATATCACCCGCGGGCGCGGCGTAACGGTGCATAAGTCTGACTGTGTCAACGCTATCAACTCCGAGCCCGAACGCTTTATCCGTGTCAGCTGGGCAGATGAGGGCACGGGCACATTCAGCGCCTCGGTGCGGATCGTGGCCTATGACCACCCGAGCTTGCTGGGGGAGATCACGGTGTTTGTGTCGGATATGGGCGCGCCGGTCAGCGCGATCTCTATGCGGGCCAATAAAAACGGAACAGTCACCATCCATATGGTGGTCCAGGTATCCAGCAAGGAGCAGCTCCGCCAGGCTGTCACACGGATTCAAAAGCGCTCTGATGTGCTTGAAGCCTACAGGAGCGTCAGTTAAAAGAACAGGAGTAAGCATGCGAAGTGTTGTGCAAAGGGTGAGCTATGCCCGTGTCAGTGTAGACGGTGAACCGGTGTCTCAGATCGGCCCAGGCTTGATGGCCCTTTTAGGTGTTGAGTTCGGTGACAGCGAAAAGGATGCTGTTTATCTGGCCGATAAAATCGCGAAGCTGCGTATTTTTGAAGACGCGGAAGGGAAGATGAACCTTTCGCTCAAGGATGCGGGCGGTGAAGTGATGGTGGTCAGCCAGTTTACGCTGCTCGGTGATGCCAGAGGGCAAAACCGCCCCGGTTTTACACGAGCCGAGCAGCCTGAACGCGCGGCTCAGCTGTGCGAAGCCTGCTGCGACCGGCTGGAGAAAGAATGGGGATTTCAAGTGGCGCGCGGGCGCTTCCGGGCCCATATGGAGGTAGAGCTCTTAAACGACGGGCCCGTTACCCTGCTGCTTGACAGTAAAAAGAATTTCTGAGGGAGATTGAATGATCATTAAGGTAGTCCCCAACGGGGAACTGCAGGAAAACTGCTATATACTGACCCTGCCGGGCAGGGAGGACGCGATCTTGATCGATCCGGGCAGCGAGCCTGAGAATATCCGCGCCCAGCTGGGAAACAAGAGCGTTGCCGCGATGCTGCTGACACACGGCCATTGGGATCATACCGGGGCTTTAAAAGATTTTCCCGGCGTGCCGATCTATATCCATGAACTGGACGCGCCGATGTTGTCCGCTGACCGCTTCAGCGTGGGCAGCTATCAGATGGAGCTGGAAGAGCGCCCCAAGGCGACCGATTATGTGGTTGAAGGTCAGGTGCTCAAGATCGCGGGCATTGCCCTGCAGGTGCTTCATACACCCGGTCATACGCCCGGCGGCGTCTGCTATGTCACCGGAAATGATATTTTTACCGGCGATACCATGTTTGACGGAGACTATGGGCGGACCGATCTGCCGGGCGGCTCCATGCAGCAGATGCGCCAATCTCTGCGCCGTCTGCTTGCCATGAGCGGTTTTTATGCTCACCCGGGGCATGGCCCCAGCTTCTTTATTCCATGAAGCTCTGGACGAGCACGCCCCGGTCGGACTTCAGCAAGGAAATATACGACGTATGCGGTATTTTTTATCCGGATGTCGAGCACGAAAAGACGCCTTCAAAAGCCGATCTCCTCATCCTGCATACTGAGACGCTTCGCGGCAGCACACGCGAAACGACCCTGTCATTAAACGGTATCCTGCAGGCGAAGACAGAGTATGAGGATGCCGTTCTGCCTGAGGACATACGGGACAAACGCCAATGCAAGCGCCTGCTCAAGCTGGCGCTTTATGAGCTTCTGAAGGGTTCCGTTGATATTCAGCCGCCCTGGGGCGCTTTGACCGGCGTCCGTCCTACACGACTCGTATATGAGCAGATGGAAGACGGTATGAGCCCGCAAGAGGCCCTTCTTGAGGTCCAAAGGCTGTATGACCTCATCCCCCGCAAAACGGCTCTCCTGGGGCGGGTTGTCCGCTCTCAGCTGGCGCTTCCCGCGGCTGAAAGCAATGAAGTGGATATTTATATCGGCATTCCTTTTTGCGAAAGCCGCTGCCGCTACTGCAGCTTTATCAGCGCCGAAGTGGGGGAAGGCCGGCTGCTGGCCCCCTATGTTCAGGCCCTTGAGGGAGAGATCGAGGCGGTCAAGCGGCTGATCAAGGAAAAAAACCTGAAACCGCGGGCATTTTATATGGGCGGCGGCACCCCGACCGCCCTGACCGCCCCGCTGCTGGAGAGGGTGCTGTCTGCGGCCCAGCCCCTGATCGACGCTTGCGTTGAGGCGACTGTCGAAGCCGGGCGGCCTGACAGCCTGACGCGCGAGCGGCTGGAGGTATTGAAGCGCCACGGCATCAGCCGCATTTCCGTCAATCCGCAGACCATCCATGATGAAACCCTGGAGTTCATCGGCCGCTGCCATACGCAGGCGCAGACACAGGATGCTTTTCATCTGGCCAGGTCAATGGGATTTCATCATATCAATATGGATCTGATCGCGGGTCTGCCCGGCGAAACACCCGATATGTTCCGGCAAACGCTTGAATGGGTCACAAGCTGTGCGCCCGAGAGCCTGACGATACACACACTGTGTGTCAAGCGCTCAAGCGATATGCACCGCTGGCGGGACAGCCTGCCGGACAGCGCCGAAGTGGAAGAGATGGTCACGGTGGGCCTTGAAGCAGCGCTGTCTCTTGGGATGGAGCCATACTATCTGTACCGCCAGAAGCACATGGCGGGCAACCTGGAGAATGTTGGCTACGCCAAACCGGGCATGGCCTGTTTGTATAATGTGGACACCATGGAGGATACCGTAAGTGTGATGGCGATGGGAGCAGGCAGTATCTCAAAGCGGGTCACTCCCGGACGCGAGATGATCTTCCGCGCCCCCAATGTCAAAGAGATCAGCCAATATATCGCAAGAGCCGAAGAAATGGCGCTGCGCAAGCGTCAGCTCTGGGATAAGGTGTAGACTTTTTTTCTGCCCGCATAGTGAAGAGTCGAATATTAGCCGGCGCTAACCCTGTTCAAGCATTGACATGAACAGGGGAGGGTGCTATCCTCTTTTGGAAACCCGATAGATTTTATCGGGATTCATTTGGGAAGGAGTGACAAAGGCATTGAAGCTGTCAACGCGCGGGCAGTACGCGCTGCACGCAATGGTTTTTTTAGCCAGACACCATGCGGATGGCCCGCAGTCGCTGAAGACGATCGCCGAGGACGGGTTGCCCAGACACTATTTGGAGCAGCTTCTGGGCTTATTGCGGCGTGCCGGTCTGGTAACCACCGTACGGGGCGCCGCGGGAGGATACAGCCTGTCAAAAGCTCCTTCTTCGATCACTGTCGCTCATATCATGGAGGCGACGGAGGGGCCGGTCAGCCTGGCTGATTGCGCGGATGATGAGGATCACTGCGGCAAGGGCAGCGACTGTCAGACCAGGCGCGCCTGGCGCTATCTGACCGACAGCATCACCGGCCTGATGCAGGGCATCACCCTGTCGGACATCCTCGAGGACAAGCCCTATCACGCCAAAGGAGCATATACTTCATGAATCGCATCTACCTGGACAACGCGGCGACCACGCCGGTATCAAAACGGGTACTGGAAAAAATGCTGCCCTATTTCAATGAATGTTTCGGCAACGCTTCCAGCATCTACGAAACCGGGCGTGAGGCCCGCAAAGCGGTCGATACCGCCCGCAGGCAGGCGGCGGCAGCCATCAATGCCAAGCCGCAGGAAGTTTATTTTACAGCCGGCGGTTCGGAAAGCGATAACTGGGCCATCAAGGGCGCTGCTTTTGCCGCCCGAAAAAAGGGCAATCATATCATCACCAGCGCGGTCGAGCACCACGCTGTGCTGCATACCTGCCAGTGGCTGGAAAGCCAGGGCTTTGAGGTGACCTATCTGCCGGTAGATGAATACGGCCGTGTCACGGCCGATCAGGTACGAGACGCGATTCGGGATCAGACCATCCTGATCACCATCATGGCCGCCAACAATGAGATCGGCACTCTGATGCCGATCAAGCAGATCGCGCAGATCGCAAAGAGCCGCGGCATACTGATGCATACGGATGCGGTACAGGCCATGGGCGTGATGCCTGTTGACGTGAGGGAGTGGGAAGTTGACCTCTTGTCGCTGTCCGCACATAAGTTTCACGGGCCCAAGGGGGTTGGCCTGCTCTATATCCGGACCGGTGTCAGGATCGATCCTTTGATCTCGGGCGGTGCGCAGGAAAGAGGCAGGCGTGCCGGCACCGAAAACCTGCCCGCCATTGTGGGCATGGGTGAGGCGATGGAGATCGCCGCCAATCATTGCGGGCAGAACGCGGCCAGGCTGACCCGGCTTCGCGATGATCTGATCAGTCGGCTGATGGAGGCCATCCCGGATATCCGGCTCAATGGCCATCCTGTCGAGCGTTTACCAGGCAATGTGAATATCTCGGTACGCTACATTGAGGGAGAAGCATTGCTGCTGAGGCTTGATATGGCCGGCATAGCCGCCAGCTCAGGATCCGCCTGCACCTCAGGATCGCTTGATCCTTCCCATGTGCTGTTGGCCATCGGTCTGCCGCACGAGATCGCGCACGGCAGCCTGCGCTTCTCCCTGTCAGATGACAGCACGCAGGCCGATGTGGACGAGGTTCTCCGTGTGCTGCCGGGCATCGTCAAAACACTCCGTGATATGTCCCCGATTTTCCCTGAGAAAGAGGTATAAGCTATGTATACAGATCAAGTGATGGACCATTTTTCCAATCCCCGCAATGTCGGCTCCATTGAGCAGGCCGACGGGGTCGGTACCGTCGGCAACGCAAAGTGCGGCGATATCATGCAGATTTTCCTGAAGGTGGAAGATAACATCATTCGTGATGTGAAGTTCAAGACTTTCGGCTGCGGCGCCGCAATCGCGACCAGTTCTATGGCCACTGAAATGGTCAAAGGCAAGAGCATCGAAGAGGCGCTCAAAGTTACCAACAGAGCGGTGATGGACGCCCTGGGCGGCCTGCCTCCGGCCAAAGTGCACTGCTCGCTGCTGGCAGAAGAGGCCATTCAAGCGGCAATTGTGGATTACCAGAAGAAGCACCCCAAAGCATAAGGAGATTTCATGCCCGATATCAATGGAAATTTATCCGGTATCAGAAACAGTGTCATTGAACAGCTGAAAACACTCTATGATTATGAAGTCGGCAGCGATGAGTTTTTGCCGCCTGATCTGGCGCACCGGCTGGCCGGCCACAGCGCGGCGCTCAACCGTGAAATCGCGGTTTGTCTGTCCCGGACCGGTGAAGTATTGAGCGTAACAGTCGGCCATCTGGACAATGTCCCGCTGGAGAAGATGAGCCTGCGCCGCAGCAGCGAGCGGCTGAGCATGGTGCGCTGCGTACATACCCATCCCGGCGGCAGCGCTCATCTGTCGGAAGTGGATCTGACGGCGCTGAAAAACCTGCGGCTGGATGCCATGTGCGCCATCGGTGTTGACGAGGAGGGGCATGTCACGGGCGTCAGCGCAGCTTTTCTGGCTGAAGACCTTGTCCCTCGTCTGACCTCCGTTTACCCCCCCGATGAGATTCCCCAGGAGCATTGGATGGACGAGATCGCCCACAGCGACCGCGTCGTATTTTCATCCGGTGAGCTGACCGGAGCACAGGGCCCCGAGAGGGCCCTCCTGGTCTCGGTTGACAGCGAAAAGTCGCTTGACGAGCTGGCGGCGCTGTGCGACAGCGCCGGGGCTGTCGTCGTCGGGCGTGTCCTGCAGCAAAAATCCCGTCCCGATACGGCGACCTACGTAGGCAGCGGAAAGGCCGGAGAGCTTTCGCTTCAGGCGCAAGCGCTTGAAGCGGATATATTGGTGGCTGACGATGAACTCACCGTCGCTCAAATCAACAATCTGGAGGAGCTGGTCGGTATCCGCGTTGTCGACAGGACGACCTTGATCCTTGATATTTTCGCGCAAAACGCAGTGACCAGCGAGGGAAAGCTTCAGGTAGAGCTGGCGCAGCTCAGCTACCGTTCCAGTCACCTGAAGGGGATGGGCACGGCCATGTCCCGCCTTCTGGGCGGCATAGGCGTCAGAGGCCCCGGTGAAAGCAAGCTCGAAACGGACAGGCGGCATATACGCGAGCGCATCAGCCAGCTGAAGGAAGAACTGAAAAAGGTGGAGCGCCAGCGCGGCATTCGGCGCAAGGGAAGGGAGCGTACTGGAACGCCTGTTGTTGCCCTGGTCGGCTATACCAACGCTGGAAAGTCAACGCTCTTAAACCGCTTGACCGGTTCGGATGTGCTTGTTAAAAACCAGCTCTTTGCCACCCTGGATGCCGTGAACCGCAAGCTGGAACTGCCCGAAGGCGATAGTTTCATCCTGGTCGATACGGTCGGCTTTATCCGGAAGCTGCCGACCGACCTGATTGAAGCCTTCCACTCTACGCTTGAAGAAGCCGCTTTGGCTGACATCCTGCTGATCGTATCGGACGCGTCATCGAGCGAGCTGAGCGCTCAACGCGCTGTGGTGGAAGAAGTGCTCGATACCCTGGGGGCCAATCATCAGCCGCGGGTTGAAGTGATCAACAAATGCGACCTGGCTGTACCCGGTGTGATAGAGCGCCTGCCGGGTGCCTTCCCCGTATCCGCAGTGAGCGGCGTGGGCCTTGATGAGTTAATTTTGCACATCGCGGCTCTTTTGAGAGAACGCGAGCGGCTGTTCCGGTTTTTTGTGCCGTTTTCTGAGTATGCACTGCTGAACGACCTGCGAAAGCAGGGACGCATCGTAGAAGAGGAGCACCGCGAACAGGGGACTTTGGTCAGCGTAATGCTGGATCATGCTGCCTTTGGACGCCTGGATGCAAAGTACGGACAAAAGCTTGAAGTATCAAAGGCCGTGCCTGAACAAAACACATGATGATAAAACTCTTGTCTTTGCTTGCTGCCTTGATGAGCCTGTCAAATACGGCGATAGACGCCTATGTCGCCCAGACTCATCTGGGCGGCAACTTGTATCTGGTCAATCGCAGCTATACTTTGAAAGAAGATTATATACCGCCGGACCTGGTACAACCTAAATCCGCCGGGTCAAGCAGCGGCACCATGATGCGGGCAGAGGCTGCTGACAGCCTGGATGAGCTGTTTGCATCAGCCAAAGAAGCGGGTTATACTTTAGTGGCCGTCAGCGGCTACCGTAGCTATTCGACCCAGCGGACAATCTACAGCCGCAGAACAAGCTCGGGTGATAGAAAAGAAAAAGAGCGTGCCAGGCTGCTGGTGGCCCCGCCGGGCGCCAGCGAGCATCAACTCGGCCTGGCGATGGACTTGGGACGAAAAGGGAAGACCAACCTCAACGCCGCTTTCGGCGCAAGTGAGGAAGGGGCCTGGGTGCGTGAGCACGCGCATGAGTTTGGCTTTATCATCCGCTATAAAGCGGAATGGACTGAGATCACCGGCTACGCGGATGAGCCCTGGCATATCCGCTACGTCGGGCGCGAACACGCCGGACGTATAGCGGAGCTTGACATTCCCCTGGAATACTATATCGAACAGCTCAGGTCAGCCTATTTTGCCGAATACATCACGGAGGACAGCCTAAGGTGATTCCAAGAAGGCTTACAGCCCTGTTATTGCTTCTGTTGCTTCCTTTACTTGGGGCTCTGGCAGAACCCCAATGGGATTATCCTTTGGCCGCCAATGTGGTGGAGGGAAAGGGCGGTTACCTGGTGCTGACGAACAAAAGTGCGCTGATGGACAGCGACTTTGAGCCGCATGACCTGGTCACCCTGGACCTGCGGGCAACCAACCGCGGCTATCAGCTTCGCGCGGCTGCCGCTGAAGCATTGGGCGATATGTTCGGGGCGGCAGAGGAAGAGGCGGGCTTGAAGCTTTATGTCAAGAGCGCTTACCGCAGCTATCAGACCCAGAAAACCATGTATGAAAGCCGCCTGTCCCGCTATGGCAGGGATGACGGTGTGGTCGCGTTCCCCGGTTCCTCTGATCATCAGACAGGCCTTGGCGTGGATATACTCAACTATGACTGGACCAGACGCGAAGGCATGACAACAGCCTTCGCAGAGACAGCCGAAGCCAGGTGGATGGAGGAAAACGCCGCGCGTTTTGGCTATGTGCTGCGCTATATGCCTGAAAAACAGGAGATCACGGGTATCATTTACGAGCCCTGGCATTTCCGTTATGTCGGACGTGAAGCGGCTGCGTACATCATGGAAAACCGCCTCGCCCTTGAGGAGTTTATACAGGAAGTATCCGATGCCATCAAAGATTATGAGGCTCAGGGCGGTGATTACGCCGCTCTCTGCCGCGAATTGAATGCTCCGCCTGCTCCTGTGCTGCTGAATGAAGAAGATGAGCAGGGTGACGGCGAGATATCGTTATTTTATCCCAAGCCTTAAAGGAGACTATCTTGCGTATCAGGTTGTTATCGTTTGCGTTTGTATTGTGTTTGCTGGCTGCCCTTTCAGCGTTCTCTGAGCAGGTCCCCCTCCCGGAGGCAACAGAAGGGCCTTTGCCGGCGAAGTTAGTCAGCATGCTGGACGAGGGCGGTATTCTCTGCCTCGTCAACCGGGAGAAAAAGGCAAGCGCCTCCTATGAGCCGGAGGATTTGGTGGTGCCAAAGGTGCCGACGCGCAAAAAGGGAATGGAGGATAAAATCAAGATCAGGGAGGAAGCCGCGCGCGCCCTGGAAGAGATGTTTGCCGCCGCCAAACGGGAAGAAAAACATATTCTGTACGCGGTCAGCGGCTACCGCAGCTACGGCATTCAGCAGATTTTATTCAACGGGAAGGCGGAGGAGATGGGGCGCGAACGCGCGATGCGTACAGTGGCCCCGCCCGGAGCGAGTGAGCATCAGCTGGGCCTGGTGATGGATATTCAGTCCTCCAATTTTCACAACCTGAATGAGAACTTTGCACTGACAGAAGAAGGGCAATGGGTGGCCCGCAACGCCCATCGCTTTGGTTTCGTGATTCGCTACGAAAAAGAATGGGTCAGCATCACAGGCTATGCGTATGAACCCTGGCATTTGCGCTACCTGGGAAAAGCGCACGCCGGCGCGCTGTACGCATTGAGTATTCCCTATGAGCACTACTATGAAGCGATCAGGGATCTGCCGGAATATGTACTCAGCGGCGCTACCGACCTGCTGCTGGAGGGATTGGTCCGAAGCCGGCTGAGCGATGATCCCCGGCCGCTTTCTTCCCGTCTGCTGTCAGCCTCCACGCCGCAAGAGCAGGAGGAGGCCCTGCGTGCAGAGACACTTCCTTATCTGCCCGAGGGAACAGGCTACGAGCAGGCCCTGTGGCAGATCTACCCCACACCCAAGCCGACAGCGGGACCCCGCGTCGATGAGGATGAGGAGACCTCCTTGTTCTCTTATACCAGTCATGTCCTCTCTCCTTGACAAGCTGAGGGCTTCACAGCCCCGGAAAAAGCCTGCCGCCCGCCGGGCTTCCGGTCCGGCCGCGCAAAGCTGCATGATACGTGAACGCCGCTATCCCTGCCATGACTTTCCCGCGCGGCGGCTTGAAGCAAAGACTTTGGAGCTGATGACGGGAAAAAAAGAGTTACATGCCGGCATCGATCCCGAAACGCTTCTTTTTTTGGATACAGAGACCACAGGGCTTGGCGGCGGTGCGGGAACGGTCGCCTTTTTGATCGGCCTGGGCCGGTTTTCGGGCAATGAGTTTGTCCTCAGCCAGTATCTGATGCGAGACTATGATGAAGAACCCTTTGTCCTGGCACCGGTGCTGAAGGCGCTTACGGCTTGTGAAGCAGTCGTTACCTTTAACGGCGCCAGCTTTGATATGCCCCTGATCCAGTCAAGGCTGGTCATGAATCGCTTGCATAAAGGCTATGAGGCGCCCGATAATATCGATCTGCTGCATATTGCCCGGCGGGTATTCAAGATGCGGGTCAAACCCTGCAAGCTGACGCAGCTTGAGAGCGAAGTCTTCGGATTGCCCAGGGAGGATGACCTGCCGGGAAGCGAGGTGCCGGCCCGTTACTTTACCTATATCAAGACTGGCGAAGAGGCGCTGCTGGATGACATCATCGAGCATAATGCCCGCGACATCGTATCCATGGCAAGGCTGCTGTATGCGCTGGTCAACCTGCATGAGCGTCCGCTTGAAGCGGCGGACCAGCGGGACCTCTACAGCCTGGGCCGTGTCCTTGAAAAGCGCGGAGAAAAGGAACAGGCCAAGGCCTGCTTTCGCCTGTGCCGGGATGGCAGTGTCAGAGAGCTGGCACAATTAAGGCTGGCTGACATGTATCGGCGGGAGGGGAAAATACGGGAGGCGGCGGCCGGATATGAGCATCTGCGCAGCCGCGGCCGAGGAGGCGCCAGAGTATATATCGCCCTGGCCAAGCTCTATGAGCACCGCTTTCGTGAACCCGCGCGCGCGCTTGCCATCGTTCGGCGGGGCATGATATATTGTCTGGAGGCGCCTGACGGCGGCGGTCCGCAGTCACGTGAATATCAGGATTTGCTGTACCGCAGCCGCAGGCTGATTAAAAAGATCGGAGGATGAGAACATGGGCATTATGGATGGCTTTAAAATACGGGCGGCGCTCGCCAAACATCAAAAAGGTGATGTTGCGGGGGCAAAGCAGGATTATGAAGCCTTGATCAGCCGCGGTATTTTAAAGCCCGGCTTTTTACTGCCCTACTCCGTTCTGCTGCTTCGTGACGGCGGGGATGAGAACTACCAAAAAGTCAAAAACCTGCTGGCGAAGGTTCAGCGTTCGCCGGAGCTGAAACCGGACAGCCGCTCACAGCTGCTGATGAATTACGCGGTTGCGGACTGGAAACTGGGGAACCGCGAAAAGGCGGTCGCTCTGCTGGAAAGCGCTCACCGCGAGTATCCCTGCGGGCTGACCTACGAAACGCTCGGCTTTTTGTATGTTGAGATGAATGATGCCGATAAGGCGCTCAGCTTCAATCTGGAGGCTTATGACTACGATGCCGAAGCCAGCGTAACGCTGGATAATCTGGGTCAGCTATACTATCGGCTGCTGGATGACAAGCAAAAGGCCAAGGAGTATTTTGACAAGGCGCATGCTGTGAAGCCCGGACAGATCGATACGCTGTGGTTTCTTTCCCGCTACGATCTGGAAGCGGGGGATCAGGAAGCGGCGGTCGAAAAGCTTGAAACCGCCCTGGAAGGCCGTTTTTCCCCGCTGAACTATGTCAGCAAAGAGCAGGTGGAGGCGGAAATCAAGCGCATCAAAGCACAGGATGCCTGAGCGTTTTCACGTCCTGTCCCGCAGACGCCGCGTAACGGCGTTGGTCCTGATGACCGTGATCCTCGGCACCGTGGTCTTCATCTGGGGCAACTCATTGCAAAGCCCTGAGGATTCCATGAGGCGCAGCGATACTGCCGAAAAGATCACCCGTCCCCTTATACTGGCCGTTCCCGTATATTCCTGGCACAGTGATGAAATGGTTACCTTCATCACCAGAAAGCTGGGCCATTTCGCGGAGTATTTCCTGCTCGGGGCGGAGCTGATGGTTTTGGCATTTGTTCTTCGCCCGGCATACCGCATACGGGGTCACCGGATGTTTTTGCTGACAGTGGTTATTGCCTCTGCCGATGAAGCCCTTCAATTGACCAGCGGCCGAGGCGCTGCCGTGAAGGATGTTCTGCTGGACAGCTGCGGCGCTTTATCCGGCCTGGTCTTTCTGTGGGCCGTGATGAAGATGTTTGAAAAGGGGAAAGAGAAGCGTGCTTAATTATTTGCAGCAGGACCCCATGGGCTTTTTGCTGTTTATGCTCTATCGAGCGCCCGCGGTGCTTCTGGCGCTGACCTTTCATGAGTTCGCGCACGGCTATGTGGCGCTGCGCTGCGGTGATCCCACCGCGCAGCTGATGCAAAGGCTCACACTCAACCCGATCAAACACCTTGATCCCATCGGAACCGCCAGCATGTTTTTACTGGGTTTTGGCTGGGCGAAACCCGTCCCTGTCAACCCAAATAATTTCAGGCGCGGCAGCCGGGATGATCTGCTGGTGTCTCTGGCCGGTGTAACGACCAACCTGGCTTTATTTGTGGTCAGCACGCTTTTAAATGTACTGGTCGGTTTTGCCTTGTATGATCCTGAGCTTGCCGGAAACCGGGCAGGTATGGAGTTTATGCTCAGCTTCCGGCAAGCTGGCTACTCGGTACAGCTGTTTCCGCTATACG
>CAZVUU010000013.1:0-38012 GCA_964630465.1 uncultured Christensenella sp.
GGGGATTTTCAACCAAAGCGTATAAAATATGGACCTGCTCCAGGGTCTGGTGGCCGTACTCTCCAGCAAGAGCCTGCGCACGCTGCAGGGTTTCCATGCTTTTCTGGGTAAATTGATTCTGATTCATTCTCTGCCTCCGTTCAGTCAAATAGTCTGACTATCTTTGACCTTAATCATTATACGATCAGGGATACTTGGTGTCAATAGATTTTGATCCCTGTTCGCGGATTTCTTGTGTTTGCCCTTTCCTTTTGCTATACTTCCCTAAACTGAGGTGAGGAAGATGAACGAGAGCGGGCTGGGAGGCAGACGGCGGATCAGAACCATTGTGCTTCTGATGCTTTTTGCTTTTTCCCTCTACCGGATCGATCTTATATATGGATTGATACTGAATCTGATCGGTATCATGACGGCCTTCATCGTGGGTCTTTTGATGGCCCTGATGATCAACCTTCCGATGCGATCCCTGGAGAAACATCTGCTTTTTCTCTGGCGCACTCCTCTGTTGAAACGGATGAAGCGCGGGATCTGCCTGACTGTCAGCGTTTTGCTGGTGCTGTCAATCATCACCCTGTTTTTTGTCGTGATTATTCCTGAAGTTGCGGTTGTGGCGGAAACGCTGATCAGCCGCGTGCCTGCCGCGATCGAACAGCTTGAAACATGGCTGCTTGAATACAATACAAGTCTCAGGCAGTTGGCAGGTATGGAGGAGCCCAGCGAATCAAACATACGGGATTTTGCGCAGCGGGCAGGTAATTTCCTTATCGGCGGCATCAGCCAATCCTCCATCGTGGTTTTTAACGCAGCCCAAATGGTGATCAATTTAGTCGTGGGTCTTGTCTTCTCTGTTTATCTGCTCTATTCCAAAGAGAGGATCAGAGGGCAGTTTACCTCGCTTCTTTCAGCCTATCTGCCCAAAAAGCATAGCAGCAACATTGGAGTCGTATTTAATCTTTTGATCGAAACCTATTCACGCTTTTTAGGCGGTCAGATGATTCAGGCATTTGTCTCAGCGGGGCTTGTGTGGGGGACGATGGAGATTTTCCGCTTTCCCTATGCTGTCTTTGTTGCCTTGCTGACTTTTTTATGCGCCTTCATACCTATTTTCGGCCCATATATTGCGGGCGCATTAAGCGCATTGATGATCGTGACGGCAGCGCCCGAGCGGACGCTTTGGTTTTTGCTGGTATACTTTATCGTTCAGCAGCTTGAGTCCAGCCTGATCTATCCCCGTATCCTGTCAAACGCCATTGACATGCCGTCTGTCTGGGTCCTGGTGGCCGTCACTTTAGGGGGAGGGATCATGGGAGTGGCAGGCATGCTGTTTTTGATTCCCTTGTTTGCAGTAGTATACAGGCTTCTGGCTGAGGATACAAAGCGGCGGAATACGATTGCGCAAGGCGAGATTTCAAATGGCTGAGATCGACTACAGTCAGGTCAGCAAAACACACGGAAAGGATGCCGGTCTGCTTGATTTCTCCGTTCAGATAGATTCCGGAGAGTCCTTCGGCCTGATCGGTCCTTCCGGAGCCGGGAAGTCGACCGCGTTCAGCTTGCTGATGGGATTTATTCGCCCGGATGAAGGAGAGGTAAGCATACGCGGCCTCGACTGCTTTTCAAAGCGGGATCAGATCATGCAATGGGTCGGCTATTTGCCCAGACAAGCCATTCCGCCTCGCCGAATGACGGGAGAAGCTTTTATCCGACTGATGGCGGAGTCCAGGGGAGGGGCAGGGAAAAGCCGCATGCGGGAACTCCTGGAGCGACTTGACGTGAACCCTCTGGGTGATCTGGCGCTCATGCCTTTGCAGGAGCGCCGCAAGGTGATGCTTGTGTCTGCTCTTATACATGGGCCGGAGATTCTTGTGATGGAAGATCCCTTTGACGGGCTTGATCTCAATGCCCGCAATGCGGTGATCGACCTGATCAACGGGGAGAGAGAAAAGGGCAAGACCATTGTCATTAGTTCCCATGTCGTTGAACAGGCGCAGCGCTGCTGTGACCGCATCGGTATTATCCGCAAAGGCCGCCTGGTCACGATACAATCCGCTCAGGCCCTGGAGCACACCCGGCAGAAGGTATATCATATTACCTTTGAAAGCATTGAGCATGCCTCTGCCTTCGCGCAGGAATGGGACAGCGGCGTAGAATTGATCCGGAACCGCGCCATTATAGCCATACCGGGCAGCCCGCAAGCCTTGATCAGCACCTTGTCGAAGTATTCGGTGATTGATCTGGTCGGCGGCAGAGAGGAGCTTGAGGACAGCTTTCTGCGTTCATTCGGAGGTGATCTGATATGAGCCGAACCTTGTATGCATTCCAGCTGAAGAGAAACGCGGCATATGCCATCTGGCTGGGTGTCCTGATGGCATTGCTGTCGCTTGGATCGATGGTGACATTTAATGAGCGGACCGAGGCTTTGCTCATTGAGGCGCGGCCGCAAGCTAAAGCACTGTTTGAAGCCTTCAGGGTCGGAGGCAGCCTGACGCTTCTTGACCACATCGTGTCATTGGCATACGGGTTCCTGCTTCCGGTGCTTGGATCTCTTTGGTCTGTCCACCTGTCAGCCCGTCTTTTTCCGGGCCTCATCGAGACGAAGGAAATGAGTTTTTATCTGTCGCTTCCTTTGCGCCGAAGCAGATTCGCGCTGATACAAGGCGCCGTACTGTTCAGCTGCCTTGTCATTGCTGTCCTGACAGGCACATTATTTTCGGCGGCAGCAGCAGCCGTGATGATACCGAACGAGCTGAATCTGTCCGGGTTTGCCGTATTAAACGGAGGGCTCTTATGTCTGTGGATGCTGTCCGGCGGCATCGCGCTGATGGTTGCCTGTGCCGGTGACCAGCGGCGCTCCGTGCGCAGGCGGTCTTATGTTTTGATCGGAGTATTCTTTTTGATCGCAATGCTTGGCGGCATCCGCGACTGGCCGCGTCTGCTTGCCTGGCTAAGCCCCTACTCGCTCTATGACGCCCAAAACCTGGCCAGAGGACGATTCCTGCCTGAAATCCTGATCATGCCTATGGCCGGCATGTTTTGTTTTTTGATTGGCATACGGCAATTTTCCAGGCGGGATCTGCCCTTATAAAAGATCTACCATACGGGGAGGATGTGTTATGAGAAAACTCTATATCAGCGCTGATATCGAAGGAACCTGCGGGATCACCCATTGGAATGAGACCGAAAAAGGGCACCCGGACTGGCATTACTTCGCGGAACAGATGGCGCGGGAGGTGTCCTCCGCCTGCGAGGGGGCGAGGGAAAGCGGATTTGATCAAATCCTGATCAAGGACGCGCACGACTCCGCCCGCAACCTGAACCCGCGCGCCTTGCCCAAGGGGGTTGAGCTGATCCGTGGCTGGGCAGGCGATCCATACTGCATGATGGTCGGCCTGGACAAGAACTTTGACGGCGTAATCTTTACTGGATACCATGACGCGGCAGGAAAGGGAAGTAATCCGCTCTCCCATACCATGACAACACAGGCCTTCAGCGTGACCATCAACGGGGAATTGGCCAGTGAACTGTTGATCAACAGCCTGATCGCAAGTTACGAAGGTGTGCCCGTCTATGCCGTCACCGGAGATCAAGGGCTGTGCGAGTGGATGAAGAAAAAGTCACCCAACACAGCAGTCGTGGCAGTCAATCAGGGGATGGGGGGAGCTGTGCGCTCACTTCATCCCGAAGATGCCCTGGATATGATCCGGGAAACGGTTAAAGAAGCGGTCAGACAGCCGAAGGAAGCCTGCATGTTTCCGATGCCGAAGCATTTTGAGGTACGAATCTGCTACCGGGAACATGCAAAGGCTAAAAGCAACAGCCATTATCCGGGTGTCCGTTTGATTGATGACCGTTCGATCGAGTTTGTGCATGATGATTTCTATGAGGTGCTTCGCATGCTGCACTTCTGTTTGTAAGGATTTAAAGGAGGAAGAAAGAATGTCATCATTTCCCATCGGTATTATTCTGGAGTCGCTGCGCCTGCCCATCGTTGAGGCGCTTGATACGGTCAGATCTCTGGGCGCGCAGGGGATTCAGGTATACGCTACCAACGGTGAGTTGTCGCCCAAGCATATAACGAGCGCGATGCGCCGCGACTTTCCTAAGATGGTTGCTGACAGAGGGCTGGAAATATCGGCTTTATGCGGCGACCTGGGCCGTGGGTTCGGTGACCCTCAGCTCAACCCCGGGCTGGTCGAGGACTCTAAACGTATCATCGACCTGGCGCTTGAGTGGGGGACCAACATCGTGACAACGCATATCGGCGTCGTGCCGCAGGACACCGGACATGTCCGTTACAGGATCATGCAGGATGCATGCAGAGAGCTTGCCGAGTACGCTGATTCTATCAACGCGCACTTTGCTGTTGAAACGGGCCCGGAAACCGCGGCGACACTATGCGGCTTTCTTGACTCGCTTAATTCGCGCGGGGTGGCCGTCAACCTGGACCCGGCCAATCTGGTGATGGTGACCGGGGATGATCCGGTGAGAGCAGTGCATACGCTGAAAAACTATATCGTTCATACCCACGCGAAGGATGGGCGCAAGCTGTATGATAAGGATCCTGAGAAAATCTATGGCATAGCCTTTGACACAGAGCTCACCGACCCTTCGTTTATTGAGCTGCCTTTGGGTGAGGGAGATGTACCGTTTGGTGACTATCTCAATGCTTTGAGAGAAATCGGCTACAGCGGTTACCTGACCATTGAACGGGAAGTGGGCGATCAGCCTGTCATCGACATTGAAAAAGCCGTCCATTTCCTTCAAAAACACTTTTGATCGTCGGGAGGAAACGCTATGAAACTGGGTATCAGCAGTTACAGCTTCAATCAGTACATTGAGAAAACAGGAGCCGATTACCTGGAGATCTGCGACCAGGCAAAACGGATCGGTTATGACGGGATTGAGTTTATCGATCTGAATCTTGAGATCCAGCAAGCCGAGAATCTCCGGGAGCTGGCCAAGACCATCCGCGCACATTGTGAGCAGATTGGCCTGGAGGTTGCGGCTTATACAGTCGGTGCGGATTTTTTGAACAAAGGCCCTGAGGAACTTGACCGGCTGAAAGAGCAGGTTGATATCGCCGCTTTGCTCGGCGCGGGTGTCATGCGACATGACGCCGCCTGGTCGCTTCCCGAAGGAATGGGCTGGCGGGACGCGATACAGCGCATCAAAGAACCTATCCGCCGGCTGGCTGACTACGCGCAGACCAAAGGCGTCAAAACCTGCACGGAGAATCACGGCTTTGTGCTTCAGGATGCTCATCGCCTGGAGGAATTGATTCTTGCAGTCAATCACCCCAACTATGGCTGGCTGATCGACATAGGCAATTTCTTATGCGTTGACGAACTTGCGCTGAACGCCGTGCCGATTGCCGCTCCCTATGCTTTTCATGTGCACGCAAAGGACTTTCTTTATCGTCCCGCTTGGGAAAGCGATCCGGGTCAGGGCTGGTTCAAAAGCCGCAACGGATCCTATTTGCGCGGAACGATCGCCGGGCATGGTGTTATCCCGATTGCCTGGTGCCTTGAAGTGATCAAACAGTCAGGGTATCAAGGCTGGTTGTCTTATGAATTTGAGGGCATGGAAGAGTGTCTTCCTGCCATCGAAGCCGCGTATCAGTTCCTGAGAGGCCTTGTGAAGGCATAATATCAGGCAATGAAAGCGGAGCCGCCTGCTCATGAAATTTGAGAAGGCGGCTCCGCTTTTATGGTCTTGTATGCTATCCGGCATCCTTTGCGGGCCAAATCAATATGGTCAGGGCGCCGTCTTGGGCGCTGCCGTCGATATAGACGGGGAAGGAATAGAAGTTGCGAAATACCAAGTTCAGGTTCTGGTTACCTACCGCCGCATCGGCGTGCAGGGGCAGATATTTGGCTCCGCCCGGCCCGTGGGGACGCCTTTTTTCAACACTAAGTCCAGGAAGCTGCATCAGTGTGTTGTAGAGAGTGCTGGATACCTGGCAGGTGCCTCCGCCATAGCCCAGCTGAACGCCGCCGTCAACCAGGGTGGGGGCAGGCAAATACCCCGCTTTTCTGTTATAAGGACCCACATAACGGTTAAAATCAAACGCTTCGCCGGGCTGTATGATATATTGTCTCATCCGGTCGTTGGCGACGGTGATATTGACCATGCGGTTTCGGTTATCTTCATTGGTGGCGATGTTATAGAATGAAGTGTAGGCGGCGATAGGGGCCGATCCGTCAGGGTTTTCTGTGCCCGAGTACAGCGGCGCCAACTCACTCAGGTCACGCGTGTCGACATAGGCATACTGGCGGTGGTATATCATCTTGGCCCAGCCATCTTCAATTCCTATCAGAGCAAGGCGGGCGCCGGGCTGAAGAGTGATCAATGAAGCGGCTTTTGTATCCGGCGCTTCGCGCACCTCGGTTACTCTCGCGCTCCAGGCAATATATTCGCTTAAAACCGCAGGATAAGGAGGAATGACGGCTGGGTTGATCGACTCTACTCTGTTAAAGTCAACATACCGGCGCTTAATATAGCCGTCTCCCTTTTCAGACCTGATTTGAAGCCAGTCCGGACCGAGCTCAATGATTTCAACTGTACTCTTTGCCGGAAGAATGGCGCTGTGTTTTACGGCCGCGTCCGGAGCCGGTTTTAAAGGCGCGTCTCTCTCCAATCGAGCAGTGTACAGCGCTTCTGCCTCTGCGGCCGATGCCCCGGGTACAAACAGCATCGCGGCGATAAGAAACAATATGAGTATATTTTTCATAATACAGAGCTTTCCTTGTATATTGCGATAAACAGGGAGCCATCCTGTACGTGAGAGAAAATACGGATGGGGAAGTCATAGTCGTTTCTGAAAATAAAGTTCAATCCGCCGGAAGTGGCGTCCACACCGTGAGGAAGGTAAGCAGCGCCGTCCAGCCCATGAGGCGCTCTGGCCAGAACGGTCAGCCCCGTCAGCTGCAAAACAACATTATACAAAGTGCTTGATACCTGACAGCTGCCTCCTCCGGAGGAGGGGACGAGCTCTCCCTCAAACAAGCCCCATGAAGTCAGATAACCGTTGCGGGGATTGAAAGGGCCGACGGTGCCATTGAAGTCCAGGGATTCCCCCGGAGACATAACCCGGTCCATTCTCATACATCCGACAATCAGGTTTTCAATACGGTTGAGGTTCATCTCATTGTCAGCGATGTTGTAGAAAGAATTAAACACAGCAATCGGTGTGTCACTGTTTCCGGCCTGTTCTACAGGAGCCACCATCGCGATTGATGAAAGATATTCCGTGTTGACATAAGCATACTGCCGGTGGAAGATCAGCTGCGCCCAGCCGTCAACGATATCGATAAATCCAAGATAGGCGCCGGCCCCCAGCGTGATCAGGGTTTCGCTGTCAGCTGAAGCAGCTGACTTTACCGGGGTGTCACGGTCCAGTTCCGCATAATAGCGGCTGACCGTCGTGCCGTAGCGCGGTGTAGATACGGGATCGAGCGTCTTGACATTCTCAATTCTTTTACGAAGAACAAAACCGGTGCCGTGGCCATAGAGTATTTCAACATAATTAGGCAGTACGTCGATGATATCGATCGCAGCCCCGGCTTTCAACAGGCCTAAACGCTCGGTGGTCTGATCGGGCTTTTGGACATCGGGGCTGGGATATACAGCGCTGCTGCTGTTCAAACCGTAAGCGGTCGTAACAGTGGCATGATATAACACAGACTTTTCCTCTGCTACGGCAGGGGATACAAAGACTGTCAGAACAGCAATGAGTACGGATATCACTGCCAAGATACGTTTTAACATGAAAAGGACTCCTTATTTTTTGGTGCCGTCTTTCTTCTCAAGCTTCCGATAGCTGCCATCTTCCTGCTGAATATACACATGATCCAGCTGTTGTTTGAATCCTTCGCGGAAATCAGCCAGATACTCTTTGCGAAGAGCGCCCAGCATCTGAAGCTCAGCTTCACTGATCGTGTTCTCGCGCTTTTTTTTCGCGAGCTGCAGCATGTACGCTACGCGATCTTTCTCCATCAGTATACCCTTTCTTTTTCAAGCATCGATAAGCCCAGGGCAGAGGGGATCGCAAGCACAGCAATGTATATCGCATAGCTGATCCATTTGTTGATGTGCGAGCGGTCGATCATGAACTCAACTCCTATGATCGACCCCAGTATAAGTGGAATCATGACCAGGGTCAAAACAGGCAAGAGCTTCTTTGCGTGATGGCGTATCCTGTCGACAGAAAGATAAATCAAAACAAAGCTGAACAAGGACGCGGAAAGGACCTGGTGCAAACCGATGAAACTGAAGCGTATGTGGGCGTCAAAACGCAAGCTTTCAAATAGTGTCTGTGATACGCCAAACAAAAGCGCGCCGAAAAGGAAGGTTCTGCCGGCCCTGCGATTCTTTTTCCGGTATATTATTGAGGCGATACACAATATGAACGCGCCCATGCTTTCAAGCAAATAGGTGCGTAAATAGGCATCATAGGTATCCGTAAATGCCAGAAATGTATTGTCAAGCACCCCCGTTACCAGCGGGCGGCTGATCCCGAGGGTCGTGTATTGCTCTCCCAAACGGGCCAGGGCAACAAATAAAAAAGCGGAAGGTGTGATGATATCCAGCCACTCTGTACAACGGACCCCCGACAGGGCAGCAGACAAGACCGCGCCCAGTACCGCACCTGTCAATGCGCCGAACATGGACAGCCCGCCCAGGCGGAGATTGAACGCGTTTTGAAGGCTCAAAAACGGAGCAAAATTGACTTCAAAGACTACATAGATCAGCCTTGCCGTGAAAAGCCCCAGCACAGGGGATAAAAGGCAGGTCAAAGCCGCCGCGTTCCTGCGCTGTTCCCCTTTGACGGACATTAACAGGAGACAGGCTGCCAGCAAGCAGGCTGCGCTGAGATAAAGGCCGTATATATAGATCGTCTGTCCAAAGAAGACGGCGGTTGCTGATTGCGGTTGCATGCTTTGTTTACTCCGATTCTCCTGCCAGGGTGGCAAAATAGATCATATCACTCTGGGCGCGCTCATTTGAAAATGACTTCCGCTGATAGAAGTTGTCATTGAATACCATGGTGGCGGAGTTGCCGCCATCCAGGTTAAAAGCCTGCAAGCAGCCAAGTTCGAGCATGTATTCGGCTAATTCTTGCTGAGTTACGCCTTCTGAGTCACCGGTACGTCCCTCCGCAAGCACCAATACATATTCAAGGGGGCCGGTCTGCCCGATAGCCATGCGAGGCTCTTTTCCATGGGGGTTGTAGCCGTATTTGGGATCAAGCTCCAGCAACACGCCGTCTTTTACAAGCGCCGGCCCGAAAGTAAAGGCGTTGACGATCATGTGTCCGGTATCAGTAAAAGCCTTGACTTCCTCTTTGACGGATTTGACGAACAAATGAAAATCGGCATTCTCGTCGATGATCAGCAGATCCTTGGTGCGGTTGAGTTTAGCCCGTATTCTCTCACCCATCCTGTACTCAAAAGAGGTTTTTACGGGGTCGTTGGACAGGTAATTGGCATTGATGGCAATGATGGCGTTGTTCTTTTTTGCCATGTTGGATATCAAGGCGACCCGGTTTGATCCCGGAGCGCCTGCCAAACCTGTGCGAAGCTGTGATGGGTGGCTGATGCGCACCCGCGCCACACGCCATACAACGTGGTCGACATCAAAGGTCTCAAGCAGCAAGCGGATGCTGTCGTCCTCATACCCTTCCGGGCTGAAACTATCAAAAAGAGGCTTTCTTCCGCCGCTGAAATCGATCGGGAGGGGTTTTATGGACTGTTCAGCTCTCGCGCCCGGAATCAGAAGGTCAATCAAACGCAGCGAAGAGTCATCCCAATCCTCAAAATCATCATCCATTTGCTCAAACAGATTCATGCGTTCGCTGTCCAGCATAGCGCCCGAGGGAATAAGAAAGGGGAGGCTGAGTATAAATATCAATGACAAAAGAAGAAACAGGAATCGGACAAGTTTAGTCATGGCTCATATCCTTTCTGTGGTGCTTGTTTGCGAATACCCATGCCCGCTGCAGGCGGTAGTTTACAAAAAAGAGCATCGTATCAACAAAGGTTTTCAATAAAGTTTTATCCCATTTCAGCCAGCCGTGCAGCAGGCTGATCAGCGTGGAGGAGACAGCCCAGACGCAGACTGCCAGAATGACATAGCGCAGAAAGGACCCTTTGGACTCCTCCACCCGAAAGACAAAGGATTTGTTGGCTTTATAATTGAAAGCGGAAGAGCTCAGACGCGCCAGCCCATTGGAAATCAATACGCCCAGTGTGACAAGCCCTCCCAGGATGCTCATGCTCGGGTCCAGTCCGCTCAAAGGGAGGAGCCATTTGTCAAACAGCGTGAACACAGCAATGTCGATAATCGTTGACAGGCCGCTGGAAGAGGCATACTTAAGGAAGTTCTTAAAAAGCTGAATGTAAATCCGTGCAGAGTCGTGAAACGGCCTGAAATGGGTGCGTCGATTCTGCTCAATGTATATAGTCTGAATGGTGACGGTCCGGAACTTGATGTGATGGCTGGAGGCGATGATCAGCATATTCATCTCGTATTCAAAGCGATCGCCTGGTACGCTCAGCATGAAAGGCACAAGATTCATTGAGAAGCCCCTGAGCCCCGTCTGGGTATCAGGCAGCCATTTCCCGTAAAGCAACGCGAAGAATATGCTGGTCAGGCGGTTGCCCATCCGGTTT
Source organism: uncultured Christensenella sp. (assembly GCA_964630465.1). Lineage (GTDB taxonomy): Bacteria > Bacillota > Clostridia > Christensenellales > Aristaeellaceae > UBA1038. The sequence continues at coordinate 10,671 of CAZVUU010000013.1, forward strand.
TTGAGGGGCACATTATCCGTCTTAAAATCCCTGGAGCCGATAATCAAGTCATCAGGGTGGTCAAGCAGGCACTCAGATACCTTGATCACATCAGGCGTCGTGTGCTGACCATCCGAGTCGGCGGTAATAATGCCTGCAGCACCCGGATAGCGCTCCTGAATATACCGCATGCCGTATTTCAGGGCATGCCCCTTGCCGCTATTGACAGCATAGCCGATGACATCGCATTGAGGGTGTACCTTCAGAGATGAGAATATGTCCGCGTAATCGGGGCCCGAACCGTCATCGACTACAACGACACGGCGAAATCCTTTGGCAACAAGATCTTTCACATAATCGGTCAAGAGGTGGTCCGGGTGCAGTGAGGGGATAAGCACCACCGAATTAAACAGATCCATACATTCTTCCTTTAAAGATCATAATAAGCTATCCAAGGCACATTCGGCCAAAACCCGGACGGGTATAAGTGTATCATTCACCTTGAAAGTATGCAATGTAAAGCTATCTTTTCCTTTGTCAGACACAGCCTATCATAATCTGAAATACTCGGGAAGTAAATTATTGTAAAAATTTGTTACATTTTGTATTGTCAATCAACCCGGTTTTGGCTATGCTGTGTCTGAAGATCATATTGGTTTTCAGGAGGGGTTATGACAGAATACAGAACAGCCCGCATGGATGAAGAGCGTGAGATTCTCGATTTTTCAAACATGGTATTTGCTATGTCGGCAGGGCCAATTGATTTCAAAAGGGTTTACCCAAGCATTTATGGACGGGAAGGATTTTCCCGTTTGCATGTGATCGCCAGAGACGAGGAAAACAGGCTCGTATCCAGCATGGCTGTAAAGCCCATGTCGATCAGGCTGGGAGAGGAAAGTCTGTCTCTCGGATTTCTGGGAACGGTGGCCACGCATCCTGCCGAACGCGGGAAGGGGTATATGAACCATTTGATGCATATGTCCCTTCAAAAAGCCCGGGAAGAAGGGATGGAGATCATGGCGCTCGGCGGGCAGCGCCAAAGATATAATTCCTTTGATTTTGAGAACTGCGCACCGACCGTCAAATTTGAAATAAACGAAAGAAATGTCAAAAAGCTGAGCTCGAATAAGAAGTACGACTTTGTCCTGATGACTGAGGCGGATGAGAGGATCAAACATGCCGCCTATGAAGCATATCAATCGCTTGAGATGACGGCTGAACGCAGGCGTGAAGACTTTGCAGATATTTTACGCACCGCGGGCGGGGAAGGTTATGCCATGATATCTTCCGGAGGTGTTGAGGGCTATTTGCATGCAAACGGCGATCATATATTTGAGTATGCCTTTACCTGTGAGCCTGACTGGGCAGGCATGGCGCGCAGCTGGGTTGATTTCCGGGCGGGCAGGGGGTTTGACATCATTGTTCCCCCCTATCAGAAAGATGCAGTCAGGGCATTCGCGGCGGTGGCGGAATCATGGTCCGTGCGTGATGAAGTCATGGCGCATGTACTGGACTGGCCATCCACCTTGCAAAAACTGATGAGCTTTAAAACAAGGCATCAGGAATTAAAGGACGGCGAAGCTGTCATCGAGATTACGGGCCATTCGAAGATTCACCTGGAAGTCAAAGATAATCATGCCAGCGTTGAGCCGGCTGATCAAGGCGCCAAACCTTGCGCCGTGTTTACTCCCCGCGAAGCCGTGTCGGAGATTTTGTCATCCATAGGTAAGCTGCAGGAGACGAAAGACCGCTTTCACGGCTGGTTCCCGCTGATACTTTCTATTCCAAGGCCCGACTGGTTCTGAGTGACATCCAGAAGCATGTAACTGAGCAGCCGCTTGACAATATCGGCGATTTGGCGGGGCGTTTCGAGCTTTCCAAAGGCGATCCAGTGCTTCAGCACGCCTGCGAAACCATGGCTTAAAAAAATATAGGAATAAGCCTGCATATGTTCTTTTGAGCCGTAGGGGGATTCCCAGGTTTCTGACACCTTGGGCCGATTGCGCTCAAAGACGCCTGACAGGAAGGAAGCGCTGTCTGTGCGAAGCAGCGCGTCACATTCATTGATATGAGCAGTCAAATACTCGAAGATGGCACCAATGATCTTTTCCAGCTCGTCCTCATCCTGAATGGGGACCTTTGACTGAATAATGTCGGTGATATTATCGATCACATCATATTCAATCGCCTGATAGAGCGCAAAAATATCATCATAGTGCAGGTAAAAGGTACCTCTGCTGATGTCAGCCCGGTCGGTGATTTCCTTGATGCTGATTGTTTGCAATTCCCTGGTTTGCAGCAGGTCGACCAGAACATTTTTTAAAGCGCGTTTGGTCTTTTGAGGCCGGCGGTCGGATTGAGGCTTTGACATAGACTCCTCCTTGCTGGATGATCCCGCATAGTATACTGAACACCTGCCTTAAAATCAACAGATGTTCATTAGAAAGTCTTTTCTGTCAGTATGCAGGGTTTGACAAGACTGAAACGTTGTATAATGGAACCATTAAAGAAAACAGAAGGAAGGCGGTATCATGTCAATCTTTCGAAAAGACGCCGATGCCTTTGAACAAGCCGTTGCTCCATACGAACGGCAGGTTTATTTTACTTGCCTGCGTATGATGGGGAACAGACAGGATGCTGAGGACTGCGCACAGGAGGCCATGCTGAAGGCCTATAAGAATTTTTCATCGTTCCGAGGCGATTCAAAGCTGAGCACCTGGCTGTATACGATCGCGACACGCTGCTGCATGGACGTGTTACGCGCACGCAAAGAGGAAGTATCTCTGGATGAAATGCGTGATGCCGGCTGGGAGAAAGCAGACGAGTCGCCTTCATCCTATCTGCAGCTGGAGGCATCGGAGAGAAAACGGGCACTGGAAAAGGGGATCGCCAGCCTCGGCACTGATCAGCGCCTGGCGCTTGTGCTGTGCGACCTGCAGGGAATGAGTTATGAGGAAGCGGCTGCAGCGATGGATTGTCCTGTCGGAACGGTCAGAAGCCGCCTCAACAGAGCAAGAACAGCTCTTAAAAAGATATTATCATCTGATATGGAACTATTTCTGGAGGAGGGACGTCCGAATGGTGAAAGGGGGAAAACGACATGACTTGTAATCAGTTTTCCGACCTTCTTGATCAGTATCTGGAAGGGAGCCTGGCCCCGGAGCAGGCCGCCGAATGCGAACGGCATCTGGAAACCTGCGGCGAATGCAGGCTGCTTCTTAAGATACGCAAGGACTGCAGACAGCTGGATGAAGGCTTCGAGGTACCCGCAAGCTTTTCAGCATCCTGGCGACAGGCCATCCGTGAACAGGAGGAAAGTTACATGACAGATAAACCTAAAGAACCTCGTCGCTTGAAGTTTGCGACCTCAGGAAAGCGTAAAATGGCGATTGCGGCATCTATTGTATTTGTGTTCGGCGGCACCTGGCTGGTGAGTCAGTTCAGACCGGAAGCCGCAAATACGGCCATCAGGGAAACGGCAATCGGCATGCCAAGTTACAGCGCCAGAAGTTATGACAGCGCCCCTGCCGCTGGAGCCCCCATGATGATGGACGGACTCGGCTATGAAATGGCAGAAAGCGCTCCGCAGGAAGCGATGTCGAATGAATCCACTGAGGCTTTGGCACCGAAAAAAATTATCAGAACCATTAAGCTAAGCCTGAGTACGCGCGCCTTTGATGAGGACCTCGAAAAGCTGAACACGGCTCTGGAGCAATATAAAGGATATGTTGAATATTCGGACATCGCCGCTGACCGCGGAAACCGCCGCTACGCCAACTTTACGCTGAGGATCCCCAAAGACAACCTGGACAGCTTCCTTGATCAAGTGAAAGGCGTGGGACAGACGGTATCCATGACAGAGTCTCAGGAAGATGTCAGTGAGCGCTACAGCGACACTGCAACCCGGCTGCAAACTCAGACCACCAAGATGGAGAGGCTGATCGACCTTCTCTCAAAGGCTGTATACGTGGAAGACATTCTGCAAATAGAGCGGGAGATTGCCGATACGCAATATCAGATAGACAGATTGACCGGCTCTCTTCGCGGAATGGACAGCAAAGTGGATTACAGCACCGTAAGCCTGTACATGACAGAAGAAGTGGTGACTGTTTCCCCAACCGACCCGACCCTGGCAGAGCGTGTCCGCCTGGCAGTATCTGATGCCTGGGCCATGACGGTCGATTTCCTGGAAGACTTTGTCGTACTGCTCACCGTCACACTGCCTTATCTGATCGTTTTGATCGTAGTCATTCTGATTATCAGAAGGATTATCAGGAGGAAAAAGAAATGAGAAAAATACTGACTCTGTCATTGGCCTTGGTGTTGGCTCTGTTCTTCAGTCTGCCCGCCTTGGCAGAAGTGGAAAGGCCCCGAATGATCGTTTCGGGAAATGCAAGCATCAGCCTCCCCGCTGATAACGCAAGCCTGGAGCTGGGCACTTCCACGAAAGGCACCACGGTACAGGCGGCTCAGCAGCAAAGTGATGAGATCATACGGAAGGTGCTTAATGCCCTGAAGGAATTGGGCATAGCTGAACAGGATATCATAACGAGCAATTACAGCGTTTACTCCGAGGTTCCTTACGAGGATTATGGCAGCATTCGCAGAGCCGATCCCGTATACAATGTAAACAATATGCTCAGCATTAAGATACGGGATCTTGAGATCATCGGCCTTGTGATCGACGCGTCAACCAAGGCAGGTGCCAACCAGATCTACGGCCTGACTTTCGGCTCGTCCCAAGAAGATGAAGCATATAAGCTGGCCCTTGAGCACGCTGTGAAAGACGCCCGTTCAAAGGCAGAAGTGCTGGCGAAGGCGACCGGCAAAACCCTGGGTGCTGTGACGAAAATAGAAAACCAATATGATTACGGCGGATATATTGACTTTAGGAATCAATTTGCGTTCAAATCCGGAGCTTCGGACGAGTCCGCCATTGTTACCGGGGCGATTTCCGTCCAGGCCACCGTAACTTTGACATTTGAGATCGAATAAGATCCAGGAGACCCTGAAAGTTCGCGTCCGGAGCCGCAGCGACACGCTGCGGCTCCGGTGTCGGTTAATCAAGGAGAGGGCTGATCTGTGGTTGACGTCTTATTGTATACTATGGTCCTATGGATGACAGACAGGTACTCTATGAAAAACTGAAAGAATCGTACGAAGCGATATCGGAACCTCAATCCCTTCTGATCGGTTTATCCGGAGGGGCTGATTCCGTTTGTCTGATGTACCTGTTGATGGAGCTGCGCCGGGAAAAAGATTTTCGCTTATCCTGCGTTCACGTAAATCATCATTTGCGGGAGAATGCCGCTGAGGATGAGCGATTTGTCAAAGCGCTCTGTAAACGACAGGCTTTACCCCTGATCATCAAACATGTAAGGGTAGCCGACCGGGGAAACCTGGAGGCAAATGCGCGGGAGGTACGCTATCGGGCTTTTTACGAAGCAATGGCCGAAAGCGGCGCTGACACCCTGGTGCTTGGCCACCACATGGATGATCAGGCGGAGACCGTCCTGATGCGCCTGATGAGGGGAGCGGGACCCACCGGCTTGTCTGCGATGAGGCTTTTCACCGGAAATATCTGGCGGCCTCTGCTCTTTGCCCGCCGGGCGCAAGTAGAGGGCTATCTGCTTCACCGGGCCTATGCATGGCGCGAAGACGAGAGCAACGAGGACAGCCGTTTCACCAGAAACGCTGTGCGCAGACATTTGATCCCTCTGATAGAGGATATCTCATCGGGCAGTGTGCCCAATATAGCGGCAGCCGGAGGATTTCTTGGAGACGAGGAAGACTGGTGGATACAGTTTTCAGATACCTGGCTGACAGAAAACGCTTCTCTTCACGATTCCTGCCTCTTTCTTAAATTGAATAATTTTGTTACACTTCATATAGCTGCCCGACGCCGCGTTCTTCGCTCCTTCTGCATGAAGGCAGGCCTTATTCCGGGTAGGGCGCAGGTGGAGCGGCTGATTCATCTCGCGCAGGGAAAAGCAGGGCAAGCAAGCGACAACTTGTCTGACGAAGTAAGGGCCTTAAAGACCGGGACGCGGTTACATCTGCTGAAATCGACTAACCCGCCGATGGCGCTCGGTAAACTTGTTAATGCACAAGGGTTTGGTGACGAGAAGCGCAGGACGGAAGTATTTGACGCTGATTTGCTGGAGGGTGCTGAGCTGCGGTACCGTCTGCCGGGCGACCGGATTGTGCCGCTTGGTATGAGCGGGTCCCAGAGCCTGAGCGATTATTTGATTAATCGCCGAATGGATCGTCCGTTCAGAAATCAGTGGCCTGTACTGGCCAAGGGGCAGAACATTCTGTGGGTCATAGGTTTTGGCATGGGACAGACTGCCGCCCTGACTGCTGAAACAAAACGCAGCCAGGCGATGTCCTATCTGGGCCGCTTACCGGATGAAACAGAAGTAGAAATGAAAAAATATGAGGTGCACGATGAACGATAGAGTTTTATATAGTGATTTGACCAAGGTGCTGATCAGCCGGACGGAAATTCAGACAGCTATCAAAAAACTGGCTGTTCAGCTCAATGAGGAATATCGGGACAAGGAACTGATGTGCATCTGCATTTTGAAAGGTGCTGTTTTATTTTTTACCGATTTGATCCGGGAATTGGATTTACCGCTGACGATCGACTTCATGGCCATCTCCAGCTATGGAAACAGCGCGAGGACCTCGGGAGAGGTGCGGATGCAGAAGGATCTGGACCAATCGGTCATGGGGAAAGACATCCTGGTCATTGAGGACATTGTTGACAGCGGTCTGACGCTTGCTTACATTATGGAGGTGCTCTCCAAGCGGGGGGCCAAATCCGTCAAACTGGCCACTTTGCTTGATAAACCTGAGAGAAGAAAAAATGATCTGAAGGTTGATTACTCCTGCTTCACCATCCCCAATGAGTTTGTTGTCGGCTATGGGCTGGACTATGCCGAAAAGTACCGTAATCTGCCTGATATCGGGATTCTCGATCCCAGGATCTACACAGAAGACTGAAGCGTATGCCGGAAGGATTATGCTGTTTGGGAAAGGTTTACAACAATTGAGCCTTAATAAGCTCTGTAAGCTTGATTAGCATTAAAAAAGCGTGTTATAATTATTAGTGATCGTTACTAAAGGAGGAACCTCTGTTGCGAAAATCTCGCGGGATGCTCGGGTATGTGTTCATGATTGCCGCTTTCCTTTTGGTGGCATACATGATCTCAGAGAGCATTGCTATCCCTACTACAAGGTTAAGATATCCTGACCTGCTGCAGAACATTTCTGACGGCAAGGTAGCCCGCGTTGCGATACGCGGAAATACGCTGTACGGCCTTAACCTGCCCAGCGTGGTGTCCGAATCGGACTTTCCCGCCAGATATGATTTTGAAAGTACCATCGGGGCTGACTTTATTGAGACACTGACCCGTATGTACGCCTCACAAAATGACGTTGATCCGGCCAAAGTCAGCCTCAATGATATAGAGTTTGGCGCGCGTAAGCTGAGGCTTGAGTACCTGCCGCCCCTGGTTACACCCTGGTATATTGAGATGATGCCTTTCCTGATCCCGCTCGGACTGGTCATGGTATTCTGGTATCTGATGATGCGTCAGCAATCGGGCGGCAATTCCAGAGTGATGAGCTTCGGAAAGAGCCAGGCCAGTATGGTTGACCCGAATAAAAATAAAATTACTTTTGCCGATGTGGCCGGCGCCGATGAAGAAAAGGAAGAACTCAAGGAAATTGTTGATTTCCTGAAGGAACCTAAGAAATACCTTGAACTGGGTGCCAGAATCCCTAAAGGTGTTCTTTTGGTAGGACCGCCCGGAACCGGAAAAACGCTGCTTGCCAAGGCTGTGGCGGGTGAAGCGAAGGTGCCCTTTTTCTCGATCAGCGGGTCTGACTTTGTTGAAATGTTTGTAGGCGTCGGCGCAAGCCGTGTGCGGGACCTGTTTGATCAGGCCAAGCGCAGCGCTCCCAGCATCGTATTCATTGATGAGATCGACGCTGTCGGCCGTCATCGCGGGGCCGGTCTTGGCGGCGGACATGACGAGCGCGAGCAGACCCTCAACCAGCTCTTGGTTGAGATGGATGGCTTTTCGACCAATGAGGGCGTTATTGTCATGGCGGCAACCAACCGCCAGGATATACTGGACCCCGCCCTTCTGAGGCCCGGACGCTTTGACAGGCAGGTTAATGTCAGTTATCCTGACATTAACGGCCGTATTGCTATCCTGAAAGTACACAGCAAAGGGAAACCTCTGGCAGATGACGTTGAACTTGATAACATCGCCAAGCGGACCCCCTTTGCGACGGGCGCTGATCTTGAAAACGTGATGAATGAGGGGGCCTTGGTCGCTGCCCGCAACCGTCAGACAAAGATCAGGCAAATCGATTTGATTTCCGCCGTTGAAAAAGTACAGATGGGCCCAGAAAAGAAGAGCCATAAAGTGCTTGAGGAAGACCGGCGTATTGTGGCATACCATGAGGCAGGTCATGCGATCGTGGGCCACTATCTGCCTCTTTGCGATGAGGTGCATACAGTCACCATCGTACCGCGCGGCGGCGGAGCCGGAGGATTTACCTTGTCCTTACCTGAACAGGAATTTGACATGCAAAGCAGAAGCAAAATGCTTCAGAATATATCCATGATGTTCGGCGGACACGCAGCCATCAAAATCATTGAAAATGATATCTATACCGGCGCGCAGTCAGACTTGAAGCGAGCGACGGAGCTTGCCCGCTATATGGTTACCAAGCTGGGCATGAGCGATAAGCTCGGCACTATTTACCTGGGCAATGATCAGGAAGTATTTGTCGGCATGGAGTTTGGGCAGTCGCGCGAATACAGCGAACATGTTGCCGCTGAGATCGACCGTGAAGTGGCGATTACTTTAAACAATTGCTATGAAGTGACCATTCAGACCCTGAAAGATCATATCGATAAGCTGCATGGGCTGGCGAAACTTCTGATGGAAAAAGAAACGGTCATGCGTGAAGAGTTTCTTGCCTTCATGGAAGGGGAGGTCACGATATCTTCTGAACTCACGCCTTCCCTTGCCTGAACCCGGAGCCGTCATTGATCAGCAGGCCGGCCGGTGGCGTCCTGATCTTCACACGCATTCAAGAGCCTCGGATGGCGCTTTGTCGCCATCCGAGCTTGTGTTTCAGGCGAAGAAACACGGGCTGAATCTGCTTGCTCTGACGGACCATGATACATTGGCCGGCATTTCCCAGGCGCAGCAAAAGGCTGAAGAGCTGGGCCTTGAGCTGATTCCCGGCATTGAGATAAGCGCTGAGGGGGATCAGGAGGTGCATGTGCTGGGATACTTCATCAGCACAGGACACCCTGCCCTTGACTCGCTTCTTTCCAGAATTCAGGAAGATCGCATCAGCCGGGAGGAGAAATACCTGTCTGCTTTGAGTTCAATGGGTATGGCGCTGTCGCCTGATGAATTGGCCATCCCTGTGGGTACAATGTTTTCAAGGCCTTTATTGGCTGAGGCAATGGTGCGAAAAGGGTATGTCTCCAGTGTTCAGGAAGCTTTTGACTTTTACATCGCCGCCGGCAGGCCCGGGTATGTGCCCAAGCTTGTGATCAGCGCGGAAGAAGCAGCCGGTACGCTGCGTCAGGCGGGCGCCGTGCCGGTGCTGGCACATCCCGGTTTGATCAGGATGCCTGAGAAAGAACTTTTTTCAAAGATCGATGCATGGATTCGCGCTGGCCTGATGGGTATCGAAGCATATCACCCGGCTCATTCCCGGGCGGAGCAGAAGACCTGGGACAGCTATGCGAGAGCCAAGGGGCTGCTTGTTACCGGCGGAAGCGACTATCACCGCGGAAAAGACAGACTGCATGGTGAACTGGGGCAGATGCTGTCCTTCTGGCAGGATGCATCGGATGATGTGGATAAGTTGTATGCATCAATACCATAGATGATATCGATCGGGGGATATAATGCAGCAGCAAAGATACTATAATAATCCCTATCGGCCGCCGCAGAGGCGGAGTTTTGTACAAAGAGCATTGCCCTGGCTGCTGATTACGGCCGTGGCAGCTTTGCTGATTGTGCTTGGAATCCGCGCGCTTCGTGACAATCAAGTGGCGCAAGAGATTGCTCCGTATGAAAATGTGTTCGCCGAGAACATACATATCGATGGGATCAACTTATCCGGTATGACACCGCAAGAAGCTTTTGAAGCCGTTTATGTCAGCCGCCGCCAAAACATCAGCGGCTGGAGCATGGGCCTGACTTACAACGGACATACATATATAACGGTTGACTACCAGACGCTTGGCCTCAGTGTCAATGAAGAGTCCATCAACCGGGCCTTGAAAGAAGCGTGGGATCTGACGCATACCGGTGATAACTATCAGCGCAAGGAAGCGATCGACCGGCTGAAGGCCGAGCCTCATCAAGCCTCTACGGTACAAAACAGTGAGTTTGTCAGCCAGAAATTAGAACAATATCTGAATGAAATTGCTAATTATATGGGCAGCATTTCCCAGCCGGCGGATGCGGTATTTATTCGGTTTGATCCAAGCCTGCCCGATCCCTTTGTTTTTCAAAAAGAGCAGATTGGGTATGCCTTGGATGTTGAAAAGGCAAAGCAACAGATCCTTGACAACGCCGCTCAAGGGATCTCGGGGGATTTTGAACTGAAGCCGGAAGCCATTCATCCTGCTGTTACTGAAGCGATGCTTCGGAAAAATATGCAGTTGCGCAGTGTTGCTCAGACAAGAATATCAAGCAGCTCAGAGCCCAACCGCACTGAGAACATCAGGATATCTGCGGCAAAGATCAGCGGTACTGTTTTAAGACCCCGCACTGAGTTCAGCTTTAACGCAACAGCGCAGGAGAGGACCCGAAAAAACGGTTATCTTGAAGCGTTGGAAATGGTTTACGGTTATTATGAAACAGGCATAGGCGGCGGGGTATGCCAGACAAGTTCGACCATGTACCAGGCAGCACTTCTCTCTGGCCTGGAGATTACCAGCCGCAGACCGCACGGTGAACCCGTCGGGTATACCGATCCGGGACTGGATGCCACTGTCTATTGGACGAAGGACCGGGTGCGCGATTTTAAGTTTAGAAACAACACAAACCATGACTTGTACATTATCGTTCGCGTTAAGCCCGGAACAAGTTCCCGCAACCTGGTCACCGAAGTGCTTATTTATGGTGAACCGCTGGAAGAAAGCGTTCAGTATAAGCTGAAAACCATCAAATCAGAAACATTGTTACCGCCTTCCCCCAAATACGAGGCCGATAAAAACGGTGAACATGTCTATTACAGGGACGAGGAGAAGGTGAAGAGCGAAGCAAAAGAAGGTTCGGTGATAGATACCTACTTGCAGAAATACGTAAACGGCCAGCTGGTTGATGAAAAACTGGTTGGGACGAGCACATATCCCGCGCGCGGTCAAGTAATATGGCGCGGTATACATAATCGTTAGGGACTTGCGGGCGGCCGGACAATTGTTTATGCATGAGATTGAAGTATTATACAAGCTATGATATGATGAGCGATATCAGAATGAAGGGGCGGGTTAGGGGAATCAATGTATTTTTTATTCGCTAATCCCCAAAAAAAAGAAACCATCAGCGCTGCGCGCAACCTGGCAGAGATCATCCTTGAAGCCGGCGGAGGTGTGGCCTTAGATGCCTGGCTATACGATGAGCTGAACATCGGTGAGAAGGCCAGCCTATCCGGCTTGGGCAAGGGAGAAGTGGATTGCATCATCTCTCTGGGAGGTGATGGGACGCTGCTTCGAACCTTGCCGACAGCCGCCCGCAAAAAAATTCCCGTATTGGGGATCAATATGGGGCGCATCGGGTTTCTTCTGGAAGTAGATCAGATGGATCTTGGCGCGATGGTTGGCCGTCTGAAGGCGCGCGATTATCACCTGGAACATCGGCAGATGCTGTCAGCCCGGCTTAGCGGCTCAGATGAGGAATATCTTGTGATGAATGATGTCGTCTTATGCAGGGGCGGTAATCCTTCCAGCATCCGTGTGGAAAATTACGCAGACGATGAGCTGGTTTATATAACGGACGGGGACGGTGTCATTGTCTCATCTGCCACGGGCTCAACCGGATATTGCCTGTCAGCAGGAGGACCCGTGCTTCATCCGTCACTGAAAAACATCGTGCTGCTGCCAATCTGCTCTCATAAGGCGCAGCAGCTCCCCATAGTATTTGATGAACGGGTCCGCGTACGCGTAAAATCTACCGCTGGGCCCGGAAGAACGCAGCAGATACAATTTGACGGGCAGACATCTTTGGAACTGCCGGGTACGGTGGAAGTCAATGTGAGCCTGTCCCCGGAGAGCGTTAGCTTTATACGCTTTGCCCCTCAGTATTTTTATACCAGACTTAGATCAAAGCAAGCCGAATGGAGCGTCAAATAATTTGAGGAGGCCATATTATGAAAAGTGCCCGGCAAACTGCCATATTAAGCCTTGTTGAACAGCATGATATTAAAACTCAGGAAGAGCTGGCTGAAAAGCTTAAAGAACGCGGGATTGAAGTAACTCAGGCCACTGTATCCCGCGACATCAAAGAACTGCGCCTGCTGAAAGTACTGTCTCCTTCCGGCGGTTATAAATATGCGACTGCTGACCAGGCAGAACATGGTATCTCCGAGCGTTTTGTGCGGATGTTTGTTGACTCAGTTGTATCGATCAGCTATTCGGGCAACATCATTGTCATTAAAACCCTTTCGGGCAGCGCCAATGTTGCCGGAGAGGCGATTGACAGCATGCGCTGGCCGGAGATACTCGGCACCCTGTCCGGTGATAACACCATCATGGTCGTTGTGCGCAATGAGGCGGACGCGCCAATGATTGTCGATAAATTTCATGATATCATTAAATAAGGCATAATAAATGCTTAAGCAGCTGTTAATTCGCAATGTTGCGCTTGTTGACGAGCTCGCCGTTGATTTTGATCGCGGCTTAAATGTGCTGACAGGCGAAACAGGCGCGGGAAAATCCATCATCGTGGACTCGGTCAACTTTTTGATCGGAGCACGGGCGGACAAAGACATGATTCGCGGCGGGGCAGAGAAGGCCTATGTTGAGGGCCTTTTTGACGTGTCAGGCAATCAGGCAGCTCTTGATCTGCTTAAAGAAAATGAGATGGATGCGGAAGATGACCATATCACTTTGTCGCGGGAGCTGACCGCATCGGGCAGGTCGACTTGCCGCATCGGCGGCATGGCTGTAAACCTCGGGCACCTGAAAGCCATCGCCTTTGCTCTGATCGACATACACGGGCAGCATGAGCATCAATCCCTTTTAAACGAGCGTAATTATTTGGGCTTTCTGGATGCCTTTGGCGATGCCGGCCATCAGGCGCTGCGCATAATGGTTGCTGAGTGCTACAGGCAGTATGATGAAGCAAAGACAGCGCATAAGGCGCTACTTGACCAGAATGCCAGACGAGAGGAACGTCTGCAGTATCTGCTCTTAAAGCGCAAGGAAATTTCTGCGGCCAAACCAAGAGCAGGGGAGGAAGAAGAGCTGAGAAAGGCGCTTGACAGCCTGCGCAACGCGGGAAAAATCAGCCGCTCGCTTCAGGACGCCTATGCGGCCCTTTACGATACGCGCAGTGACAGCGATGCTGCGTTGCGCCAGCTTCAGACAGCAATGGGCGCTATGGCTGAGATCGCCGGCTTCGATGATCAATTCGAGGCCCTCCGCGTTCGTGTCGAATCAATGTATTATGAGGCAGAGGATGTGGGTATCGAGCTGCGTGATGCCATGCATGCTTTTGAGGCAGATGGAGGAGCTCTGCAAGAAGCGGCGGGGAGGATGGATATGCTCAAGCGTTTAAGCAGAAAATACGGAACACAGATAGACGATCTGGCTGAAGCCTTGGAGGGGACCGAATCTGAGCTTAAATCGCTGGAGAATATCGAGGATGAAATAATCCGCCTGAAAGGTCTGGCTGATAAGGCACTTGATGTCTATCGAAAGCAGGCCGATCTGTTGACAAAGTCGCGCAGAAGCCTGGCTGAGTATTTATCAAAAAGGATGAAGCAGGAGTTGTCAGAGCTGAACATGCCGGGCACAGAGTTCATTGTGGAGCTGTGTTCACAAAAAAATGGCGCTTCTTTAGACGGAGACGATTCAATCACCATGCTTCTCGCCCCAAACCTGGGGGAGGAAGCCAAGCCGCTGGCAAAGATCGCCTCCGGCGGCGAGGTATCTCGCCTGATGCTGGCGCTGAAGTCCATCTCCGCAGAGCATAATGTAATCCCCTCGATGGTTTTTGATGAGATAGATACAGGCATATCAGGACGCACAGCCCAGGTCGTGGCTCAAAAGATGTGGAACATTGCCAGGTACCGTCAAGTGCTTTGCGTGACCCACTTGCAACAGATCGCTGCAATGGCCAGCGCCCAGTATCTGGTTGAAAAAATGGAGCAGGGCAAGCGGACCATCAGCAGGGTAAGGCATCTGAATCGTCAGGAGAGGGTCGCTGAACTGTCACGTATGATCAGCGGGTACAGCCGTGAAAGTGAAAGCAGCTTGCGACATGCGGAACATATGCTGAAGGAGGCGGAAAATTATCGCCTCATGACAAGATGATCAAAGGATTTAATCGTTCATGAAGCTGGAGTTTTGCTCTTTGAGCAGCGGTTCAAGCGGGAACTCGACCTATATCGCTGCAGGAGATACCCGTATTCTGATAGATGCGGGAATGAGCGGAAAGGCTGTTACCGGCATTTTGGGGGGCATCGGCATACTGCCGGAAAGCCTTTCAGCCATCCTGGTAACGCACGAGCACATTGACCATATCAAAGGCGTCGGGGTATTAAGCCGCAAACATCGCATACCTGTCTATGCAAACGAAGGCACCTGGAATAAGATGTCAAGGGTAGTGGGAGAGCTGCCAGTCGGGCTGAGGAGGGTGTTTGAAACGGAGAGCGATTTTTTTATAGATGATATGGGTGTGCGGCCAATCGCTATTTCGCATGACACAATCGATCCGGTTGCTTTCAGAGTGTTTTATGGCGGGAAAAGCGTTGCCGTTGCAACCGATATGGGGGCGGTACCCAAACGTGTTGTCAGACAGCTGGCCGGCGTGGATCTGCTGCTGATGGAAAGCAATCATGATGTGGAGATGCTGCTGCGCAATGACCGCTATTCAGAATCACTCAAACGGCGTATACTCGGAGCCCGTGGGCATCTGAGCAATGAAAGCTGCGCATCAGCCGTGATTGAGCTGTTCGACAGCGGTGTGCGCCATGTGCTGCTGGGACATCTGAGTCAGGACAACAACACGCCGGAATTGGCGATGCAGTCGGTGAAGGAGGCTCTGACGGCCCGAGGGCTTAAGCCCGGGCAGGATATTTTTCTTGAAATGACCTGGCGAGACCGGCCCAGCGGGTTTTATACCATTGAGTAGGCGCCGCAGCGCGAGCTATCTCGTGGCAGCCGTCATTCTTCCGGTGTTGACTCTCTTTCTGGGACGGCTGGCAGCTCCTCATCTGCCTGACAGCCTTCTTGCGCTTTATCTGTACGCGGCGGTACTGGAAGTATTGATGATCGGTGCGCCCGCTGTCCTTTTGATGCTGAGAAAGAAGGGTGCCTATCAAGGGTTGATGTCGAGCCCCTCGCTATATACTTCAGGTTTAGTGGTGCTGGCGGCCGTATCTTATGTTTTGGCGGCAGTTCTGATATCATCCGTCTGGCTTGGGGTGCTTGAGCTGACGGCCATCCGCCTTCCTCAGGAATCGTCTCTTCCGGCTGCGTCAAATGTCTGGGAACTGGCCGCGGCGCTTTTTTCAGCAGCCCTTGTACCCGCTTTTTGTGAAGAACTCCTTTTTAGGGCTGTACTGCTGCGCTTCATCAAAGATAAAGCAGGGTCTGGATGGGCAGTGTTCATTTGCGGACTTAGCTTTTCACTTTTACATTTTTCTTTCCGAGGATTCGCCGCACTGGCTGTGTTTGGGCTTTTCCTTTGCGCATTGACACTCAGATACCGAAACCTGTGGCTTTCGATCATTTTTCACTTTCTGTACAATGCCCTGGTTATTGTGCTGCAGTCATTAAACAGCTTGCCACGGGCTCAAACGATACTTCTGTTCACGGGTATTTTCATTGCCGTTACTTACCTGCTATTTAAAAAAAGGAGGCAGCAATATGAAACTGATGGTCATTGGTTGTGACGGAACCTATCCCTCTGCAAACGGCGCTTGCAGCGGCTATCTTGTAAAAGCCGCAGACACAAAGATCCTGATGGATTGCGGCAGCGGCGTTATGAGCAAGCTGGTTGCACTGATGGATCCGGCTTCTTTGGATGCCCTGATACTGACGCATTGGCATAATGACCATGCCAGCGATATGCTGGTACTGCGTTACTACCTGCAGATACATAGAAAGAAACTGCTTGTTTATGCACCGCTTGATGATCAGCCTTTGATGAAGCTGTGTGAGGGCGATGAGTTTATCATGCGCGATATCCGGGAGCTGGAGATGATCGGGAATATCCGGCTAAACACACAAAAAGTTGATCACTCGGTAACGGCATATGCGATAAGGCTGGATGATGGAAACAAAACGCTTGTGTACACCGGGGATACTGACAGCTGGGAGCCGCTTGTTGATTTTTGCAGAGGCGCTGATGTGCTGATTTGTGATGCTACCTTTCACAGCGATGAATGGCATGAAGGCCTGCCTCACCTGACTGCCGCTCAGGCAGCTGAGCTTGGGAAACGATCATCAGTCAAACAGCTGATTCTGACTCATTTCCAGCCGGGATCGGATGGTCAGAGCCTGGTTTATGAGGCAAAAGCAATCTATCCCGTCAGCAACCGGGCAAAACCCGGTGCCTGGCTTGATTTGTGAAGCTCCGATCCTTTTTTAGACAGAGGCCGGTTGTATGCCTGGCTTTCAGCTTTGGCATCGGAATCTTTATCGGCGGTCATCGTTATCTACAAAGCATGGCATGGCCGCTTTTCGGACTGGCGATGTCTCTTTTGATCTGTCTTGTCCTGGCATGCAGACGCAGGATGATGATACTCGGCTTGTGCTTTTGCTGTCTGTTTGCCGGGATGATCCGCGCACAGTTCCTGGTAAACCCATCCTTGCCTCCCGAAGGAAAATACATGATATCAGCGGGGGTGAAGGGGATACCCGAGAGGCGTGATGAGGATGGGCGGATCAAAGCCGTTCTAAAGAATCTGAAGATGACAGATACTGAGGGGTCTGAATATCATGTAAAGGCCGCTTACTGGACCTATTATCCGGCAAAAGATGCGGAGCTCCCGCTTGACGGACAGAAAGTAACAATGGAGGCTTCTGTTTATCATCCGATGAGCAGGCAAAACCCTCAGGGATTTAACTTTAAGCTGTATCTTTTACAACAGGGAATCACTGTCGGAGTCAGCGGCGCGCGAGATTTGCTGATTCCACAGAATGAAGGGCCGGCGCCTTTGAGTCTTCGTCTTCGAGTCTCATTGTGGCTTTCAAATCTTTATGACAGAACGATGGGAGAAGGGGGCGAATTAATCCGTGCTCTGCTGTGGGGAGACCGCAGCGATATAGGAGATGAGGTTGAGCAAGGCTTTAAAGATGCGGGCATCATCCATGTCTTATCCATCTCAGGGCTTCATATCAGCATACTGACAGGCATCTTCATTGTCATCCTCAAGGCACTGGGTCTGTCACCCAAACAACGCTTCTTCTTTGTTGTGGGCATACTGGCCTTGTATTGCATGCTCCTTGACTTTAAATCTCCGGTGCTTCGTTCGGCTGTCATGAGTGTTGTTTTTCTGGGCGGACGGCTTTACAACGAACGCAGTGATCCTCTGACGAGCCTATCCATTGCATTCATGCTGATTCTTGCGGTTCGGCCGCTGGATTTATTTCATGTTGGCTTTCAGCTGTCTTTTTTGGCGGTCCTTGGAATATTTACACTGGGTGAGGGCCTCAATCATATTTATAAAAGCACATGGGGCTCCAAAAAGGAAAGCAGAAAGCTTGACGGGCTTGTTTTTGCCATGCAGACGACTGTCGCCGCCACCGCTTTTACCATGCCGGTGCTGATCAATGTGTTTAACCGCATATCATTGATCGGTCTTTTGTTCAGTCCCATTGCCTGCCTGATCATCGGTATAATGATAGCCTACGGGCTGGCCATTTTACCCCTGGCGATGCTGTCAATACCGATGGCGCAAATCGTTTCTTTGCCGTTAAAGTGGTCAAGCTTGATGTTCATCAAAGTGACGGGTGCTGTCTCCCGTTTGCCTTATGCCAGCATCAATGCAGCTTCGACAGGGATGGTCTCCGCTGGTTTATGCTTTATTGTGTTTATCAATTGCACGCGCTATGTTCGTGCCGGGCGATTCCGCGGCCGGCTTGTCGGCATCGCCTTATCATTGCTCATATTGTTTGGCGTTACCATGTATGAGCGCGGGGCGGATATGGAGCATGTGCGATACACTTTATTCAGTTCAGGGAATGCGGATGCCGCAGTCATCGAAGATGGAGAAAGAACATATTTGATCGACGCAGCCGAGCATGGGGGCGATTTGAGCAATTATCTTCTGAGTAAAGGGAGGGATATTGACATTTTATTTTTATCCCACCTACACCGTGATCATATTGGCGGATTGATCCAGCTGATTGACCGGAAGGTCGGTATCAGACAGATTGTGCTGCCGCAAAGCGCTGAGGAAACGGCCGTCTCTGATGATAGTCACGAAATCTTAAGAAGAGCGAAAGAAGCGGGCATTCAAGTTCAATATGCCTCACGCGGCGATGTTTTTCAAAGCGGCCGAGTGAGGTTCGAAGTTTTGTGGCCGGTCTATGGTAAAATGTATCCGGGGATGGACGCAAACCATAACTCAATGGCTTTGAGAGTAAATATGGATGGTGTCAGTTTGCTGACGGCAGGCGACCTGACGCAGGAGTATGAGATGTATTCGGCAGTCCCTGCGCAGCTGCTTAAATTGGCGCATCATGGCGCGAAAGGCAGTACTTCCCTGGAATACCTGCACACTGTCTCTCCTCAGATGGCCTTGTTGACAGCCAACCGGGCACGAATGCAGTATGCATCTGCCACACTGAAGCGCCTTGACGGGATGAATATCCCTCTTTGGGGAACACAGGAAGGGTCTGCCGTTATTATCAGTGTTTTACCGCAAGGGAAGCTGTCAGTCCGGCATTACACAGATCGGGGGATATGATGAACCGCGAGAGCTTTTATAAAGCATTGAAATCTTCAGAGATACGATCCTGTTATCTGTTTGAAGGGGAGGAAGAGTTCACGAAAGAAAGCGCGCTGCATGCGCTAAAGAAGGCTGTGCTCAAGGATGATCCGACGGGATTAAACGAGACGGTACTGATAAACCCGGATACCGATACGCTCGTTGCCTGCGCGGAGACTTTACCGATGATGGCAGAA
This sequence comes from uncultured Christensenella sp., assembly GCA_964630465.1. Lineage (GTDB taxonomy): Bacteria > Bacillota > Clostridia > Christensenellales > Aristaeellaceae > UBA1038. Next base: position 30,056 of record CAZVUU010000013.1, read on the forward strand.
AAAAGATTTGTCCTTGTCCGGGAGAGCTCTCTTTTAGAGAGTACAAGAGCACAGGATACGGCAGAGAAGACGGACGGTATCGCTGAGTATGTGGCTAAGCTGCCCGACACCCTTTGCCTGGTTTTTTATGTCAAGGGCAAGGCAAGTGCGGCCCGGAAGCTATATAAACAGATTGCCCGGCAAGGGGGGATCGTCAGCTTTGAGCCATTGGATCAAACAACGCTGATCAAATGGATAGCCAGAGAGCTGGGAACCTATGGCAAAAAAATTGACCATTATACGGCGGAACAGCTCGTGTTTGCCGTTGGGCGCGATATGCACGGTCTGTTCAATGAGCTGGCAAAACTGGCGGCTTATACGGGAAACAGGGAGATCATCTCAATCGATGATATAAACGCGGTCTGCACAAAATCGACCGAATACAGGGTATTCGATCTGTCAGACGCTCTGGTCAAAGGAAACGCTGCTTTGGCCGATCGGCTGATGAGGAATATGATCCGGGAGGGTGAGCAGCGGCTGATGTTACTCAGCCTTCTGCAAAGACAGTATCGTCAATTGCTGTTTATCAAAATATTATCGGCTGAACGAAGCTCATCGGATGCATTGGCGAAACAGCTCTCCTTGTCACCCTATGTGATTCGCAAGCTGCAGCCTTTAGCGCAGAGGTATACGGTTGACGAGTTGCATCAGGCGCAATGTCTTTTAACGGATACAGAGTTTCTGGTGAAATCAGGGCAGATTCCGGAAGAAGGATCACTCGAACAAGCGGTCTATCGCCTTCTTTCCGGGCGAGGAGGACAATAGATACCATGACAGAGCAATTATCAAAAGTGCTGGCGCAAAAAGGCATCAGGCTGGGAGAATATGAAAAGGCCATGCAGATGTATCATGAGATGCTGCTGGAATGGAACCGGAGAATGGACTTAACCAATGTAGCGCCGGATGAAATGGCTCTGCGCCACTATGCAGATTCTTTGGTGCCTTTGAATCATCCGGCATGGTTTCAACAAGGAAGCAGCATGATCGATGTCGGCACCGGGGCAGGTTTTCCGGGTATGGTCATCGGAATCATGAGGCCGGATATGGAAATCATGTTGCTTGACTCGCTGAAAAAACGCTGCAACTTTTTATCCGCCGTCATAAAATCATTGCAGCTGAAGAATGTCAGTGTTATCCATGCCAGGGCTGAAGATGCCGCCAGGGGAGAGTGGCGGGGAAGATTTGATATTGCAGTCGCCCGGGCAGTCGCTCCGATGCGCGTACTGGTGGAATACTTGCTGCCATTTGTCAAAGTAGGCGGAGAGGCTCTTTGCTGGAAAGGGCCCGGACTGGATGAAGAGCTTTCAGACCTGAAAAGCGCTCTTTTTCTGTTAAAAGGCCGATTGGGTGATCGGTTTGAGCTTGAACTGCCGGGCTTGGAACACAGCGTGCAGGCAGTGGTAAAAATGAGTCCGACACCCGTTCTTTATCCAAGGAAGGCAGGTCTTCCCAAAAAAAACCCCTTATAGCGGCTGCTCTGAAAAAACGTACATCCCGATTCCAGCTGCGACGGCAAGGTTGAGTGAGTCAATGCTGTCATGATGCCGGATTTTTACGGCCTGACCAAGGGAAGCAAACTCTTCCGGAAGCCCGGCCCCTTCGCTGCCCATGATCAAAGTGTAAGGTCCTTTGATCTCTTTTGCCGCAGATTCAGGGCTGATGGCGCCTGTAAGCATGAAGGGAAACAGTCTATGATTCACATGTTCTTCACGGTAGCTGTTGAAGCTGTCATAGCTTTTTACACGGAGTGAGAACAAGGCCCCCATACTGGCTCTTATCACATGCGGATCAAAGTAATCAGCCGCGGGATGAATGACGCCGATGTCAAGGAAACCGAACCCCAAGGCTGTCCGCAAAATCGTCCCCAGATTTCCTTTATCAGCCGGCCGATACAATACAAGGTGTTTTTCCTTCCGGGACAGGTCAGGGGAATCTTTGCGGAATACAGCTGCTGCAAACACATTGCCCTTCCCTGACATACGGCTCAGGATGCGGTCCGCAGTCTCTACCCGGATACTTTGCATTTTACAAAGACTTAAAAGTTCTTCTGTCGCCTCAGTGCCCGACAGCCTGCTGCTGACCAGCATGCGCCTGACAAGCTCAGGACGTTTTTTAATGACTTCCATGCTGGGGAACAGACCCGGAGCATAGGAATAATCTAAATCCTTATGATAATATTCAAGGCTGGCCATCGCTGCAACTCATTTCAAAAATTGTTTAAGCATGGTTGTTTTATGCTCATTGTAGGGAGGATAGCGGTAGGGGAAATCAAGCTTGCTTTTGCAGAGGATGCTCTTATAGTGGGTGAAGGTATCAAAACTGTTTTTTCCGTGATAACTGCCCATGCCGCTGTTTCCCAGCCCTCCAAATGGCAGGCGCGGATTGCTCAGATGTACCAGCGTATCATTGACGCATCCGCCGCCAAAGGACAGGGCGCGGAGCATGGCTTGAGCCCTCTCTTCCTTATCGGTGAAAATATAGCAGGCGAGGGGCCTTCCGCGTGAAGCGATCTCATTAATTGCTTTTTGCAGCGAACTGAAGGTAAGTACGGGAAGAACAGGACCAAATATTTCTTCCTGCATAATGGGCGAATCCCAGTCAACACCTGTCAGGAGAGTGGGAGCGATTTTTTCGCCGTTTCCTTCTCCGCCCGTGAAAACAGCCTCGTTCTCCATCAGCTTCATTAGACGCTTGTAGTGGTTTTCATTGATGATTCTGGGCAGGTCCGGGGAACGCAGCGGGTTATCGCCATAGAAACGCACCCAGTTTTCTTGTATCAGGTAAAGGAGACGGTCATGCACGCTGTCATGCACTAAAAGATAGTCCGGGGCCACGCAAGTCTGTCCTGCGTTGATACCCTTGCCAAAGGCAATTCTTCTGGCTGATAACTCCAGGTCAGCGTCTTCATCAACAATACAGGGGCTTTTGCCTCCCAGCTCTAGTGTCAGCGGCGTTAAATGAGCCGCGGCTTTTTTCATTACTTCATGGCCGACGGAGGTGCTTCCCGTAAAGAAAATATAATCAAACTTCTCTTCCAACAAGCTTTTGCTGACATCCGCGCCACCCATGATGACTGATGCGCATGCAGGCCCGGTCCAGCGTTCAATCAGCTCCTTTAATAAAAGAGCCGTGGCCGGAGCGTGTTCGCTGGGCTTAAGGATGCAGCGATTTCCGGCACTGATCGAGCCGATTAGAGGGAGCATACTCAGCTGAAAAGGATAGTTCCACGGAGCGAGAACAAGTGTCAAGCCATAAGGCTCGGGGCAGATCATGCTTCTGCCGGGAAAAGCAGAGAGCGATGTGCGTACACGCCGGGGCTTCATCCATTTTTTCAAATGCCTGAGAGCATAGTTTATTTCAGACAGGACGACGCCTGTTTCGGTCATATACGCTTCAGCGCTTGATTTTCCAAGATCATCATATAAAGCCTGATGGATGCCCTGTTCAAACTCATGTATCAGGTGACGAAGTTTGACCAGCAGGTCCCTGCGCCTGTGATATTCCTGCCTCAAGGCTGCTTTAGAGTCCTGTGTCGCCATGGTCTTTATTCTTTCGGAGGAACAAGCCTTTCTCTGCAGTTCAATGATGTCATGAATGGTCATAATGTATCACCTCGTCAAGGATTTGAACGGCTGTTTCTTTTCCGCTTGTTCCGACCTCAGTTTCTGGCCCCACGCAGGAGGGGCAGCCATGACTGCATCCGCATTGCGCAATCAGCTCTCTGGCGTGGCGCAACAGCGCGTCACGCATGTGGTAGGCTTTTTCAGCCAGACCGATACCGCCGGGATTATTATCGTAGATGATCAGCGTCGGTCTGTCTGTGATGGGGCTCTTCACCTGATAATGTATTGCGATATCACGTGGTGAGCACATCAGATATAAAGGAGCGACGATGCGCAGAACATTGGATATACCCAACATGCCGTTTTGAAGGATATCCCTGGTATACCGATCAACGGTTTCATTCTGAAGCGTCATCCACATGGCTTGAGTATGCATATCGGTTTCGGGCAGCCGTACCGGGCCATAACCCAGGCTCTCACCGGTATCAAACTTCATTTTTTTGAAGATCTTGACCAGTGAGGTGACCTTTATCTCACCGAATGCCGCTTGACCGCTGCTCAACTCAATATCGAGCAGACTCAAACTAACATTTAAGTCGGCATCCGTATAGTAATCCACCTCTACCCGGCGGATAAAAGCTTTGCAGGCATCAAAATCCAGTGTTTCCACCTGATATTGAACGCCCTCATGCAGATAGATGGCATTTTCGTGCAGCAGCATGGGCACGGTGAAGCGATCCATTTCGCCGACAACACGTACCCGGGAAGGGTCTGTGATGTCCATGATCAAAAAATTTTCTGTCATGGCGCTGCGCAGACTGATCTCACTGGCTGGAAAATCTTCCGTGGACCAGTGCCATACCTCACCGACATGCCGCAGGATGTTTGATTCCTCTAAAAACCTCAGCATGCTGTCAACCCCCGGAGCGTTGCCAAAGCTTTCTCCGTCCTTAAATGGCAGTTCATACGCGGCGCATTTAAAATGGCTCAGCAAAATGTAGAGATTGTCAGGATTCAACAGCGCATGCTCCGGTGACTGGCTGAAGAAATATTCCGGATGGCTGATGATATATTGATCGATCGCGGCACTGGAAGCGACTAAAATGGTCAATGATTTCCCTTGTCTTCTTCCTGCGCGCCCGGCCTGCTGCCAGGTGCTGGCAATGGTTCCGGGATAGCCGCACAGAAGGCAGGCATCCAGTGCCCCGATGTCAATACCCAGTTCCAGCGCATTGGTCGAGATGACCATGTCCACCTGCCCCTTTCTGAGGCTTCGTTCGATCTCCCGGCGCTCTCCGGGCAAATAACCGCCCCGGTAACCTCTTACCCGGCCGGATCGGCCCAATTGATCGCTGACTTGCTCCTTCAGTGCCTTCGTCAGGACTTCGACCTGAACACGGCTTTTAGCAAACAAGATGCTTTGTATTTTATGGCGTAACAGCATGGTGGCCAGCATTCTTGTCTGATGAAGGGCGCTCTTACGGATACCAAGCTGCTTGTTGACCACGGGCGGGTTATAAAAGATCACATGCTTTTCACCCATGGGAGCGCCATTGTTATCGATCAGTTCAACCGGTCTGCCGATCAAAGATTGAGCCAGTTCCCTGGGGTTGGCAATGGTCGCGCTGCACAGAATAAACTTTGGGCTGCTGCCGTAGAAGGAGCAAAGCCGCAAAAGCCGCCTCAATACATTGGCCAGGTTGCTGCCGAATACGCCTCGGTAGGCGTGTATCTCGTCAATGATGATGTATTCAAGATTTTCAAATAATTTGACCCATTTTGTGTGGTGAGGCAGAATATTTGAATGGAGCATATCAGGGTTAGTTACAACAATATGCCCGGCTTGCCTGATGGAACGCCGAGCCGCGACCGGCGTATCTCCGTCATAGGTAAATGTCTTGATGTTTACATCAAGCAACGTAATCAAGTCATACAGTTCCGCCACCTGATCGGCAGACAGTGCCTTGGTAGGGAAGAGATACAGGGCGCGGGCATCGGAGTTTTTCAAGATGGCTGACAAAACGGGGATATTGTAGCACATGGTCTTGCCGGATGCTGTCGGCGTAACGACGACAACATCCTTTCCCTGAGCGGATGCCTCGATTGCGCTGCTTTGGTGAGTGTACAGATCATGGATGCCGCGCAGGCGCAAAGCCTCTGTAACGCGTTCGTCTATGGTGGACGGGACCTTTCCATAGCGCGCTTCTCTTTGAGGAAGTATTTCCCAGTTGCTGACACAGTCCATAAAAGAAGGATCTGCCCGCAAATGGTCTAACAGCTGTTCTAGATTCATTGCCGCTTTCTTGGTTTACAGTTTTCCGCCGCGCCCGCCATAGGAGCCGCCGCTGCTGCTGCTGTAACGCGAGCCTCCGCCGCTGCTTCCGCCGCCGCTTGATTTGTTGTCCTGTATCTTAGTGCGGGTCACGGTTTGGTACAGGTAAATTTCGCTTGAGTCATGCAGGCGCAGCGAATCAGGGGCGGCATAACTGCGCGCACCGCTCTGCGGCCTCGCCAGGTTCATTTTCCCGCGCATTGCGGAAGCGGAAACAAAGCCTATAATCACTCCGATAATCAGGAGGAGACCGGCTGCTGACTGCATAGATTCAGAGAAGGTGGGAAGGCGGCGGGTAGTGCTCACGATCATTTTCCCGTCTTCGCCCGGCTGGCTGTATAAAGACAGCTGCTTCTCAATTGAATCAAGATAAACGGTCATCGCGCCGTAATAATCACGATTATCAAAAGAGGGACGGAGGAGTTTATCCAGTGCATCGGCACCTTGGTCGGAAAAAAGAACCATTCCTATGCCGCGGGTCGCTTCATAATAATCGCCCAGATCGAAGTTGAAAGAAAAAATCAAACCGTTCGGATAGTCGTCGTAACTGCGGAACTCGTCATAAAAGTCAGCGGCAAACATTTGCGCCGTTTGCCCGCGCGAATCATTTGTCGTCACAATCACTGTGTCAAAGCTGTAGGTATCATAGATGGCCTGCATCCTGTCTTCAAGCGCACGGATCTGCTCTGTGCTGAACTTATCCGACTGATCGGCCACATGCTGCATGGAAGCTGCCTGTGCCCCGGGAATGATCAGAGCGGCAAGGAGCAAAAGAATAAATAACTTTTTCATCACTTCATTACCCCCAGCTTATACAGAATGGTCATGCCGGCAAAGGCGAAAGCCGCAAAGGAAACGGCAATGCCCAAAGCCCAGCTGATAAACTTACCTTTGGAGTAAGGGATATTGGTCGTCAGCTTTCCTGTTTGGCCATTGATGGCAAAGGTATATGGTTTTCCATCTTTTATCGTAGTGATCTGCCACATCGGAAAGAGAACGGGCGTTGACGTTCCTTGGGGTATGTTGAGCTTGCTGCTGCGCTGAGAGACGGAGGTATAGCCTTGAATGGTATCGCGCATCGTGTTTTGGGCGGTAATGCTGATGCGCTGATCTGCCCTGCGCTTACATTCTTCCGGGCTGACATCCGCGCGGTTAGCCATCGCGCCTGACAGCACCTCGGGTGAGAAATTGATGGAATCGTCTGTTTTGTATGGTTCAAGTGTCTCCGTAATATCATTTTCTATGCGGCTGTTGGCATCGATGGGGAGATCCTTGAAATCAACGGTGCCTGCTCTTCGAATCAGGTAGTGCTGGGTAATCGTCTCCATGTACTGGCCGGACCGGCGCGTATTGACGCGTGTGCCGTTGAATGTCATATCAGCATGAGCAGTACAATTAAACAACCAGAAGGGCACATACAGCTGCATGACCTGACTGATTTGATTTTTGCCTTTTAAAAAGGCATCGGGCAGCATGCGCTTGCCTCGAAAGTAGTTATGAAACGCTTTTTCGGCTTCTTCTTTTTTTACAATGAAGGGAATCACTCTTTCGGGTCTCGTGCCGGGTGTAAACTGTGCAGGAATCACAGATGGGCTGCCGCAAAAAGCGCAATTGGTGGCGACGGTGGTTTCCTCAGTCATCAGCTGAGCGCCGCATGAAGTACAGGAATAGGTCTTTGTGCGCTCCGCTTCCTGCTGTGAAAACTCAGCATCATGCATATCCCAGCTGATGCTGTCTTTTCCTTGGGCTTGTTCTATCTCAGATACCTGACGGACCGTTTCCCCGGAGAAAGAATTGCCGCAGCTGTCACAATGAAGGGTTTGCGTATCTCCCCGGTAGATCAGGGGAGCGCCACAGGAGGGGCATTTATAAGTTAAAGTGGACATGCAGAACCTCCGTTTCTGTAATTGTATTGCCCTTGTATATTACATCCAAACCTCACTTTTGTAAACAATCAGCGGGTATACTCACGGCTTACGCATGAAGCTACTTTCCACTCAGACATAGTGGAACTAGAGTTCAT
>CAZVUU010000014.1:0-31177 GCA_964630465.1 uncultured Christensenella sp.
TCAGTCGGCGCGTCTGCCCGCCCGCAAAGTTTCTGATGACCAGGATACCGTCCACCACCAAGGCCGCGCCCTGCTCCAGCAAGGCGGCAGACATCAGATCACCGTATATAAAGCTGTCAATGGCCTGAGCGCTGCCGCCTTCTTTAGCCGCGAGAATCTCGGTATCCGTCAGCAGATAGGCTGTCTTTGCGCTGCGGTCATAGATCAAATGTTGAAAACTCCGGGCGGAATCCACTTCAGCCCAGGGCGCGCTTTCGCCCGTCCGGGGGTCTATCCGGATCAGATGGCTGATTACATCCGGCCAGCGGACCTCCCGCGTCAGCGCGATCAGCTGCCCATCCTCCATCACATCAAAGAGCATGACATCGGGCAGGGGAACCCTTTGCGCTTTTCCGGTTTCCAAAGACCGGATGGTCAGTGAAGAGCTCTGATCGCCCATATAATAGATCTGCCCCTCCCTCAAGGAGACTTGCAGCGTCAGCCGCGTTTCATCCGGCTCTGCCTCCAGCAGGCTGCGGTTGACATACCCCCCTTCTTCATCCGTCAGCATCACAAGGGGCAGGGGGCCAAACAGGCTGCGCCCGTACAGCGCCTGCCCGTCCGATAAAAGTCTGTCGATGCCCCCCGCAAGATCATCAGCCGGCGCGATCCGTTCTTCGCTGCCGTCCGGCATGATGGCATACAGCCCGCTTGCGCGCAGGGTATAAAGGATGCCCTTTGCCTGTGCAACGGACATCACGCGGTCTCCGTCATAGAAAACCGTACGGGTCCCATATCCGCTGTCCTGCGCAAGAGCGCTCGCCCAGAACAGCGGGATCAAAAAAAGCAGAAAGAATGAAATTAGCCTTTTCATATTCATCATCCTATTTCCATAAAATGAAGTCCGTGTCACGATACTTGGTCGGCGGGATGTCCACATATATTTCACCGATCCGTTCGCCTGTCCGGGCATCGATGCGCACATCGACGTTATAAGGAATCGCCTTCCCGAACATCTCCGCTTCCGCGTCAAAAAGCCTGTTAAAATTAGCCCGATTGTTCGCTCCCGAAACAATCGCCTCAATGTGCCCAACGTAGCTCGCCACCCCGTAGACAAACTCATATACGGGCCGGTCGCTTCCAACGGGCACATGATACACTTCAAGGCTGATCCTGAGATAATCAAGCATCTCCCGCGTCCAGCCCGGCAGCGCCAGGATGGCTTCTTCGGACTTTTTCTTCGCATCCTCATAGGATATATCAGCAGAAGAAGGCAGGCGGATATCATGCCGTATCAGCGCCGTTAAAGGTGCGTTTTGACGCCTGTCAGGCTCATCCCGCTGCCCTTTGCTGGCTTCTTTCACTTCTATGCCTTGACCTAACCGGCGTTCCCATTTTTGCTTGATCGCGTACATGCCTTCGTAGCTTCTTGCGCAGCGCCGAAGATCTTCCTGAAGCTGCTCAGTCAGCGTGATGTCCCCTCGTTTATTCAGGCTCAGGAGTTTGCCGTTTTGGTCCATTTCCCCCCTGACATATTCCATCACTGTTCCATCCTCTTCCAATACCCTGATGCCAAAAGACCAGCCGCCTTCATCACGGTAGAAGATTTCGTATATTTCCTGACTATTCTTGGGATAAGCAAACTGCTCCTCACAGTATTGGTAGGCTGCCGCTCTTGCTTCCGTCTCGCTGATCGCCGCGTGGGCGTGAAAGCTGAATGAAAGCAATAAGACAGTTATGAGAATCATGAGTACAAACGCATATCGAGCGGGGGATAAGTTGCAACCATTTGTTTTCATACGCACTCCTAAAGTATATCTGTGAAGTGTCCTGTGATAAGGTGTTTTGGTTGAATTAATAGACTTTTTACAAACCCCGTATGACATAAGGATAGCACATCCGGCGTACAGTGCAATACAACACAGCCGATTCAATTGTAAACTTTTCATTTCAGCAGATTGGATGCTGCCAAGGGGGCGTAACTATGGACTCTGGCTGCCGTGTTATGTTCTTTGCTTGTCAGTGATAGAAGCAACTTCTCGCTCATATGCACTGTTTACGTCTCAGCAACTACGAAAAAATTCAGCGGTGCTGAGCCATTGAGTCTGTTCCTTTAAATGTCGTTGCAGCCTCCACTGTAACGGAGTCTCTGAGTTTTGTTCATCGCGTTGATTTTTCACATATTGAGAACGCCGGTATATTCTGTCTCAGGGGCACTACTTTATTTCCAGTTTTGATATTCCGCTGCATATTTCTGTTTTATAAGACATCCATATCAGCAAAACAGGCACCATATACAACACACACCCTGCCAGCGTAGCCGGAGAAGCTAATTCCCCCGCCTGATGCAGCAGCATCGACAAGGGATAGACTCGTATATCCTGAATGAAGATCAGCGGCTTTTCGACCATATTCCAAGTCTCTACAAACGAAAGCACTGCCCCGGCAATGATCGCAGGCTTGCAAATAGGGATGATCAGATGCTTGTACAGTATCATCGGGCTTGAACTTTCCAACTTCAAAGCTTCAATCAACTCGTCAGGCAGAAGCTTCAAAGACTGAGCCATAAAAAAGACTGTGAACGGAGCAAATATTTCAGGCACAATCAATGCCCAATGGCTATCAAATAACCCCATTTTTTGGACCAACTGATACAGAGGAAGCATTGTTACCTGAAAGGGCATCATCATCATAACCACATAGAGAAAGAGAAGTGTCTGCCTTCCTTTGAAGCGCAGCTTGGATAAGCCGTATGCACAGGGTATAGCGGTCAGAATCTGGAACAAGCATATGCTCAACCCGATAAACAGCGAGTTCCAATACGCAAACAGATAGCCCGGCGTGTTGAACAGCAAGTCGACATACTGTGACAGTGAAGCCATCCGTGGCGTAAAGGGTGGAAAGGGCAAAGCAGTAGCGCCATAGCTGAGTGTAAACTCCGTTCTGCCCATTAAGCTTCCTGTCAAAACAAATAAGAGCGGCAACAAAGACAGGGCTGAAAAAGCATATATCAATCCCCTTGAAATCATCAGACCCGGTTTCTTCATATCCGGTTTCCCTCCCCCCGCTCCTGGCGATAAAACAATACAGCCACAAGAAGAATCACAGGGATGGCATACAGCAGACCGGCGCTGGCCACTTCCGGATAACGCAGCCTGGTGAACTGGTTGTAAATATAATGTTGTACCATAAATACGGATGTATCAGGGAAAGCGCCGTACAGCAAATAAGCTTCCCGAAATATCCGGAAACTGCTCATGACCGCATAAATGCATACAAATAGCAGAGTCGGCGCAAGCTCGGGAAATACGATCCATCGGAACCGTCGAAGCACTCCTGCGCCGTCTATTGCAGCCGCCTCCAGTGTATCCCTTGATATCTGTGACATCGCGCTGAGCAGAATGATGACGTAAATCCCGGTATTTTTCCATATAAATAACGCGTACAAAGAGGTCATCGGGCCTGATCCTATGCTGTATAAAAAGCTGTCCTGTCCAAACATCATCTTCCATATCAAGGCGATGGCTACTGTCGGCAGCAAAACAGGCAGCATCAAGGGCGCATGCAAAGTAGTGCCACTGTAAGAAAACAGAAACGTCAGTGCGGAGCTTAGCAGCACTGTAATCAGCACACTCACGAGAGTGAATATGATCGTATGTCCCAATGACATTTGGAAATATTCATTTCGGATTGTTTTTAAGATATTATCAAAACCGATAAAGCTGAAATCAAAAGGTGTACGGACAAAGGCATATATCACGCTCATTCCAAAAGGAATCACGCTGAACAGCAAAAAACCGGCCAGCCCCGGCAGCATCAGAAGTTTCTCTTTGGTGCTACGCATTCGCATCTCTGCCCTTTCTGAACAACTGTCTCAGGCTTAACCAGAAAAACAGAAAAGCCACTGTCGTTTCGCGCATTACCCAAGCCCATTGAGTAGTTTCCATTGTGGGCAGAGATTTTACGTTATTGCTCATTATCAGCAGCTCTTCTGCCTTGCTTTTGACCACTGCCCAAGTTAAGTTCATTGGTATCCAAATTGGGTTAATCGGCAAATACTGAATAATCAGCACAGGAAGAATCAGCCATCCGATATTCCGCAATGCTTGCATCATAGAATATGGTACGCCGATTCTGTAAGATGAAGCCCGCTTCAGCAACACAATCAACAGGATATATCCCTGCAAGGCAGCCATGAAGAGAATAAGCCTCTTTGTTCTGAACAATGGTGAAATGGAAAGATCCCTGATTCCCATCCCTTCCAGCTTTTCTATGAGGCTGTATTCCTTTTGATCGCCTTTACCCGGCTGAATCCTGATTAGCCAGTTCCCGGCAGGGTCACCATTTGAAAAATACGCTTCGTCTTCTCCCATACGTGAAAACAAGGCCGCAATGCCTCGCCGCTCATAAACGCCTTTGACAGTATAACTATTTTCACCCATACGAACGACTCTTCCGAGGCAATCATAGCTTGCAAACAAGTTGCTGGCCTGTTTTGCGCTCAGGACTACCGTGGCTTGATCCCCGGGCCTTATAAACTCACCCCTTATCATCCGTGCAGGATACGGCGCGAGATAATCTTCCCACACATGAATGGCGGCTGCCATGGCATAGCGCCGCAGATGCCCATCCTGTATCAGGACATCGTCTTCTCTCAGATATGATCCGTAGTTTGTGATAAGCGGATCAGCTGCCAATACATTGATTATCTCGTCATACCGCTCCCGCTGGGTGTTCACGCGGACAATCATTTCATCCGGTTGCCGATACACAAATGCCAGGATACAGGCTGACCACAAAAGGCATGCTAGGTTTACAATCAGCAGTACAACGCGTTTGGCGCTCATTTTTCTATAACCCGCATTCCAAAATCCAGAGGCCTGTCCCAGGACACGATCACACGCTCGTAGCCCGTCAACCCCTCTACCACAGCTGCCATACCATCCCCCAAATCCTTTGTTACAACCTGAACAGGCATGGCTTCCAGGCTGCTTCCCCATATATCTTGCCGTTCCACCGCGATGAACACCTCCTCATCCAGCACCAGCGCGCTTTGGGGAATCACGCAGCTGACAAAGCTGTTATCCTCCAATACCCGCGATGTCGGGCTGTACAAGGTCACTTTTGCTGCTGATATCGAGGCGAAAGTAGCCGAAAAATAAGTCGTAAAAGCTAAAGCGGCCAAAAAGCCGATCAGAAGGCGGGAGGGTCTTTTTGATGCCATAAGTTACTCCATCTCCGTCATACGCAGCTTCTCCTGCCACAGCCGAACACATTCCTCCGCCGTAATCTGGCCTTGTATGTAGCGGCTCAACTGCTTTTCCATGTCATCATACAGGCTCATATCCCAGGTATCTCGGTATGCGTTTTCAAGCGCGGAAACGTAATGCGATTCATAAAAGGGAGTCGGCTCCTTCCATGTGCTCTGGTAGGGAAAGATTTCTTTCCTAAAGTATGTGTTTATCTTGAGATAGGCATGTTCATCCGCCCCATAGCGCATGAACATTTCAGTGAAATAAACGGCCTTCTCTATATTATGAGAGTGGGCGTTGACAGACATCAGAATGCTGTCAGCAGGATTGCAATGCAGTGTTTCGGAGAGCCCCGGCATGGTCAGCCTGATATCATTTCCTCCTTCATACTGCGCCCAGTTGGCAGGAAGGTTTTCGGCAAACACCACGACCCCGCTGTGCGGTTCTTCATATGAGCCGTCGGCAGGGTAGAAAAGCCCTTCTTCATAACAAGTTTTCCACACGGACAGCATGTTGAAAACCTCCGGGATATCCAGGTCGTGTATGACTCCGTTCTGATACAAAAGGGCCGCTTGATGTACAGGAAGCGAAAAATTTCTGATGATATTCCAATCCGGATAGAACATCCTCTGGTAAGCTACATATAAATCAGGCTTGCCGTCTTCGTTGAGATCTTTGCGGCAAGCACGGGCTAATGCCAGGAAGTCATCCCAGGTCCAGTCAGGCTGCGGCCATTCAATATCATCAAGCAGTGGGACAAGTTGGCTGTTGACCGACAGTACATCGCAGTTGTCCCATAGCGTCACTCCCATCAGCTTTCCTTTATACCTGCACATTGGGCTCATATCAATCCAAAGCCGCCAAGCGTCCGCCAAGGCTTCATGTGTCTCCAGGTCTTCGAACACACCGGCCTGCGCCAGATCGTTCCATAAGCTCGGCTCTGCAACAATCAAGTCGAACCGCCCGGGATTACTCATCAGGTCAAGCCGCAGCTGGTCGGCTGTCATAACCTGCATATCCACCATCGTGCCGATATACTGATCCAAAAACAGTTCCTCCGCAGTAGACAGCACCACATTGCCGATATCCATGTCGCTGGCCACAGCGATATTAAGTGCGCTATACCCTTGACTGTCCAATGCGGCCAGATCGATGGCTTGTATCAGAGGAATATAGGTTTGGATGACATACAGGGTATCATCGGATACTAACACGCTCTGTGCCCAGTCTGCGCTGTTCCACCCATCCACATAGCAGATGGCCTCTTTGACACCCGTCTTCATATCAATGCGGTATACCTTGTTGTTATTTGTGCCGTAGGCTGTAGATTCATCAATCGGAAACAAAGTTTGCATCCAATTAACCGAAAAGATCACCTCATCGCCTTTGCTGACAATATGGCTCATTCCTTCCTTGTTAACCTCGAATCCCGTGTCTTTGGGCTTTTCATTTGTGGATTGCCATTTGCCATCCTGATAAATTGATGTCTTGCCGCCGACAACTGCCATCAATGCCCCGCTCTCAGAGATGCAAAGATTTTCCGGCCCAATATTCTTTGCCGGAACCGGGATAGTAAGATATATGCTATAAGGCTTAGCGGTTTTAATTTCCGCGTTACTTAGCTGCCCGAATATCATGAACAGAACAACCGCAATCAACACGCGCTTCATTCTCAACCCTTTTTCCTCCTCTATCAGCCAATGAACAGCAGGACTGCTATGCAAAAGCCTGGTCATAGCAGTCCTGCTGTTTATTTATACGGGGAAAGAAAGTCAAAAGTACCAACCAACTGTGCGACCATGTTCCTGTTTTCTAAGTTGAACGAACTCCAGTAGTAGATCGAAGCGCTGGATGAATAGTTATAGCTATTTATCCTGGTTGAAGAAACGTCAGAAAAATTGTAGAGACGGGTGCTACCCAATTCGGCTGTGTTTCCACTCCTTCCAATTCCACTCCGATAATCCGATGTAGCTCCGGATTGATTCAAATAACCTGTGGCACGCATCCTCATATTTCCTGCCGTGCTGGGTCTAACGTTATAATTGGAATAGTAAACAGGAGTTACTCCTAAGCTATTGAATACTCCGGAATAAGAGCCCTCTTTTTTATTAGATGTCGGGGGGATGCTTGTTCCGGCAAAAGCTGTGGTAATTCCTAAACTCAGGGTAAGAATAACCATGAGGAGCGCTACTAATGCTTTCTTATTCATTGGATTTTTCCTTTCAAAATGTTTTTCAAGGTATCGAGTTTAGTGCTAATCAGCGAAGTTTGTCAGATCGCATATTTCCAGAAAAGAATACTCTGCTGGTAGTTAATCTGTCCAACGGAACCCACTCCTTTCTCATAATAAGATCTTAGTTTGTCTTGATTTTCTGTGCGACATCCACTGCTGTAGTAATATTATGGTAAATTGCTTCTTTACGGCTTTGTCTTTATTGTACTGGCGCTTGGAAATTCCTTGTTTCCAACGTTTCCGTTTGCAACAACTTTATAAGTTCCACTGCTAACAATTACAGAACCGCTTGCGCTTGCCGCACTGCCACCCGTAGCGCTTCCGCTCCAAGAATCTATATATTCCCATTTTGATCCATTTTGTTTATATAATGTCACTGTGATCGAGGCGAAATCGTTATTCTTGGGGCATACTTCGCCACTGCAAATAGCATTGTTCCCTTGGAAACCAAGATAAGCGGCTATGCTATATGTGTGGGTATAGAATGGTTCTATTGCCTTAGAATCATAATTTCCCTGATCTATAAAACCTGCATCCGCAACCAAGACAACAGCAAACAAACCCAATACCAGTAAAGCCACTAAAGCAAACTTCTTTGAACCTTTCATAACAAATCCTCCTTTTAGTCTTCTCATCTAATAAGACCAAAAGGAGGACGAGTTTGTTACAGGCTGCCAAAATATTTTTTAATCGATTCTCCGCACGCTCTTTCCTATCTTCATCGTCATCTCCTCATCCATGCCGATGGCCGTTACCAGGAAATAGGATTGGCCATCAGACCAATAGAGGCTGATGATGCTGTCCTTCTTCATCAGTTGCGCGTCATGGCCATTGATAGCAACTTGGTTCACAACCGCGCCTTCGTTATCAATGTTTATTACTCCTCCGGACAGCTCACTGAACCTAAGGGTTATTTTATCAGTAGCAGTATCCATATATTCAGCCGCCGGCATCCCGGGCAGGGCTGAAATCCCGCGGAGGCTTAGGTGCTCAGGAATATAGGAAGGATAATTCCTGCCTGTCCATTCTGCCGGCACATCAAACGAAGCCTGCTCATCCTCCACCAGGCTGAGCCTGACATACTCATCCGTCGGCTCAAGCAGCAGGCGCATAACCTGCACGCGGAAGGTATCGCTGGCCGCCATGGCCACGCCGCCGCACAGCGCGATCACCGCGATGATGATGGCCGCGATTTGGCCGGCCCGGGGCAGCGTCTTTGTAAAGAATGTCTTTGTCTTTTGTCTGCGCGTGTATACTTCGATGAGCCTCAGGTTCTTGCCGTCCGGCCCCTCGAAGAAGGCATCCGTCCCGGCTGTGTCCCCCTGCGCCTCTTCCTCGATCTCCATCAGCAGGGCGGCCGTTGTGCGCTCTGTCAGCATATCGCCCAGCAGATCATAGGCCTTATCTTCCATGCTTCTGTTGAGGGAGGTTACGCGCTCCGTCTCAATTATCATACTGCCCTTCTTCCCCGTGGGCGGCCAGCCGCTCAACCTTCTTCTTCACGCGGGACAGGGCGGTGCGCAGCGCCCCTTCCGTCATCCCCAGCGTCGCCGCCATGTCCTCATACTCCATCAGGTCAACGTGGCGCATCATGAATATATCCTTCTCCCTTGGCGACAGCTGCTCAAACGCGTCGAGCCAATCGGCCGCCTGTATCCTGTCAAACACTATGCCGTGCACATCCTCCCCGCCGGGTATGTTTTCGAGGGTTTCCTGATCGATCAAGTCATCCCGGATGGAGGAAGGCCCCTTCATCTCACGGTAGCGGCTGCGGCACAGGTTCTCAACTAACCTGACCACATATGACGCGCGTTTGTTACACGCCACCTTCCGAAGGGTGCTGCAGTAGCGGCACATCCTGACGACGGAATCGCTGACGGCGTCCTCCACGTCTTCTTTGCTGTTGAAATAGCGCATCGCCGTCTTATACATCAGCGCCCTGTAGCGGATGTACATCTCCGAAAGAAAGGCCCTATCCTCATCATTGTCCACCATGAGGATCGTCAGCGGTATGACCGCGCCCGAGATGTTCAATATATCGCTCAGCCGGTTGGCGTCCATATCTCCTGCTCCTTTTCGCCCGGGTATACGAGAGGTTTACTTCATGCGCTCATCATATCACACATCATATGGGATTGAGTATTCACTATCACATTTAAATCCCTTCAACCCTTGACTTTTCCCCCTGAGCGAGTATACTGATTGACACAAGTCAGTGACTGACTTGCGTCAATCAGTTAGTCAAGCAATCTTACAAAGGAGGCAGTATGGCACGCGTCAGCAAGCCGCCGGAGCAGCGCCGGCAGGAATTGATCGACACCGCCGGGAAGCTCTTCGCGGCCCGGGGCTATGAGGAGACCACCGTCTCTGACATCGTCGGGCAGGTGGGCGTCGCGCAGGGCTTATTCTACTACTACTTCCGCAGCAAGAAGGAGATCTTCCTGGCGGTCATCAACCAGCTGATGGAAGCGAGGATCGGGGAGCTGGCCCATTTTCTGGGCGACAAGTCGACCCCTCCGATCGACCGGGTGCACAACCTGATGACCCAGCTGGTCGGCTTTCTGGGCGAGATGGAGTCCCTCTACCCCCGGCACAGCGAGGATGTGATCAGCGAGATGATGGCCATCACCCACACCCATGTCAGCGGGATGATCGAGCCGACAGTCACGCAGCTGCTGCGCGAGTGGGAGGCCGAGGGCATTCTGCCCCCTATGATGCCCGAGCGCCTGAGCCGCTTTATCACCGCGGGCTTTGTCGGCGTGCAGAATATGGACGACCCGCCAAAGGCAGGCGAAATGATGGACTTTATCCTCTTCACCCTGGAGAGGCTGCTGAATATCCCAAAGCAAGATAAGGGCAAAGAGGCGCAGAACGCGGGCACTCAAAACAGGCAAAGGAAGTAATCAAGTGGACGAGATCATTCTGAAGGACGTAAGCAAAAGCTACCAGATCGGCGAGATGGCGATCCAGGCGGTCGACCATGTCAGCTTCTCGGTCAAGCCGGGCGAGTTCACCGTGGTGGTGGGCCCCAGCGGCGCCGGCAAAACGACGGTGCTCAACCTGCTCGGCGGCATGGACAGGGCCAGTTCCGGCGAAATATGGGTGGACGGGCGCGACATCGTCCCCCTCAGCGACAAGCAGCTGACCCTGTACAGAAGGTACGACGTGGGTTTTGTCTTTCAGTTTTACAACCTGATGCCCAACCTGACCGCGCTTGAAAACGTGGAGCTGGCCCGGCAGGTGTGCAAGGACCCGCTGGACGCGCGGGAGATGATGGACAGGGTGGGCCTGTCAGACCGCATGGACAACTTCCCCGCGCAATTGTCGGGCGGCGAGCAGCAGCGCGTGGCCATCGCCCGCGCGCTGTGCAAAAACCCGGCGCTGCTGCTGTGCGACGAGCCGACGGGCGCGCTGGATTCGCAGACGGGGCGCATGGTGCTGTCGCTGCTGCAGAATATCGGCCGGGATATGGGGAAGACCGTCATGGTCATCACCCACAACACGGCCATCATACCGGCCGCGCAAAGGGTCATCCGCATGAAAAACGGCGGCATACGGGATGTGCGGATCAACGACGCGCCCCTGCCGATGGAGGAGATCGTGTGGTAAACAAGAGTGTCCGCAAAAACGCGCTGTTTAAAAAGCAGCTGCGCGATCTGCTCTACGGGTGGAAGTCCTTTCTGGCCATCCTCATCATCTGCGCGCTGGCCGTCACGCTCTATGCGGGCCTTGACGCCACCTGGCGCTGCATCGATAAGGACCTGACGGCGCAGTACGGGCAGAGCAATATGGCCGATCTGTGGGTCAAAGGCGAGCTGAGCGACCGTACCGCGCGGGACATCGCGGCCATGGAGGGCGTCGGGGCGGCCCAGCGCCGCATCACCGAGGAGTTTGAGGCAAAGGAGCTGCGGGACGCGCCCAAGCTGACCCTCATCGCCAACGAGGGCGAGCCGCAGGTCTGCCTGCCGCTGCTTCGGGAAGGCCGCCTGCCCCTGGCCGCGGATGAGTGCATGCTCAGCCAGCGCTTCGCGGATGCGCAGGGACTGGGTATCGGCGACCGCATCAGCCTCAGCCGGGGCGACCGCCGCCTTGAGCTGACCGTGACGGGCCTGGGGCTGATGCCCGAATACGTGACGCTGTCAAGTTCCGACGAGATGCTGCCCCCCGCGCACAAGCGCGGATACGCCTATGTGTCGCAGAGCGCGCTTGATTTCCTGCCCTTTTCGGAAATCGCGCTCACACTGGCCCCCGGCGCCGATGCGCAGGCTGTCCGCGAAGGGATCACCGCGCATGTCTCCGACTACCAAACCTTGGTGATCCCCCGGGAGGACATCACGGGCATCAAGCTAGCCTCGGAGCAGGCCCAGCAGATCCGCGCGATGGGGGCCATCTTCCCCATGGTGTTCTTCCTGGTGGCCGCGCTGATCACCTGGACCACCATGAGCCGCCTGGTGGAAAGCCAGCGCCTGCAGATCGGCTCGCTGTTCGCGCTGGGCTACGGGCGCGGCAAGCTGCTGCGCCACTACGCGGGCTACGGCCTGTTGGTCGGAACGGCCGGATGGGCCATCGGCCTGCTGGCGGCGCGCTTTGGCCTGGCGGCCCTGCTGATGACCTTCATCAACACCAGCTACAACCTGCCCGACGCCGTGCCCTTTATATCGCCTTTGGTCGCGGCCGGCGTGGCGGCGGCGCTGGCTGTCATCACGGGCGGGTCGAGCCTCTTGAGCGCGCGGATCGCCCTGCGGCTGTCGCCCGCGGCGCTGCTGCGCCCCAAGCCACCCGCCCACGCCAGGCGCGTCTTTCTGGAGCGCCTTCCCCGGCTGTGGCGCAAACTGCCCTTCAGCGATAAGATGATCCTGCGCAACATGTTCAGAAGCCCCGCGCGCCTGCTGATGGGGCTGATCGGCGCGGTCGGCTGCACGGCCCTGATCCTGTCGGGCTTCGGGCTGAGCAACTCCGTCGACTATGTATTGATCAACCACTATACGCGCACCATGCACTACGATGCCCGCGTGAGCCTGGACGGGGGCCTGCCCTCCGCTTACGCCGGGGACATCGCCGCCCGCGCGCAGTCTGATAGCTTTGAGGAGGAGATGATCACCTCCGCCCAGGCCCATGTCAAGGGCGAGTGGCGGGTGAAGCCGATCTATGTGCTGGAGGACGGGCACGATATGATCCGCCTGTCTGAGGCCTCGGGCGAGGCCGTCACCCTGCCGGAGCGGGGTGCTGCCCTCACGCGCAAGGCGGCGGAGGATTACGGCCTGGCTGCGGGAGACATGCTGACGCTTCGAAACCCGGGAGGCCGCCCCGTCAGCGTGATCGTTGAACAGCTGGTGGACCTGCAGCTGGATCAGGGCATCTACCTCTCGCGCTCGGCCTGGAAGCAGCTTGACCTCAGCCCCTTCATGCCGACGCATGTGCTGCTGAGGGGAGACGCGCTCGACCTCGCGGCGGCGGAGGACATGGAGGGCGTGACCGCCGTGCAGACCCTGCAAAAGGAGCGTGACAACGGCATCGGTGTGCTGAAGATCATCAACATCGTGGCGCTTTTGCTGGTGCTGTTTGCCGGGGCCCTGGCGCTGGTGGTGTTTTACAACATCGGCCAGCTCAACTTCTCCGACCGCCTGCGCGAGCTGGCCACGCTCAAGGTGCTGGGCTTCAACCGCAGGGAGATGAAAAAGCTGGTGCTGCGGGAAAACTTCATCATCACGGTCCTGGGCCTGCCTTTGGGCCTGCTGTGCGGCCTGCCGCTGCTGGGTCTGCTGCTGACCTACGGCCTGCCCAACACGGTGCAGTTCATCACCCACATCGAGCCGCTCAGCTGGGCATACACGGTGGCGGGCACCCTGGCCTTCGCCTTCCTGGTCAACCTGATCCTCGGCTCAAGGTTCAAGCACATCAACATGGTAGAGGCGCTTAAAAGCGTCGAATAAAAGGAGTCAAACAATATGTGCAATATGACAAAGATGATTTCACTCGCCCTGGCTCTGCTGATCTTTACGGGCCTTCTTCTGTCCGTCGGCGCGGAAAATGCCGCCCCGGCACAGCCCGTTTTTTCCGCCAAAGGCCTCATCGAGGCGCCGGTGCCGGTCACCGTCTTCGCCCCCATGGGCGGGCAGCTGAGCGACTTTTCCTGGCAGGCGGGCGATACGGTGCAGGAGGGGGACAGCGCCTTTAATATCCTCCCCGCGCAGGTCCGCGCGCAGTCGGACGGCGTGATCGCAGGCCTTCGGGCCCGTCGGGGCGACATGGCCGGGGCCGTCATGGCGCAATACGGCGCGCTGTGCTACATCAACCGGGAGGATGTCTGGCAGATCGAGGCCACGATCACCTCCACCGCGGACAAGGTGGAGACGCGCGATGTGGTGATCGGGCAGACCCTCCGCGTTCAGCGCGGCACCGGGGATGACAAGGCGCGGGGCGAAGGCATCGTGATCGCGAGATCCGATAAGAGCTTTATTTTGGAGATCGAGCGCGGCGACTTTGACATCGAAGACAGCGTCAGGGTCTACCTGGGCTCCAGCAAGGATAATGCCAGGGTCGACCAGATCGGCACGGGCAAGATCGTCCGCCCGGCCTCCCTGCCCGTGGCGGGGGAGGGCATCGTGGCCTCCGTCCTGGTGAAGGAAGGCGACAGCGTCAAGCGCGGCCAGCCCCTCTTTACGCTGGACAGCGCAAGCGCGCGCTATGAATCAGGCGATGAGGTCAGGCCCGAGGCGCTGTTCCCCTATTCGGGCATCGTGGCCTCCGTCTTGGTGCAGCCCGGCCAGTTTGTCCAGCAGGGGCAGGCGCTGATGACGATACTGCCCCAAGGCCCGCTGGAGGCGGCGCTTGAGGTCGATGAGCTGGATATCGCGGGCATCCGCATCGGGGATACCCTGCGCGTCAGCGTGGACGCCTACGCGGACGAGCGCGCGGGCACGGTCGTCTCCATCAACCCCCTGGGCCGCGTGACGCTGGACACCACCAAGTTCATCGTCAAGCTCTCGTTTGAGTCGTCCGACGACCTGATGATCGGCATGCATGTGAAGGCTTTTAAGGACTGAGGCGGCAAGCGCCGCAAGGAGGCATAACTATGAAGCTCGGTATCAGCACCTATTCGGTCGACAAGGAAATCGCAAGCGGCCGCCTGACCCTCCCCTCCGCCCTCGACTGGATCGCCTCACAGGGCGCGGAGTGCGTGGAGCTCGTGCCCTTTGCCTATAAGTTTACGGATGACCTTGGCCGCACAGACGGCGGGGCCATCCGCGCCGCCGTGCGCGCGGCCGGGGACGCGGGCCTTGAGATCGCCAACTACTCCGTCCTGGCCGACTTCCTGTCGGGCGACGAAGCGGCCTATGAGGCGGAGATTCAGCGCGTCAAGCAGCAGGTGGCCATCGCGGCCGAGCTGGGCGCCCCCCGCATGCGCCACGATATATCCGCCTTCAGAAGGCCCCGGGACGAAAACGGCGTGGTCTTCTTCGAGCAGCTCTTTGAGCGGATGAGGGATGCCGCGTGGCGTATCAGCGACTACGGAAAGTCGCTGGGCGTCGTCACCATGCTTGAAAACCACGGCTTCTTCGTCAACGGCTGCGACCGCTGCGAGCGGCTGGTGCGCGCCGTGGACAGCGAAAACTACCGTATGCTGCTGGATACGGGCAACATCATCTGCGTGGATGAAGACCCGGCCGCCGCTGCCATGACGCTGGCGCCGCTGGCAGATATGATCCACCTGAAGGATTTTTATGTCCGCAAGCGCGACCCCGGCGACAGCACGGAGTTTGACTGCGCGGGCAGCTGGTTCAGGTCCAACGCGGGCCGCTACCTGCGCGGCGCCATCCTGGCCCAGGGCGACCTGGATATGTGGGAGATCATCGCCGCCGTCAAGCACAGCGGCTACGACGGCCCCATCGTCATCGAGTTCGAAGGCCTGGAGGACCCCTTCTACGCCAGCCGCGTGTCGCTTGACAACGCGCGCAGGATCTGGGACGCCGTATAGATAAGGAGGAGCCGATACATGCGCCTGTTGATCATCCGCCACGCCGAGCCCGATTACAGCATCGATTCCCTGACCGAAAAGGGCTTCCGGGAGGCTGAGCTGCTGTCAAAACGGATGGCGGCAATCCGGCCGGACGCCGTCTACTGCTCGCCTCAGGGCAGGGCCAGGGACACGGCCCAGCCGACCCTGCGCGCCCTCGGGCGGGAAGAGCATATATTGCCCTGGCTGCACGAGTTCCGGGCCAAGGTGCCCTTTGAGGGCCATAATACCATCCCCTGGAACCTGCCGCCCCGCTATTTTTTAAATCAGCCGGCGCTCTTTGACAAGGACCAGTGGCGCAGCCAGGCCCTGATGGCCGCGGGCGATGTGGAAGCCCGCCACCGTGAGGTGGTCACGGGGCTGGATGAGCTCTTATTGTCCTGCGGCTACCAAAGGGAGGGCCTCCTCTACCGCTGTGATGACAACCGGCCGATCACCATCGCGCTGTTCTGCCACTTCGCGCTGGGCATGGTGCTGATGGGGCACCTGTTGGGCTTCTCCGCCTCCCAGCTGTGGCAGACCACCTGCCTGCCCCCTTCCTCCGTCACCACCCTGATCACCGAGGAGCGGGTGAAGGGCGAGGTGGTGTTCCGGTGCATGCAGATGGGCGACACCTCGCATCTATACGCCGAAGGCGAGCCGGTATCGCATGCCGGGCTGTTCCCGGAGTGCTTTACCGGGGAGAGTGATATAGGAGATATTTGATAGTTAGAAAATCAGTGTATATTTGAAAAACTTTACTGACCAATTTTACTCTAAACAGCATACAATATTGTGCAGGATGATATTTTACTTATTTATATAGAATATGATATGATATGTTCGAAAAGAGATTGAAAACTTTAGAATAGTAAAGTGAGAAAATAAGATGAAAATGACACTTTCAAAATCATTAATCATATTTGTGTTGACATCGACACTATTGTTTTCGGTTATTGCCTTAATGACATACCGACAATATGGGGATGGCATTCGTGACCAAGAGTTAGACCATACTAATAAAACACTTGATTTGACTGCTTCCCGGATACACGCTCAAATATCAGATATTACAGAAGATATGTTTCGCCTTGCAGCAGAGCCAGTTTTTAAAGAGTTCAGTAGAATGTCCCCATCGCAACGTTTTCAAGTGAAGGAATATTTACATATTATACTAAATTGCTTTTCTCGTTACCATCCTGGAGTCATTAGTATAAAGTTACATTCTCCAAATCAGAACGGCATTTATTCAGAAGCTAATTTTTCAACTCTCTCCGCAGCATCATTAGTAGTTGCGTACCGTGATATCGCAAAAAAGTATAATCTGGAAACTTTTCTTGAAAATATAGTCATTACACCTCCATTTGTTTATGATAATAGGAAGATATTTGGTATAGTTGCACCTATTGCCACCCCGAAGATTCCTTATAATGGGAAATCCTATCATGGCTGTTTAATTGTTATTTGTGACTTTAATATTTTTTCTCAAGCAATAGATTTTACTTCTCCAGCTGTTGCTGTAACGTTTGGCCAGACAATTCTTGTAAGTAATAATCACGACATTAAGTACATGATTGAAAAGGGGTATCCTGAGCAAGATCATCGTTTGTTAGTAAGAGAAATCTTGGACTCGGAAATGAAGGTTTTTGCTATGTCCCCTCTAGAAGGTGAATCAAGACAAGAAAAGGCTCTGTGGCGGTATTTTGTGAGCATGGTTATATTGCTATTAGTTCTCCAGTTTCTTCTCACGCTTGCATTGCGAAAACGTATTATACGCCCAATAGAAAACATCGCTCAGCAAACACAACAAATCGATATTGTGATGAGAGGTATTCAGAATCCTGATACATCACGTAACGAGTTAGAAGTGTTGATAGCCGGAATGAATGGCATGGTACAACATGTAAAAAAACTAAGTCAGGAAACGGCAGAAGCAGAAAATAAATATCTTCGTGAGCGAGTCATGTTTCTTCAAACTCAAATCAATCCTCATTTTCTATATAACAACTTGGAATGTATTCGAGGAATGGCATATACGCAAAACATTGAAGGTGTCGCAAGAATGGCAAGCACTATGGCACATATTTATCGGTATTGTGTACGAAACACTAGCCTAGTTACCTTGATGGATGAACTTGAATGCCTAAAACAATTCATGGAAATTATTGCTATCCGCTATGGAGATTCATTTATTCTTAAAACATCTATAGCGAAGGAAACTTTGAGCATGCGAATGCCAAGTATGATACTTCAACCTTTGGCAGAAAATGCTATACAGCATGGTTTTCTGCATGCTGGAAAGAAAGAGGGTCAATTAAATATAAAAAGTTATGTAGATTCACATGGACTTCATATTGAGATGGAGGACGATGGAATAGGTATGACTGAGAGGCAAATACAGGAAATAAACGAACGGCGACAGCCGACCAATCTCTTACGTCCTCAGATTGGAATTTCAAATATACAAAATAGGATTGCTATTATATGTGACCAAGGAAGCTACTTGCTTTATAAAAAGCAATCAACAGGAAAGCTGTTAGCACACATATTTATAAAAGTAACCGTTGACGACAATTAATTAGATTGAAAATTTCCTTACTGTTTGATAATAGTATATCTATGTTACTATGAACAAGAGAATATACCGAAGAAAGTACAAATCTGTCCGAATAAAGTGAATGAAGACAAATGTAATATATGGTAGCATTCTAGTACATAATATAAGTGAGGTGCTGGAAAATTAAAAAGCGTACACTTGTTGTAACTAGTAAAATCTGGAACGCACGGTTTTTATATTTAATGTTAACTCCGGCGGTACTTTACTATGTTGTGTTCAAATATGAACCGATGTCAGGACTTGTTCTAGCCTTTAAAAAATTTTTGGCGAACCGAGGAATTTGGGGTAGTTCATGGGTAGGAATAAAAAATTTTCAACGAATTTTTATAACTCCAGATGCTTTAATTGCCATAATCAATACAATTGAAATCAGTTTAAGCCGTTTAGTCTTTGAGTTTCCTTTCCCTATTCTTCTGGCATTGATGATCAATGAAATGAAAGGAACACGTACCAAACGGCTTTATCAAACAATTTACACTTTTCCGCATTTTCTATCTTGGGTTGTAGTAGGAACTATGGTTAGTAATATGTTTGCTAGTAATGGGACGATTAATCAATTAATTGCTATGTTAGGTGGCACTCGAATCAACTTCCTCGCGAACCCACAGTCATTTCGGCCTTTATTGTATACGATGTCAAATTGGAAAGAAATGGGATGGTCTGCAATCATTTACATGGCATCAATCAGCGCGGTTGACCCTACACTATATGAAGCTGCGAAAGTCGATGGAGCAAACCGTCTACAACAAACATGGCATGTTACCCTTCCTGGCATACAGCAGACCATTGTTGTGTTGTTTGTATTAGCGGTTGGACGTATGATGAATGCAGGTTTTGACCAGATATTTAATATGCAAAATTCTGCTGTTAAAGGCGTTTCAGAAATAATCGACACTTATATTTATAACATCACATTTAGAGCAACGCCTGACTATGGATTCTCAACAGCAGTGGGCATGTTTAAATCGATTATCAACTTTATACTTCTCTTAATATGTAACAGCATGATGAGAAGGGTATCTGGAAAGGGGCTTTTTACCTGATGAAAAAGAGGAGTAGTAGAATAAAAGAACATAGCAACTGTTTTACGTTTTGCAACATCATGATTTATCTAATGCTTACGCTTTTTATGCTACTAATTGCAATACCATTCTATCAAGCAATTGTTATTTCTTTAGAGACAGGGGCTGGATTTAATCGCAATCCACTTTCTCTGTATCCGGTAGATTTTTCATTGGATAATTATCGCTATTTAATTGAAAGCGGTGGCTTAGCCAGTAGCTATAAGTCCACACTTATAATCACTGTACTTGGTACCATATGGGGTATGACGGCATCGGTAATGGCCGCTTATGTTTTCTCACGTAGAGACATGCCTGGGAAAAAAGCCTTCTTT
Source organism: uncultured Christensenella sp. (assembly GCA_964630465.1). Lineage (GTDB taxonomy): Bacteria > Bacillota > Clostridia > Christensenellales > Aristaeellaceae > UBA1038. The sequence continues at coordinate 19,474 of CAZVUU010000014.1, forward strand.
ATGCTAATGCTGTTCACTATGTTCTTTGACGGAGGCATCGTGCCAACCTATCTTGTTATGAAAAAGTATGGCATGGTAGGCTCTTACGCTGGTGTAATACTACTCATTGGTGTGTCTGCTTTTAATATTATTGTAATGAAAAGCGGATTTGAAGCAACGCCACAGTCGCTTGAAGAAGCTGCAAAAGTCGATGGTGCAAATGATTTGACTATTTTTTTCAAAATTATGCTGCCACTTCAAAAACCCTTGCTAGCTACTTTTACACTATTTACTATGGTCAACTATTGGAATGAATGGTTTTGGTCCCTTCTAACGCTTACATCTACTGGTACTCAAACACTTCAATTGTATCTTCGGATGGTTGTTAATGCAGCGTCAGATGTTACGGATATGTCAACCGGAATGAGTACTCAAGCTAACTTTTCACAAGGCATCAAAATGGCAGCTGTTCTCCTTACAATCTGGCCTATTATGCTTGTCTATCCTTTTCTACAAAAATATTTTACCAAAGGAATCATGGTCGGTGCAATCAAAATGTGAAACTGTACCGACTTGAAAAGATAAAGGAGCGATGCAAAAATGAAAAAGACTATGGCGACCTTCTTGGCATTCGTGATGTTGGTGTTAGTAATGCCTGTGCTTGCCGAATCGACCTACGACACTCCAATTAGTTTCAGTCTCTCAAGTCGTAATGTGCGTGCGAATTACGACTGGAACTCTGATGCTCTGTACAAAGCCATTACCGATAAATTCAATGTTGACATTGATATATGGGCAGTTGATGCTGCCTCACAAGATGACACGGGATCTGTATGGATCCTTGGTGGATCAATGCCAAATGCTCAAATGTGGGCTGGATTTAACTATTCTACATATATGAGTTACATTGAACAAGACCTAATAAGAGCGTTACCAGAGGGTTGGGAAGCAGTATATCCGAACCTGTACAAAATGATTAAAGCAACTGGCCTATCGGACTACATCAATATCGATGGAAAGACCTATGGTATACCGCATGCTGTGTTTGCTAACTTTGCGGACATGGACCAAATTGTTAGCCATGTTTCAATATACTATCGTCCTGATTGGCTTGCAAAGCTTGATATGGGCCCGTGGGGCGCTTCTGTCACAATAGATGAATTTAAGACCTACCTGCAAGGATGCATTGACAATGACCTTGCAGGCACTGGCCGTACTGTTGGTCTTACAACTAATGAAAACAGGCTTCTTACATATGCCATGATGTTTACAGGAATCGACTTTGATGGATTCAATTCTACACCTGAAGGATATGCTTGGGGCCCCACTATGGAGGGAGTTACAGATGTAATCGATGAACTACGTTCCTACTATAAACAAGGGCTCATTGATCCTGACTACTACTTACTTTCAGATACTGATGCTATGGGTGTTTTTTATAGTGGTAATGCAGCAGCACTAATTTATTCTGGTTCTTGTAGCGGAGTTGTCCAGATCGTTGATGCGTTCAAACAGGCAAATGACGTTCAAGATGGTTATGCAAACGTCAGTATGGTCACACTTTCAGACAACGAAGGTGTAGTATATGCAGAGGAAACAACCAACTATTGGACCATGACACTTTTTAATCCCGATACAGATGAGGTAACCATGGATAGAATTCTCACTATGGTTGATTGGCTCTGTACAGAAGAAGGTCAGTTGGTCACTCAATTGGGCATACAGGGAGTTGATTGGGATTATGGAGAAGATGGAGAATTGATTAGCCTGACTGGACAAACAGCGATCACAGCCTATCCTTCTTTCTACCCTTTCAACTATCTTTCAATCTTGTCTGACGATTTCTCCTTTGTCAGTCCAGCATTTGATCCAAGAGTACAACAGATTGTATCAGATATCTATACAATCAAACAAACAGGAATTGTAATTCCCTACAACTTTGATTATGCTTTCTATAACTCTGATGCAAAACAGATTTACTCTGTGGATGTTGTTGGTGCAGCTTCCAAGTTGTTGCTTAACGATGCTGATATTCAGACAGAATGGAATTCTTTTATTGATCAATATAAACTGATGGTGAATCCGCTCCTTGCAGAAATGAATGCCTTATTCCCGTCTAAATAACCAATTCTGTCATATGACGAGAGAAGAGCTCTCTCGTCATATGACTACACCATGATTCTCTGCATTTATCTATAGATGGAAGGGGGTTACCGTGTTTCGTGCAATAATTATAGATGATGATCAATGGGCATTGGCCGATATGAAAAGGTGCTTTGCGTTTGAAAAAAATGGTTTTCAGCTGTGTGGTGAATATACCAGTGCTGAGGATGCATGGGGAGATATTCTGATTCAGCAACCCGACTTGATTGTCTCAGATATTTGTATGAAACAATCGAGCGGTATAGATCTCGCCCGTCTTTGTGAGGAGCATAAGATAGATGCTCTTTTTATACTAGTAAGTGGCTATGATGATTTTGAATATGTCCAACAAGCATTTCAATATCGTGTTTTCCAGTATTTGTTGAAACCATTGGAAGAAGAAAAAGTAGAACCGCTTATGCTCCGTGCTTATGAGCACTTATCTTCAGTATTTGCACAGAGTAGACCCAAAAATGAATTGGATTCTGTTGACAAAGCGCTTAAGCTACTGGAAAATCGATTTATGGAAACCAATTTACGATTAGAGGTAGTTGCAGAGGAACTTTTTATAAATAAGACTTATTTGTCAGAAAAATTTAGTCAACGTACTGGTATATCATTTACTAATTATAAAAATGAAATACGAATTCGGCATGCCAAAGCGATGCTGCAAGAGGGGACATTAGCTATATCTCAAATTGCCGAAAAAGTTGGATTCGAAAGTGCAAGTTATTTTTCCAGATTGTTTAAACGAATGGTTGGCGTTTCACCTCAGGATTACAAAAAAAACTATGAGCTTTAAGATTGAGATAAGTGGAGGCAGTGTGAAGAAGGCAGTTGTTATCGGAGCCACTCTTATGGGGATGCAAAAAGCATCTCAACTTAGTCGGGACGGGTATCATGTTGTTTTATTATCGAGGGGCGCTTATTTGTTACAGGATATAATAGAGACTTGGCGATATCATGCTGCTGAAAAAAGGGAAACTCTACATACTATTTTAGATAAAGCTTCACGTGAATTTGTGAGTAGTTTTGATATAGATTCGATTGTTACTCCCATAGATATGAAACAATTTGGTTTGTATTGGATGAAATGTATGGGAATTGAAATTCATTATATGAGTTATTTTATCGGATTGACATTAGGGACAAACGAAACGCTAACAGGAGTGCTTATAGCTGATAAGTGGGGGATTCACCATATTCCATGTTGTGAAGCATGGGATGCGACTATGTATGATGAAGCAACTGCTTTAGTTACGAAGGGACCTCGCATATTTTTAGCGGGCACCCAAGGAGTGGCTAGATTTGAGCTAATGAGTATAGAGCCAATTACTGAAAAATCTATTAACCGTGTCAGACTTTGCCAAGGCTTCATGGGCAATAGTCAATATATTGCAGAGTTCGACTATACTTTACCAAACGATATGACGATGCCACAAATTAGAGAGTATGTTCTTGATCAGACAGTGTTTGCTTTTGTTACGTTAGGCTCTGTGACTCAATTTGATGCATTGCCAGGAACTGCGCTCCCATTGTCATTAGATCTCTACGCTCAAAAAGAACCTTCTTTTGCCTTGAAAGGATGGAATAATGAAGGAGAGAATGAGGATGATCCCATTGAAATTCTGATTGCAGGAAAACGTTATCCATGGTTGGAAATGGATGGGTGCCCTACTTTTAATTTTGAAAAACTTCCACTATTTTACAGTGATGTTTGTATTGTTGGCATAGGTACAGGTGGAGTTTGGGCTGCGATATCAGCATCGCGACAAGGGGCTGACGTAATTGGAATTGAGCTAAATGCTTATCCTGGAGGTACAAGAACTTTGGGCGGTGTTAGTGGTTTTTACTATGGAAACAGAAGTAAACTTTTCTCAAAGCAACTTAATGAAATTCAATCATTTTCAAAAAAACAATTTTCTAATGAGGACGCAAGTATAATTAATCCTGTTACGGAAATGATATACTATTCTAATCAAATGAAGAATATCAAATATATTCCTTGCTCGATTGTATGTGGTGTACAAGTTATGGACGGACATCTTGACCGTATCCTGGTGGCAGGTGAACAAGGTTTTTTTACAATACGGGCTAAGCAATACATTGATGCGACAGGAGATGGAGATCTTGCAGTTCTATGTGGGTGCAGCTTCAGTACTGGAGATGATGATACAGGTGTTATGCAAAATTATAGCCAATGGAATCGTTGCATTGATGAATCGATGGGTAAACGAAATGTTGACCAAGACACGATAGATAATACAAAAAAAAGTGAATGGACTCGCGCCCTGGAAAATAATGTAGCAAATGCGAAGGAATATGATCTTTATGACATGCTTACGATACGAGAGAGTAGGAGGGTTCACGGTAATATCACAGTAAAAATGGCCAATGTAGCTAGAGAAACTCGCTATCATGATGTTCTGATTGAAGCATATAGCACATATGATCCTCATGGACGTTGTTTAGATGTCATTGGACGATTGGGACTAATGCCGAATTTGGGTAAAGCTAGGTTTGTATCCGTTCCACTGCGTGCCGTTACTGTCCCACAGATAAATAATATTTTAATAGCTGGGAAAGCTATATCTTTTAGTCAGAATGCATTTAATTATATTCGAATGAATGCTGATATTATGTCATTGGGTTGGGCGGAGGGTTATCTAGCAGCTACATGTATTGAAGATGATATCCGCAAAGTATCTCTTCAAAATCTTCAAAGGGATATGCGTCAATTAGCTGTTATTACATATAATATTCCATTAAATGATGAAGATACTATTTCTCCTCACAGGCTTGCTTCTGGTGTACAAACTGGAGACAGATCAGCTTATCACGAGGCTTTGTTAATAGAAAATTCCCAAATTGCTCAGTTATTAATGACTGCTATGCAACAAGGGATTCAAATGGGAGATTTGGCGCAACGTACACTGCTATTTTATGGGAAAACGCATTATGCACAACAAGTTTATTCACGTCTTCAAAACTTAGAGAAAAAAGGGGGACAAGAAGTTTACTACGATCGCCAAAACAAAGAAGGCGTTATTCGTGGAGGTTTCATTCAGGATATGCCTGATGATTATTGGGATATTAACCAGTTAGCTGTACTTTTATCTATAGGAGGTTATCACCCTGCGTCAAGTATCATTGCGTCCATGATGTTGAACACGCCAACTGGAGATACATGGGTAAATGATGCATCACCTTATGCATTGATTCGCATAGATTGCCAAACACTTCCGAATTATGATCGACTTTTATGTTTGGCAACATGTGCATTGCTTATGCCTAACAAGGCATATGTCAATCCACTTCAACAAATGTTTAAGCGTGTAAACTCTGTACCAATACAAGGCGCCAGCTTTTATAAAGAGTACTTGCTTTTAAAAATTGCAGAAGCTTTATGGAAATGTAATCCTGAAAAAGGAAGGCTACTACTTGCTCAATTTAATAAAAGTAGCTATGCAGTTATTAGACAAGCTGTAAAATCTTTTTTACTGATAGATAATAATACATAGTAACAAGTAAGGGTTTGTTCTGCATTTTGCATCCGCAATACAAAACACTCGACAAACACTAAAGTGATTATAAACGTGAAAAGGACAGAAAGATTTACAGCTCCATAAGGAAAAAGCCTAAAGAGTTTGGTACTAAAGAAACTCAGAACTGATGTTGTTAACACAACCAAAGCACAACTGAGAGGTTTTCGACACTATTAAATTATATTATTTATATCAGTCTTGTATTCCAAAGCTTATGTATACTATAGATTTTGCGGGGCTGAACTTATCTATCTCGTCAACCGTAAATCCAAGGTTCAGCATGATTTCTGACAGGCTATCGTCATTCCATGGGTTTACTATGTCTTTTAGATGGCGGACCGCTGCAAAAACAAGGTTATCGTCTGGTTGTTCATAATTTGTTTCATAGCTTTCGATGGCTGCAATGCTCTCATCAACTGGGCAACAGGCATCCTGATCACTTTCACACCAATCAGCAAGAAAATATATAATATTATCGACCAATTCTTTAGCTCGGCTCATTTTCAATCTTCATCTCCTGAATACAACATCATTATGGTACTCAAGGTACTCTTTCTTTGGAAGAAATTTCGTAGGCAAGAATATCCGCCTTCCTTCATAAGCAAGCAATAAACTGATAAGTGTATCATTGCTGGTTGACTTAACTGTTTCAGAAACAATCACTTGATAGTCCAATGATAAAGTGAAAAGCCCTTTGTCAAAAGCCTTGTCATGGAAAGCATTTAAACAAAGACCATTTTGGGGGTTCACTTTTTCCTTTCCATCATCAGACGCTGACCAGGGCTTTATGTGGGAAGCAATCAACAGTTCAGGAAGTTCAATCCCCGTAACACAGCAGCTTGAGCGGTAGGCGGACAATACGGCTTTTCTGAAGAAAGACTGGCCTATCCTGACCCTTACGGTTTGTTCTTGAGAATGACCGTGTGGTACTTCAGCAATTTCATTATATTCAACAGGAAGCCCGAGTTTTTTTCTCACATTATCCGCTTCAAGTATCATCTTGTCCCAATCATCTATGAAATCCTCCACGACTTCCTTGTCTGTTTTGCTTCCATGGCTTAAGCCAACGCGCCCATCCGCAGTATAACTTGAGTCAAAAGACTTGAAGTTCTGTATCTTAAGCTTTACTGCACCAGGCGTTCTGCCTAAAAGGCGGGCAAGAGAAACAACGTCTTCATTGTGGACGGTGATTTTTGAACTTGGAATTGTGCAATACAATTCGAAAGCAAGGATAGTTTCATCCCGCGTCCAGTTCCGCTGTGACAAAGTATAAGCTCCTCCTTTCTATTTAATGTAATGATGAAAGAGATAATACTTGTTTTAACAAACACTAATATGTTTTAGTAAATACTTCTCTTTCTCAAATCCTGCTATGCACCACTTCATTCCTTTCAGCCGAAAGCAGCATGGCCTCCATCAGCCGCATCACGCGCATGAGCTGGGCATGGGTGACAGTCATTTCTTCCTCGCCCTCGATGGCCCGGATGATGTTGCGGTAGAAGTCGCGCACATCGCTGGTGACCTCGGGCAGGGGGAAGCGGCGGATGGTTTCATCGGTCCTGGGGGCCATGGTCTTGGTCAGGCCGGCGGCGGTGACCACGGGCACGGCGTCGCGCTTTTCCCAGTCGGACACCTTGACGATCTCGCCGTTCATGGCCCAGTCCCGGATGAGGGCGGTGCCGTTTTCACCCTGCACATACCAGCGGGGCAGGTCGATGAAGTTGCTGGTGCCCACCTCGACATGGGCAGTCAGGCCGGAGGCGAAGGTGATGATGGCCTTGAAGCCGTCATCCACCTCATCGTTGGTCACGTGGGATACCGTGCAGTAGGTAGAAATGACGTCCTCCTTCACCATCAGCAGCAGCTGATCGAGCAGGTGCACGCCCCAGTCGAGCACCATGCCGCCGCCATGGCGCTTTTTGTTGCGCCAGTCGCCCGGCACGCCGCGCGAGCCGTGGACCCGGCTTTCGATGTTGAAGACCCGGCCCAGCGTGTTTTCCGCCATGATGCGCCTGACGGTCAAAAAGTCCTCGTCCCAGCGGCGGTTCTGGTGCACGGTGAACAGGCGCCCCGTCTCCTGCGAGGCGTCAAAGATGGCCTGCAGGTCGTCAGAGCAGAGTGTGACCGGCTTTTCGCAGACGACATCCTTGCCCGCGTGCATGGCGGCGATGGCGATGTCGCGGTGGACGTCGTTGGGCGTGGCGATGGTGACCAGCCTGACATCGGGATCCTCGATCAGCGCCTCCAGAGAGGGGTAGGCATAGAGGCCATCTGCCTCGGCGGCCTTTACCCTGGCGGGGTCGATGTCATAGATGCCGCGGATGCTGATCCCCGCGACCGTGCGCAGCTTGTCCACATGCCAGGCGCCCATGCCGCCGTAGCCGATCAATGCCCAGTTCATATCATATGCCTCCTGAGAAATAATGTTCAATCCTGAGGGGAGTATAGGCAGACGCTGCCCGGATGTCAATCGATCCGCGCTGCTTTTACAAGGTCTTTCCCGGCCGGCAAAGATCTTCAGGCACGAATAAAAGCGGGCCGGGCGGCGCCGCTTTTTAAGGGAAAACTTTCCGGTGACAGAAAGCTTCACTTTGAAGGGGCGCTGATCAAAAACCGGCAGAGGATGTCCTCCTCATACCACATCTTGAAGTTCGTGCCCCACAGGTTGTTATAGAGGTTGAAATACAGCTTTCCGTTGGCCGCCTCCCCCGCAAAGTCAAGGGGTTTGGGTGCCCACAGGCACACAAGCGACGTGTCCAGCGGGCGGATCTCGAGCCAACCGCCCTCCCTCGGGCAGCGCAGCGATTGTATGCCGTGCAGGCGCAGGTTGCCGCCGGGGATGCCGTCATCCGGGCCGACCCACTCCTCGATCTTTTGAAGCCGAAGCTCGCCGTACCGGCTCAGCTCCATCGGCAGGTAGAGCGCCTCGGGCTTGCGGTTGGCCGCCTTGTCAGACAGCAGCAGTGTCACCAGCAGGCCCTCTTCCTTTTTTTCAAACAGCAGGCGAAAGCCTCGGGGGCAGCCGGCCGACTGCACGGGCGCGGGGTCAAAGCTTCCCTCCAGCTGCCAGCCGCCCTCAAGAAGCGCCGCGCGTATATAACCCGGCCGGTGCTCCCGGTCTTCCCGGGGGGCGTCGCTGAGTTCGGCGCCGGGCTTGGCGTTGTCGGGCAGGGCCCAGACACGGTTTGCTTCCATATCGGTCAGGTAGTGGCCGCAGAGCCTGTCAAAGGCAGCCAGGCCGACCTCCTGATACATGGGCAGGCCCAGATGGAGCAACTCCTCCCCTTCCCGCGACAGGCGGACACGGCCCTTTTCATAGCGCAGGGAGTAATCGCCGAGCTTGGCTGACAGCGCCTCGGGCCTTTCCTCCCCGATCGCTTCGGGGGCTTTGACGGCCAGGGCACGGTCTGCCTCTTTTCTCATATCTTCCGGCAGCAGCTCGAGCGCCTTTTCAATATACGCCCGCTGTTCCCGGTGGGAGGATTCAAACAGGCTGTAGCTTCTGTCCTCCCAGGAGATGTTCTCCGGCTTCAGCCGTTCAAACTCGCGCCGGGCAAAGTCAAAGCAGTCATCATAACCCAGGCCCAGGCCCCATTCATCCTTCAGGCGGTCAGCCCGTCTGGCGGCCTCAAAATCCGCCCTGTTCCAGTTGCGGAAGTCCGTCAGGTATTTCTTGAGGTCGAGGCCCCAGGTATGCTCGCAGACCAGCAGCAGCTGCTCAAGGTATGCGGCGCGCAGGCCGCGCCCGTCAGGCGCCTGCAGGCCCTGCCAGCGGCCCTCCCTGTCCCAGCTGTCCGCCAGGGCGTCCAGGCGGCGCAGCTCGGCGGTTTTTTCGGGGTCGGTGCCGATGCCGTGAATCCAGGTATCGCCGATCTCTCCTTTGATGAGGGGCAGGCTGTCTTCCAGCTTCAGCAGCCCCCGGGCAAAGGCATCCGGCGTGGAGGCTTGGATCTGCGCCCCGGGGAATTCGCGCTTCAGGCTCTCAAAGCAGCTGTCGATCGCCCCGATCGAGGGCGGGCCTGAGTTGTCATCCGTGTGCATGAAGTACAGGGCCTCGTCATGCCCCGGGATGCTGGTGAGGCCGCCGTAGCTTCTGGTATAGTTCACCATAACGCGCTGCCCCGCCGCGTTTTCCCACATGAACAAAGCCGGTACCCGGGGCATCCCTGCTACGGCATTGATGCCGATGTGCAAAAAGCGGATGCCGGCCTGATGGAGAGGCCCGATGATGCCGGCGGTGTGGCCGGGCACGTCAGACATCTTGGCGGCAATGGTTTTCCTGCCGAAGCGCTCATCCAGGCGGCTTGCGATGCCAAGGCCGCTTTCAAACAGCTTGCCGCTGCAAAGCTCCGAATGCGTGGTGAAGGGCAGGCCGTGGTAGCTGATATGGCCCCGGCGGACGGCGGCATCCAGGCGCGCGGCGCTCTCCGGGTCCATCTCGCGCAGGGCCAGGTCGATCAGGTAGGAGCCCACCGTCCACACAAAGCGCGGCGGCTCTCCCGGCCTGTTGGCTTCCTCCGCCGTCCGCATGGCCGCGGGGATAAACCGGCTCAGGTAATAGCGCTCCACGCTTTCGGCCAGATCGGTGAAGCCGATATCCAGGTGGGTCTTGAACACCACATGTACTTTGCGGATCAAGCTTTACCTCCGAATGTAGACAGGGTTGGAGATGGAGGCCGGGGTGCTGCCGATAGCGGGCAGCGCACGCCATACCTCCAGGCGGACAAACAGGCTGTCTCCCGTCTGCGTCTCCGTGTCAAACTGATGACATTTGCCGGGCCGCCAGGTCTGCATGATACCGTCCTGGTTGATCAGGCGCAGCTCGTCCTGCTCCCACAGCTTGTCCGCTCGGATCTTGAGCGTCTCTTCGCTGCCCCGGTATATATCGCCCATACGAGCCTCCCCCAGCGCCATATAGAGCTGCGGGGCCTTCATATCCATGCCGATAAAGGCGTGGCCGCTCTTCATGGCCTGTATGATGTCGCTGCCCGATCGCCCCCTGCTGTACAGGAAGGTGCAGGGTGCCGCAAAGCTGCGGAAGAGCTCCGATTTATGGCAGTCGCTGCCGCCGATGGCGGGCAGGATGCGGCCTTTTTTGAGCTCCTCCTGCCACAGGTTCACGCAGCCCTGGTTCCAGGGGGTGAAGGGGCCGTTCCATATCTCGATCATGTCAAGCGGCACATCCTCCCCCAGGCCGAAGGTCCAGCCGCAGCCGCCCCCGTCGACGGGGTGGTTGACGGAGGCAAGGGCACCGCTCGCCCTGCCTTCCTCCATGATGCCGATCACTTCTTCCCGCGTGTTGGCCACATAGCTTTTGACGGGCCGCTTCACGCCAAAGAGGTTGTAGTGCCCGCCGTAGTAGGTCATCTCGACGCCCGGCAGCACGGTGATGTCGGGGTAGGAGCGCAGGTAATCGTTGGAGCTCATGGCGTTGTGATCGGTGATGAAGATATAGTCCAGCCTGTCCTGCCGCGCGCGGCCGATCAGCTCGTCCACCGTATAGCGCCCGTCTGAGTGCACGGTGTGGCAGTGCGTATCCCCGCGCAGCAGCAGGGTTTCCTTCTTCGTCTGGCTGAGGGTGACGCGGACCTCGCAGCCCGCCTCCTCGACCAGATAGGCCCCCAGTATCAGGTACCAGGTGCCGGGCAGGATCTTCTGCGGGCGGTAGCCCGGCGTGGCGTGGTTTTCATGGATGGAGACCATCAGCCGCTCGGAGCCGGAGGCGCCGACCAGGCTGTGGTCCGGGTCTTCCAGCGCCAGGTCGATGATGTTGACCTCCTGCCTGAGGGTGATGCCCTCCCCGCCCGTCGTGATGCGATGGCGCGTATAGGTGTAGGATAGCGTCAGGCTCTCCACATCTTCTTCTACCTCAAAGGGCACGCGCAGGTACTGCTTCTCCTCAGATTTTTCAATGAAGCGTGTAAAGCTTGATTCGATCGGCTCCATGAATACAGACTCCTTCGTTCGTGCAGGCGCAAGGGCCTGCATATCAATATCTTCAGAGGGTTGGAGAGCTGCGCTCTCCAAGGGAGATCCGC
>CAZVUU010000014.1:31277-34120 GCA_964630465.1 uncultured Christensenella sp.
GGCAGGGTGAACAGCTCCGGCTTGGTGGTGATGATCAAAGGCACCATGAAGGAGTTCCACTTGCCGATGAAATCCAGGAAGGTGATCGCGGCCAGGCCCGGCAGCGCCAGGGGGATATAGATCGAAAAGAAGATGCGTATCTCGGAGGCGTTGTCGATGCGGCCCGATTCGGCCAGGGATTCCGGCACCGAGAGGAAGTAGTTGCGCATCAGCATCACCGAAAAGCTGGAGACCAGCCCGTTGATGATCAGCCCCTGATAGCTGTCGATCAGCCCCAGCGCCTTGTTGAGCGAGAAGATCGATACCAGCGTCAGGTCACCCGGTATCATCATCGTCAGCAGGATACCGGTGGCAATGGCCTTGCGAAAGGGCAGATCGCGCTGGATGAGCACATAGCCCGCCATGGAGGAGATCAGCACCGTAAAGAAGGTGCCGATCACCGTCACCAGGGAGGAGTTATAGAAGGCGCGGCTGAGCCCCTGCGCGTTCCAGATGAAGTTATAGCCCTCCGTCGAGAACTGTTTGGGCCACAAGGTGATATCCGATACTTGCGAGGCCGAGTTGCTCGACAGGGAGATCGACAGCACATTGGCCATCGGCAGCACCATGATCAGGAAGACGAGCGCCAGCAGCAGCCAGTTGATGCCGCGCTGCCAGAGGGTCATCTGGTTGCGGAAGGATTTTAATTCGTTTTGTCTGCGTGTGATCGAACTCATGGCCTCTCCCTCCTCAATAGCTGGCATCCTGGTCGTACTTGGCCAGGCGCCTGGTGATGACGGTGATCATAAAGGTGATGATCAATACGACGGTGGCGGCCGATGTGGCCGTGCCGATCTTCATCTTGGTGATGCCCTCTTCATAGATATACAAAAGCAGCGTGCGGATCGAATCCTTCGTGGCCGGTCGGTTCATGATCAGCACCTGGTCGAAGTTGCGCAGCACGCCCGTCGCGCCCAGCACCAGCAGGGTCTTCACCGTGGGCCAGATCTGGGGGATGATGATCCAGCGGATCTGCTTCATGCGCGTCGCGCCGTCGATGCGGGCGGCTTCGTAGATGCTGGGGTCGATGCTGACGACGCTGGCCAGCAGCAGCACGGTAAAGTAGCCCGCCTGCTTCCAGGCGTTGGTAAACAATATCACGGGCCGGCCCCAGGCAGGCGAGGTAAAGAACGGAAGCCGCGCCAGGCCCAGGCTGTTTAAAAAGCCGTTGACCATGCCGCTGTGGGCCAGGATCTGCAGCCACATGCCGCCCACGACCGTCCATGAGAACAGGTAGGGTAAAAAGGTGACTGTCTGGATGGTCGATTTGGCAAAGCTGTTCCTGATTTCGTTGACCGAAATGGTCAGCACGACGGACACAGCCAGGTTGATGAACAGGGAGACCGAGCCGACGACGACCGAGTTTCTCAGCGAACGGATGAAGATGGGATCGCCCAGGGTGGCCTTGTAGTTGGCAGTGCCGACGAAGGTGGGCGCGCCGATCAGCCTGACTTTTTGAAAGCTTTGAACAAAGCCCAGGATCAGCGGGTAAAAGGTGAAGATGGCAAAGTAGATGAATACGGGGATGACCATCATGTAGATGGCCTTGTACTGCCAGATCTTGCGGCCTAAGTTTCTGCGCCTGTTTGATCGCGGGGGCGCGGGGCTTTTCCCGACGGCGGTGCTCATGACGGATCCACTCCTTTAGATGATATTGAGGGATAAAGGGATGGGGCCGGCCCGCCCGGTGGGCGAACCGGCCCCATCTGAAGTCCGTTTATCAGATGACGCCGCGCTCTTTCAGCTCTGCGTCCATCGCGGCAACGCCTTCAGCGGCAGTCTTGGTGCCGTTGATGATCTCGGTGGCGTACTTGGCGACGATTTCCTTGTAGGTGTTGGTCTTGTCGTTGGTCAGCTCCAGGGAGGCATAGGGCAGGTAGGCCATGGCCTCTTCAAAGCCGGGGTTCCAGCCGACGGGGTTGATGAACTTGCGGCTGGTGGGCACGGGCGCGCCATGGTCCATGCCGTGGGTGATGCCCACTTCGGTCAGAACGACCTTGCCGTCCACCAGGTTCCAGTCGTGGCCTTCGATGCCGATGGAGAACAGCTCGCCGCCCTCCTGGGTGGCCATGTACTCAAGCGCCTTCAGAGCGCCTGCGGGGTTGGCCGCATTGATCGGCACCGCCCAGATGGAGGGGTCGCCGCGCAGCAGCATCGGGACGCCCTGCGAGTTGACGGGGCCGCCCACGGGGAAGGCATTGATCACTGCGGGGTAGTTTTCGGGGGCGCGGGTGTTGTACAGACCCACCCAGGCTGCCCAGTCGACCACCAGACCGGTCTGGCCGGCCAGCATCTTGTTGCGCATGTCGCCGGTGGTGTTGATCAGGGCGTCGGGGTCCATCAGCCCCTCAGCGTACAGCTTGGCCAGCCACTCCCACACGGGGATCGCGTCTTCCGTGGCGATCGGGATATAGAGGCTGCCGTCTTCGCGCTCGGCAAAGCCCAGCTTCATATCCAGGGTGGTAAACCAGGGCTGCAGGTCGAACAGGCCGGGGATGTGGGTATTGTAGGCGTAGAAGCCTTCGCCGCCGGCTGCCTGCAGGGCCTTGAACAGCTCATAATAGCCGTCCAGGGTGGGCTCGATCGCCGTCAGGTCAACGCCCGCCTTGTCGGCGACAGCCTTGTTGACGGTGGGCACGCGGTGTACCTCGGTCTTGTTGAAGCCGCCCCAGATGCGGCCGTCGATGGTCAGCTGCTCCCATTCCTCCGTGGGGATGACTTCCGGATCGCCCAGGATGGGGGAAGCCTTGACCATGTCGGTCAGGTCGGTCAGGATCTCGTCAGCCTGCATGTCATACAGCTGC
>CAZVUU010000015.1:0-32667 GCA_964630465.1 uncultured Christensenella sp.
CCCCGGTGGAATACCTCAACAACTACTCTGTCCAAAATGTTTGACTAACCTACACAATTTTTTATATTTTGGCACGAAAGAAAAGAATCTTGTCCCCGATTGAACGCTCAGCCCTCAAGGCCATTTGAACGAAAGCCGGTGTCCTTGCTCGCTCGGGAGCGATAGGGTATCTTTAAAGTATGAAGTAAAGAAAGGATCGTGTGCTTTATGACTTTCAGACGCCGGATCGCAGGTATGGTGGCTGTCGTGATGATGCTGAGCATGGCTTCCCTGTTCGCCGAAGAGCTTTCGTTTTTGACCTTTGAAGAGGCGAAGGTCATCGCGCTTTCACACGCTGAGCTTAGCGAGGAAGATGTCTTCTGGACCAAGCTTGGCCATGATGAGGAGGATGGTCGGCAAGTATTTGAGCTTGAGTTCATTTTCGGTGACAAGGAATACGAGTTTGATCTCGACCTGTATACCGGGGAGATTCTGAAGGTATCCATTGAGGCGCTGGACCGCCGAAAGAGCGCGGCCGACTTCAGCACTTATCTTTCGATGGATGAAGCAGTGGAAATAGCCCTGCTCCGGGCCGAGGTTGCCGCGCAGCAGGCTGTGTTTACAAAGATTGAGTTTGACTTTGAAGACGGGCAGGCGGAGTATGGGCTGGAGTTTTACACTGAAGATCAGCGCTATGACATTGAGCTGGACGCCCGGACCGGGGATATTTTGAGCTACAAAGTGATTTCCGGAAATAAAAACAAATAAAATGAAGTCCCTGAAATAGAAGAAGAAAGTGGATGATGCTCAACCGTCCGGTGTCTTTTGAATGAAAAAATCCGCTTCGATTGAAACGGATTGTGGTACGCCCGGCGGGATTCGAACCCACGACCTTCAGAGTCGGAGTCTGACACTCTATCCAGCTGAGCTACGGGCGCATGTGCCTTGAAAAGTTTGCCTTCTCAAAGCTGTAGAAGTCTATCATAATCGTTATTATGTGTCAATTGACCCGGCTTCTGTTTAAAGGCTAATTTGATAGATGAATACCGGCAGGTTTTAAGACGGACCGAGGGCTTTGAAAAAGCGGGGCCTGTCTCCTTTTGAGGCTCTGGTCAGGCGATTCTCGCGGCTTCATATCTGCTGAGATCATGCCCTAAGAGCCGCATGATGTGCAATTCGTCGACTGCGTCTGTCAGGGCATTATGCGCCTCGCGATAGTCAGGGTCAGTGCTGAGCATCCTGTAGATGCTCTCTACACCAAAGCCGCGCTTGAGCCGCCCGGTGCCATGGCAGTCGGCTCGGGGCGATATCTTTGCGTTGTGCTGCCGGTAGGCGGCGATCCTCATGATGTCGTGCCAGGCATAGGCATTAAGTTCTGGCAGATGGCCATAGTCAAACGAGGCATTGTAGGCAAACAGACGGCTGACCTCGTGGGCGGATAAAAAGCGCCTCAGGTCCTCCAGCGCCCTGCTTCTGGAACATTCCATGTCGGGCTTTGCACCGGGAAGGTAGAGGGCGTGGCTGAACATACCGCCATGATATTTGAACGGAAGGAGGATGTAATAGCGCCGGTCAAGCAGGTCGAAGGTCTGAGCATCCGCGATCGCAAGGCCGATGGACATCACCGCATTGCGCCAGGTAGTTTCGGTATCGATGACCGCAAATTTACGCATGATCATCAGATACCCAGTCCAGCACATCCCGGATATGGCTGTCCCAATAATCCCAGTCGTGCCCGCCGGGATGCCGGTCGTATTTGACGGCGACGCCGAGCTCCGAAGCTTCTTGATGGAAGCGGTCGTTGGCCGGCAGCGTGCAGTCATCCAGGCCGCAGGACAGATAGAGCTCAGGAAGAGGGATGCCCTGCGCGAGCCGCTTTTCGAGCAGCGCGGGCAGGTGATAGATGTCAGGCACATTCAAGGGATCCTCAAATATGGCCCGGAGGTAATTGCGGGGCGTGGCTGAGCCCTGAGTCATCTGCCCCCGCATGAAGTCCCGGATATCCAGCGAGCCTGACAGGCTGGCTGCCCGGGAGAAGGTGCCGGGCGCGGTCAGCGCTGCCAGAAAGGCCCCGTAGCCGCCCATCGAAAGGCCGGCAATAAAAGTGTCTTCACGCTTTAGCGACAGAGGGAAAAAAGTCCGCATAAAGGCGGGCAGTTCCTGCGTGATGTAGCTCAGATAGTCCTCCCCCCGGTGCATATCTGTGTAGCGGCTGTTTTCCGCGGATGGCATCACAAGGGCCAGCCGGTGCTTTTCGGCGTAGCGCTCCACATTGCTGCGGCGCAGCCAGTCATCGCCGCCGCTGAAGCTGCCATGCAGCAGATAAAGGGTGCGCCAGCGCCTGCCCTCGGGGTAGAGCGCTTCAAGGTCCCGCTCCCGCAGATGATCATCCGGCGTGGGGGATGGCATTACTATGTGTACGGTGGTATTCCTCTGCAGGCTGTCGGAAGCGATACCGCATTGTATGTAGGCCATATTCTTTCTCCCTCCTTTCAGGCGTCAACCGAGGAGCCGGGAAGATCCAGCCAGTCGATGCCGCGCAGGATGTGCTCATCCCAATAAGCCCAGTCGTGCGCGCCGGGATGCTCCTCATAGCGGACCTGCATGCCCAGCGCTTTGAACTTATCCCGCCCGCTTTGGTTGATCTCGTAGAGAAAATCTTCCGTGCCGCAGCTGATGAAAAGCCGCGGCATATCGTGACCCGATCGGATATGATCTGCCGCGATCCTCTGAAGGTCAGCGTCCTGTATCCGATGGCCTTGCTTGTCTTCAAACAGGGCCTGCCAGACCTTTGGGCCATCAGCCCCGCCGTGCCGCAAGGCCGGAAAGTCAATTGCTCCGGACAGGCTGATGGCTGCTGAAAAAAGATCTTTTCTCTCCAGCGCCACACGGATGGCCCCGTAGCCGCCCATCGACAGGCCGGCTGTATAGTTGTACGCGCGATTCCGGCTGACGGGAAAGTTTTTCTGAATGAAAGCGGGAAGCTCGCGCGATATGAATGTCAGGTAATCGGAGCCATAGGGCATGTCCAGGTAAAAGCTGTTGGAAGCGGCGGGCATCACCACAGCCAGTTTGCGGGCCCGGGCATACTGCTCGATGCGGGTCAGACGGTGCCAGTCGCCGTGATCGCCGTAGGCCCCGTGCAGCAAGTACATCACCGGGTACTTCTTCCCGGAGGCAATACCGTCCGCTTCCGCCTCGCTTGCTGAGGCAGAGGGTATGATGACATTGACATCCGTGTTGAAGCGCAGGGTGGGGGAATAGAAATGGCATTGAAAAAAAGCCATAGGCTGCCTCCTGTCTCATAAGCTGATCCGATTATAGCACGCTGCCTGTCATCCTCATAGCTTTGTTTGGGTAAAATGGTAAGGCTGCCTGTTATGGCAGCTTGAGATATGCGAACAGATGTGCTACTATTTGCTGGGCTTTGCCCGGAGGAGTATATGCAGGACCAAATTGTTATCAAAGGTGCGCGGGAACACAATTTAAAGAATGTCTCGCTCACGCTGCCCAGGGAAAAACTTGTTGTGTTTACGGGCTTGTCGGGTTCCGGCAAGTCTTCTTTGGCGTTTGACACCATCTATGCCGAAGGTCAGAGGCGCTATGTGGAGAGCATGTCATCCTATGCTCGTCAGTTTTTGGGGCAGATGGAAAAACCGGATGTGGATTCCATCGAGGGGCTGTCTCCCGCCATCTCCATCGACCAGAAATCGACCGGGCACAACCCCCGCTCGACCGTCGGGACGGTGACGGAAATATACGACTATCTGCGCCTTTTGTACGCACGCGTAGGCATTCCGCACTGCCCCAAATGCGGCAAGGAGATCAAACAACAGACGGTCGACCAGATGACCGATGCCCTTCTGGCGCTGCCCGAGGGGACACGGCTGCAGATCCTGGCACCCGTCATCCGCGGGCGCAAGGGCGAACATGTAAAGGTGCTGGAGGACGTGCGCAAGGCCGGATTTGTGCGCGTGCGCATCGATGGCGAACAGTATGAGCTGGACGATGTGCCTGCGCTCGATAAAAAAAAGAAACACGAGATCGATATCGTGGTGGATCGTGTGGTCATACGCGAAGGCTTGAGCCAGCGGCTGGCAGACTCCATTGAGACGGCGCTTCGCCAGTCGGGCGGGCTGATGGCGGCCCAGCTGATGCCGGACGGGAAAATCACCACCTTTTCTCAGAATTACGCCTGCCCGGATTGCGGCGTCAGCCTGGAAGAGCTGGCCCCGCGTATGTTTTCTTTCAATAACCCTTACGGCGCCTGTCCGACTTGCTCGGGGCTGGGCAGCCTGATCAAGATCAGCCCGGATCTGCTGATACCCGATCCGGGGAAATCCCTCAATCAGGGCGCCATTGACGTGCCCGGTTTTCAGGGCTCGGGGGATGAAAGCAGCATGTCGCATATGCTGTTGGAGGCATTGAGCGAGTATTACGGCTTCAGCATGGACATGCCCGTGGGTGAGCTGCCCAAATCGGCGATGGATGTGATACTGTACGGCAGCAAGGGCGTGAAGATACCCGTCAAATATACCTCGGGTGCCGGCAGCGGCACCTGGAGCCTTGCCTTTGAGGGTCTGGTGCCGATCGTGGAGCGCCGCTACCGGGAGACCACCAGTGAAGCGGCCAAAGCTTCCTATGAGGAGCTGATGCGTGAGGAAACCTGCCCGGCCTGCCACGGCGACAAGCTGAAGCCCGAATCTCTGGCTGTCACGGTGGGAGATATGAACATCATGGAGCTGACGCGGCTGAACCTCAGCCGGGCGGGCGAGTTTTTGTCGGGGCTTGTGCTCAGCGAGACCGAGCACCGCATCGCCGATCAGATACTGAAGGAGGCCAAGGACAGGCTGGGCTTCCTGTGCAATGTCGGGCTTAATTACCTGACGCTGTCGCGTGCCGCGGCTACTCTGTCCGGCGGCGAGGCGCAGCGCATCCGCCTGGCTTCCCAGATAGGCTCACGCCTGGTGGGGGTGCTGTATATACTGGATGAGCCGTCCATCGGGCTGCATCAGCGTGATAACGCGAAGCTGCTGGCCACCTTGAAGGATCTGCGCGACCTGGGCAACACCCTGATCGTCGTGGAACACGATGAGGACACCCTGAGGACCGCTGATTACCTTGTGGATATAGGACCCGGCGCCGGAGAGCACGGAGGCCGCATAGTCGCCCAAGGTTCGGTTGATGATGTTATGGGCACGGCAGGCTCGATCACCGGGGCCTATCTCAGCGGCCTTACGCGTATCGCCGTGCCGGAGAAAAGGCGCGTCCCCAGCGGCTGGATCAAGGTGAAGGGCGCCAGAGAACATAACCTGAAAAACATAACTGTTCCTCTTCCCCTGGGTGTTTTTTGCTGCGTAGCGGGCGTATCGGGCTCCGGCAAATCCAGCCTGGTCAATGAGGTCATCTATAAGACACTGGCCCGCGACCTTAACCGCGCGAGGACCCGGCCCGGCGATCATGACGGCATCGAAGGGGTTGAGCGTCTGGATAAGATCATCAGCATCGATCAAAGCCCCATCGGCCGTACCCCGCGCAGCAATCCCGCTACGTACACGGGCTTGTTTGACATGATCCGGCAGGTTTATGCGCAGACAAACGAGGCCAAGGCGCGTGGCTACAAGGAAGGCAGGTTCTCCTTCAATGTGCGCGGGGGCCGCTGCGAAAACTGCAGCGGTGACGGCGTGATCAAGATCGAGATGCACTTTATGGCCGATATCTATGTTCCCTGTGAAGTCTGCCACGCCAGACGATATAACCGGGAGACCCTGGAAGTGCGGTTTCGCGGCAAAAACATCGCGGATGTGCTGGATATGACGGTAGAGGGCGCCCTGGAGTTTTTTGACAACCACCGCCGCATCCGGGCCAAGCTGCAGACATTGTATGATGTGGGCCTGGGGTATATGCGCCTGGGTCAATCCAGCACGACTCTGTCCGGGGGAGAGGCACAGCGCGTGAAGCTGGCGACAGAGCTGAGCAAACGCGCCACGGGCAAGACGCTGATATTGCTGGATGAGCCGACGACCGGCCTGCACATGGACGATGTAGGCAGACTGATCCGCGTACTGCAGCAGCTGACCGATGCTGGCAATACTGTGCTGGTGATCGAGCATAACCTGGATGTGCTGAAGACGGCGGACTATATCATCGACCTGGGGCCGGAAGGGGGCGACGGCGGCGGCACCGTGGTGGCAGCCGGTACGCCCGAAGAAGTGGCCGGGGTAAAAAAGAGCTACACGGGACAATATCTGAAGCGCTTGCTCAAATAAACAACTTTTCGTATAATGGCAGGGTTTTATAAAGGAGGCCCTGCCATGTTTTTTTACCGACGTCCGCCAAGCCTGAGAATTGCGGCCATTCTCCTGAGCCTGCTGATGATGATACCCATGAGCGGTTCAGCCGCCGAAGGGATTGAGATCACGCAGCAATGCCGGATCACCGCGACGGGCCTTCGAAAAAACTGGCAGATGGCGACCGATCGAAATTTTAAAACGACCTGGGGCAGGAGCGACTCGAAAGCCTTGACCGTCACGATCGTCCTGCCGGAAGGGGTCGATCAAGGCGGACTCTATCTTTGCTTCGCCGCGGAACCTGCCGGGCTTGAGCTGTACGGCGATGACGAAGACAGGCCTTTTTATAGCGAAACGGGCAAAGGCTTTGCCCACCGCTATATCCCGTTCGAAGGCCGCGAGAGCCTGCGCCTCGTGCTGTGGGGCGAGCCGGGAAGAGGCTTTTCTCTAAGTGAGTTTTATGTATTATCGGGCGCCGTGCCGCCGGCCTGGGTGCAGCGATGGGAGGAGCCCCTGGAGCGGGCAGACCTGCTGGTATTGGTTGCCCATCCGGATGATGAGCTGCTGTGGATGGGCGGCGCCATTCCCTATTACGCCACAGAGCGCGGCCTGGATGTCGCGGTCGCTTATATGACCTGTGCCAACTCCCTGCGGCGCAGCGAGATGCTCAACGGCCTGTGGACGGCGGGCATCCGTCACTACCCGGACATCGGCAGCTTTCGGGACAAACGGTTGTCCGGCATGAAGGACAGCTATGACCTGTGGGGCGGGCAGGAGAAAGTTGAGGAGCGTGTGGTGTCTCTCTACCGAAGGCTGCGCCCGCAGGTGGTGTTGAGCCATGATCTGAAAGGAGAATATGGCCATCCCGCGCACATCATCACCGCCAGAGCGGCTGTGGCGGCGGCAGAGCTGGCGGCCGATGCCGGGGCGTTCAGCTTGAGCTTGGGTAGCGATGATGTCTGGAACCTTCCCAAGCTTTATCTGCACCTGTACTCTGACAACCCCATCGAGATGGATTGGGAGATGCCGCTTGATTCGCTGAAGGGTGCCACTTCGCTGGACATCGCCCGCGAGGCGTTTGACCAGCACCGCTCCCAGCGATCCAGATATTCTGTCGAAGTCAAAGGCCCCCACAGCGCCGCTCTTTTCGGCCTGGCGCGTTCGACTGTCGGGCAAGACATATTAAAAAATGATCTGTTTGAAAATATCAAATAAATAGAGCTGCAAGTACAGAAAAGGAGCGGCATTCAAATCTGCCGCCTCGGGGGATAACCCGGGCATGTCAATGGCTGTCGCTCCAGGACATCTATGCATCTCTTATCAGAGTCCTCTGCAGGCACTCTTCCGGTGCTGCCGGAGAAGAATGTCTAAAAACAACTTAAATGGCAGGCTTTTCCTCATGCTCCGCACCCTTCAGTTGATCAATGTTTGCCATCATCTTCTTCAGGACAGCCAGACCTTCGCGCAAAGCCTTTTCATCGTCCGCTCGCGGAAGCAGCAAGAGCAGCGCCGGACGCTTCCCGCTTTGCAGGCTCAGGCGGCTGTCTGTCATCAGCATGCTTTGATAGATCAAAGCCGGGTCTTCCGAATACTCCGGGCTGAGGCGCAGCTTCAGGGCATCGTTTGAATAAGTTACCAGATCGGCGCCCAGCTTCGATGCCAGCGCCCGCATATGCGCCACATCCATCAGATTGAGCACCGGCTCATCCGGCTCGCCGAAGCGGTCAATCAAGTCATCCAGCAGGTCGCTTTTGTCCTGCTCCGACCCGATCAGAGAAATGCGTTTGTAGATCTCCATACGCTGGGCTTCGCCCGGCACATAAGCTTCCGGCAGATAGGCGTTGATGTGCAGTTCCACCCTTGAATCCAGCTCGCGCACGCGCTGCCCACTGAAATCGCCCTTGGCCTCGCGCACCGCTTCTTCGATCATCTTACAGTACAGATCATAGCCCACGGCGCTCACCTGGCCCGATTGCTCAGGCCCCAGCATGTTGCCGGCACCCCGGATGCTCAAGTCGCGCAGCGCGATGCGGAAACCGCTGCCGAATTCCGTAAACTCCTTGATGGCCGAGAGGCGCTTTTCGGCTGTTTCACTCAACACTTTATCATGCCTTACCGTAAAGTAGGCATAGGCAGAGCGCGTGCTGCGCCCCACGCGACCGCGCAGCTGGTAGAGTTGAGAAAGCCCGA
Organism: uncultured Christensenella sp.; assembly: GCA_964630465.1. Classification (GTDB taxonomy): domain Bacteria; phylum Bacillota; class Clostridia; order Christensenellales; family Aristaeellaceae; genus UBA1038. Next base: position 8,460 of record CAZVUU010000015.1, read on the forward strand.
ACCGGTCTGCGTTGTGGATGATGATGGTGTTGGCGCGTGGGATGTCGATGCCGTTTTCGATGATGGTGGTGCATAGCAGCACGTCGTAGCGGCCCGCCACAAAGTCCATCATCACGTCTTCAAGGGCATTCTCCCTCATCTGGCCGTGGGCGACGGCGATCCTGGCCTCCGGTACCAGGTGACGGAGCCCGGACGCGAAGCGCTCGATATCGGCTACCCGGTTGTAGAGGAAAAACACCTGGCCTTCGCGGTTTTTCTCGCGCAGGATAGCGTCGCGGACCAGGGTATCCGAGTAGTCCACCACATAGGTCTGCACGGGATAGCGCTCTTCCGGCGGGGTTTCCAGCAGGCTCAGGTCGCGCACACCCACCATGCTCATGTGCAGGGTGCGGGGGATAGGCGTGGCGGACAAGGTCAGCACATCCATGCGCCGCTTATAGTTCTTGATGCTTTCTTTGTGAGCGACGCCGAAGCGCTGCTCCTCGTCCACGATCAACAGGCCCAGGTTTTTGATGCTGACATCGCGGCTGAGCAGCCTGTGCGTGCCGATCAGGATGTCAAGCTCACCGCGTGCAGCCCTCGCCAATACCTCTTTATTGGCCTTGGGTGTTCGAAAGCGGCTGATATAATCCACCGTCACGGGGAAGCCCTCAAAGCGCTTTTTAAGCGTCTGAAAATGCTGCTGAACCAGGATGGTGGTGGGGGCCAGGATGGCCACCTGCTTTGAGTTGAGCACCGCGCGGAAGGCGGCGCGCACGGCTACTTCCGTTTTGCCGTAGCCTACATCACCGCACAGCAGCCTGTCCATATTGGCAGGCCGGGCCATATCATCAAAAATATCCTGTACAGCCTTCTCCTGATCAGGTGTCAGCTCATAATCAAAACGGTCGCCGAAGTCGTTCTCAAACTCAGGCTGCGCCTCAAAGGCAAAGCCGGGCACGGCCTGGCGCTCAGCATAGAGCTTGACCAGGTCAAAGGCCAGCTTCTGCAGGCTGCTCTTAACCTTTTTTCGCTGCTTGTTCCATTCGCCGCTGCCCAGGTCATTGAGCTTTGGCTCGGCCTCTTCGGAACCGATATATTTTTGCACACGTTCAAACTGATCCAGCGGCACATAGAGCTTATCGTTGCCGCGGTAATCGATCAGCAGATAATCGCGCCAGGTGCCTTCGCTTTGCAGCCTTACGGTGCCCCGGTAGATGCCGATGCCGTGATGCTCATGCACCACGTAATCGCCTGCGCTCAGATCGGTAAAGGCCTCGATCTTCCGGCCGGAGGAGCTGCGGGTTTTCGACTTTCTCTGCCCGCTGCCCAGCACATCCCCGTCGGTCAGCAGAACAATGCCCGCTTCTTCCATCATGAATCCTCGGGAATAGGAAACAGGATAGAGCGCCGCTTCGCCGCGCTTGAATACGGGGGTGTCGCCATCCCTGATCTCGAGCGGACAATCGAACTCGCGCAGGGCGCGCTGCATGCGCTCTGCCCGCGCCGTCCCGCTGCAGAGAATGGCCACGGCATACCGGTCTGCTGTCCATTGCCTGATATGACGCGCCAGATCCGCAAACCTGCCCCGGAAGCTGCTCAGGCCGCTGCCTTTCATCTGCAGGACGATGTCCGGCTCCAGTCCCGCCATGCCGCGCAAGAGCTCCTGCATGGTGATGACAGGCTGCTGTTTCAGCCTGTCCAGCACCTCCTGCGCCGGATAGAGCAGGTGCTGCTGCGCGCCGAAAGCTTCGCCCCGCTCAATGGCAAGGGCCAGGTCTTGCGCGTAGCCTTCCAGGCGCTCGCTGAGCCGGTTCAGGGAGCGGTCAGGCGTATCGACAACGATGATCGGGTCACCCAACAGGTCGGGCAGCTGGCGTGCATCGGGATACAGCACATTGGCCCACAAGTGCATGGCAGGGAAAAAGCCGCTGTCCAAAAGCTTTTCAATGTCCCGCTCCACGGCGTATTGGGACGGAAAAACAGGCCCCTCCTCTTCCGGGGCACTGAGCTGCCTGGCCTTCAAGGAGGCATCCTCAGCCGCAAGCGCCTGCCGCATGCGCCGGGCTGCTTCCTCTCGGTGGCCGGCAGGAACATAGTATTCGAGCGCCGGTCCGAACCGGGCTTCATCAAGCCTGTCCGTGCTGCGCTGTGTAAGGATGTCAAAGGAACGGATAGAGTCCACCCGCGTGTCAAAAAACTCTATGCGGACGGGCTGGTCGCTTTGCGGAGCGAAAACATTGAGAATATCGCCGATCAGGGCGCATTGCCCTTTGCCTTCCACCATGGCGACGCGCTCATACCCCATATCGGTCAGGCCGCTGATCAGGTCATGAGGTTGTATATCATCGCCGATTTTGACAGACAACTCATGCCCCTGCGCCCAGGCTGCAGGCATAAAACGTGTCAGCAGCGCTTCCGCGCTGACGGCGAGCAGACGGATATCCCCCGTCTCCGCCCTGCCCAGAACGGTCAGGCGTTGCCAGTCCGCTTCACGCCCCGATACACCGCGTAAAAACTGTATCTCCGGTGCCATCAAGGACGCGGCGGCGCCGTTCAGCAGCTGGGCCGCGTCTTCAGCGGCCCTTTGCGCCGCTGCCTGTGATGAGGCGATATACAACACGGGCCTCTGTGTCCGGGAGCAAAGAGCCGCGGCCAAAAAGGCGCGCTGCGACTCAGTCACGTCATAGAGCGCGGCGACATTTCCCGCCCTGGCAGCATTCAGGACCTGCTGCCAGCTTGAATCGGAAGCTAATATATCAAATGTCTTTTGCTGCATGTTCTCTCTTGTTGAAGCGATTCATGGCCAAATCAATGCCGTGCCTGACAAAACAGTCCGCGGCTTGGGCGGCCTGCTCGAAGGCATCGTTCATCAGGGCCTGATTTTCACCGAAGCCTGACAGCACCCAGTCGCTCAGCTCCCACTGCGGAGGGGGAGAGCCCACGCCGATGCGGATGCGGGGAAACCTGTCGCTCCCGGTGACGGCGATGATGCTGCGCCAGCCGTTGTGTGTGCCGGCTCCGCCGTGAGGGCGGACCCGTATGGTCCCCATCTTCAGATCGATGTCATCCGATATGATCAAGACCTGTTCCGGTTCGATTTTATACCAATGCAGTACAGCGGCTACGCTGTCTCCGCTGAGGTTCATGTATGTCTGCGGCTTGATCAAAGCTAAGCGATGACCTGCCGCCATGCCTTCGCCGATCAAGGCCTTGCAGCGGCTTTTGCTGATGGCGATGCCGTATTCTTTGCCGAGTATGTCTAAAACTTTCCAGCCGGCGTTGTGCCGCGAGTTTTCATAGGCCGTGCCCGGGTTGCCCAGGCCGATGATTGCGAGCATTGTTTCTCCTTATATCGATACGCCGGTCGAAAAAATCCAACTCGCGGGCCGGATGGCAAGCGGCTGATCTTCGCTGCCGCCAGAGAACAGCAAAAGCGATTTTTCTTTTTCGATAGGCTTTCGAGGCGGGGTATCCTGCGCCAGCACGAAGCTGAGACCGATGACTTCCACGCTGAACTCATCCATCAGCGAGATCAGACCCCTGGCTGTCCCGCCGCCGCGGATCAGGTCGTCCACGATCAGCGCGCGCTGGCCTGTCTTGACGGCGCGGCGTGAGAGGGACATGGTTTCGACAGTGCCTTTCCCGCCGATATAATTGATGTTGACCGCGCTGCCCTCATACACCTTGCTCTGCCGCCTGGCGATGACCAGGGGGACGTTCATGTAGCCCGCCGTCATCATGGCGACCGGAATGCCTTTGGTTTCCATCGTCAGGATAAAATCTGGTTTTTCGTCATACCAGGCACAGGCAATGATCCTGCTCAAACCGCGCACGATGAGAGGATCGCCTAATATATCCGAGACATAGAGGTAGCCGCCGGGTAAAAGCCTGTCAGGCACAAGCAGGGTTTCGATCACGCCGGTCAGAAACCGCTGCGCGCCTTCAGCCTGCGAACAGGGACGAAAGCGCACACCGCCTGCCGCGCCGGCAATCGTTTTCAAGCGCCCGAGGCTGCTGTGACGAAGTGCCCGGTCGATGATCACCATGTCTTCGCTCAGCGTGGATTTGGCGGAACCGAAACGCTCATGAAAGGCGGAAAAAGAGATGACTTCATTTGGGTTTGATACCAGTATCTTCGTCAAAGCCGCGATACGTTCCGTGCGCTTGATTTTGTCCATGCCAAACCTCCTTCATAAAAGCACCACATCATATCATAAAACATCGAATGATGCCATCAAATGTATAAACGAATGTTCGGCATTTGAAACCCCTCCTTGCGCGGTGGGATGCTGACATATTATGATAAGCCGGAAACACCAAGGGAGGTCAAACGATGGTCGATGTGGTGGCGGCGCTCATACGCGAGGGTGAGCGGTTCTTGATTTGCAAGCGTCCGGCGCATAAAGCGCGGGCTTTGATGTGGGAGTTTCCCGGCGGCAAAGTTGAAAGTGGGGAAAGCCCTGAGGAGGCCTTGATCCGCGAATGCGCGGAAGAGCTCGATATCCGGCTCAGCGTGGGAAAGCTATACATGAAAGTCTTCCATGAATATCCGGATCTGACGATCAGCTTGTCGCTGTACGAGGCTGTCATAGCCTCCGGCACGCCTGAGAACAAAGAGCATGAAGCTCTTGCCTGGATCAGACCGCAGGACATACCGCTTTATGAGTTTTGTCCGGCGGATATCGATATCATCGACAGGATCCGACGGGAAGGATAGCAACAGAGAAGGGGGAGGGCGATATTGCCCTCCCCCTCAGGTCGGTTCACAGATGGACGATCATCTATTTTCACAGTGCCTTGCTGAGGTTTTTCAGCTCGGCGCTGGTGGTAGCGTATTCGCCCTCTTTGACGGTATTGATATCCGCATTGTTTTTGACCACTTCATTCAGGCCGGGGGCGCGGAAGTAGGTCAGCGTGACCTCGTCGCCCTCCTTGTAGTCTTTGAGCGCTTCGATCAGGCTCTCATGATCTGAAATGATGGTTTCATTCACCTCGACGATGATGTCGCCGGGCTCCAGGCCGGCCTTTTCAGCGGGAGAGTTTCTCTCCACTTCGCTGATATAGGCGCCCTGCGGCAACCCGCCGGGGACGGAAGCGCTGAATGCGGCGCTGAGCGTCCCCACTGAAATGCCCAGCCGCGGCCGGTCAGGGTCGTTGGTGCTTGACGCGGACTCATCTCCGGCAGCTTTGTCTTCGATTTTGGCGGCCTGGACAGTGTCTCCGTTATACTGCTCAAGAGCCTTCCTTATCATGGGTTTGGCTGTGTTGATCGGTACGCACATGCCGATGTTGTCGATGCTGACGGAGGAGAACATATTGCGGCTGCTGTCATATTTCAGGGTTGGGATGCCCTGCAGCTGCCCCAGCATATTGAACATGCCGCCGCCCGAATTACCGCTGGAAATAGCGGCATCCACCTGAATCATGCTGTTGGTCACGATTGTGCTGCGCCCGTAGCGGTCTGTGCCGCTGCCCCGGATGGAGCGGTCATAGGCGGATACGACGCCGACGGTGACAGAGCGGTCAAACTCCTGCCCCAGGGGATTGCCGATGACAACGGCCCACTCGCCCACCTGGATGCTGTCGCTGTCGCCCAGTTCCACCGGGTTCAAGTCGATGCCTGATACCAGCAGCACGGCGACATCCAGCGCTTCATCACTGGCGATCAGCTGTGCTTCGGCCTCCTTGGTGCCGAAGGTCACTGTGATGCGGCTGGCATCCTTGATGACATGGTTGTTGGTGAGGATATGTCCATACTGGCTCACCACGACCCCTGAGCCTGTCCCGACAAGCTGTTCCCTGACCTGGCCGGGGTCATTATAGTAGTAGAACCCTCCGAAACCGCCGAAGCCGTTTCGGCGTGATGTTACAGTCTGGTAATTATTGACCCCGACAACGCTTTCGCGCACATCATTGGCAACGGATAAAAAAGGGCTCTCGATCTTTGAGGTGTCGGTCGATGTGTCCACAACGGCGTCGATCTGCTCCTTGGTCAGCGTGCCGCCTGCGGCTGACGAAGTGAGGGCAAGCGATATGATCAGCGCAAAAGCGAGCAGCGCCGAGACCACGCCTATCCTATGTTTCTTACTCATCGTGATGTCACTCCCTGTTCTGAATATAGTATACCCGGCATGGATATGCCTACTCTTAGTCTACCCGGGAATTTGACAGGGGAATGAACAAAATGTGAATTGTGATTTGCTTGCATAGCGCTTGACTAAAGTGGTATTATGTAATGTAGCGTATTATGCGCTGCGCAAAATGTATCGCTTAAAATCACAGGAGGTTTCCATGGAGTTCAGCACTGAAAAATTGTCCGGGAACAAGGTAAAAATAGCATTCACCGTCGCGGCGGAAGAGTTTGACGCGGCTGTCCACAAATCTTATCTGAAGATGAGGGGACGTCTTAATGTGCCGGGTTTTCGCAAGGGAAAGGCACCGCGCAAGCTGATCGAGAGCATGTATGGTGAGGGTGTATTTTATGACGATGCCCTGGACGCTATTTTCCCTGACGCGTATCAGGAAGCTGTCACCAAAGAAGATCTCCACCCCGTTGACAGGCCCGAGCTGGACATCCAGCAAATCGCGAGCGGGCAGGAATTGAAGTTCACGGCCGAAGTATACGTGCTGCCGGATGTGACCCTGGGCGACTATAAGGGCCTGAAAGCTGTTAAGCACATGCACGACATCAGCGAAGAGCAGATCGAGCACCGCATCAGCCACGATGTTGACAAAGCCACTCTGGAACAGGAAGTGTCCGACCGCGCGGCGAAAGAGGGCGACATCGTGATGATCGACTACCTGGGCAAAGTGAATGATGTCGCTTTTGACGGCGGTCAGGCAGACAATCAGCGCCTGGAGCTGGGCAGCAATACTTTTATCCCGGGCTTTGAGGAACAGGTGGTCGGTATGCAGGTCGGTGAGGACAAGGACCTGAGCGTCACCTTCCCCGAGGAATATCACGCCGAAAACCTGGCCGGTCAGAAGGCTGTGTTTCATGTCAAGCTTCTGAGCATCACCGAGCGCGTGAAGCCCGAGATGGATGACGAGTTCGCGGCAGACGTATCGCCTTATGCGACCTTTGCCGAATATAAGGACAACATTGTCAGGGAGCTCACCGAACAGCGCGACCGCAATGCCGATGTCTCGCTTGAAAACGACCTGGTGCAGCAAGCGGTCGACCAGGCAGATTGCAATATCCCCGAGCCCATGATCGAAGACGAGCTGGACAGCACCTACCGCAACTGGAGTATGCAGCTGGCCTACCAGGGCATCAGCGCCGAGGACTTCATGAACTATACCGGCCAGACCGAAGAGCAGGTGCGTGAGATGATGAAGCCTGAGGCCGCCAACAAGGTCAAGACGCAGCTGGTACTGGAAGCCATCGCCAAGGCGGAGGGCTTTGAAGCCGATCAGGAGGCTGTTGACAAAGAGATCGAGGAGCACGCCAGGCAGATGAACCGCGAGCTTGGCAAATACAAAGAGAGCCTGACGGAACGCCAGCTGTCTTACTATCAGGAGCTGGCAACCTCCCGTATGGTGATCAACCTGCTGAAAGAGAGCGCCGAGATTTCCATACACGACGGCCCGGCGCATGAGCATGAGCCCATCGATATGGATGAGGTCGTGGAGAAGATCGAGGAAGCGGTTGAAGAGACCTCTGAGCATAAGGCCGCAGAGGATGAAGAGAAGGCCGAGGCGGGTGAAGAGCCCAAGCAAAAGAAAGCCTCGAAGCCCCGTGCCAAGAAGGCGGCGAAAGCTGAGGAAGAGTCAGACAAACAGGGCTGACCCGGACTCGGCAGACAGGAGACTGATTGAATGAGTAATTCCAACTATATGATTCCTTACGTGATCGAACGCAGCGGCAGCGGTGAGAGGTCCTATGATATTTATTCAAGGCTTTTGAAGGACAGAATTGTCTTTCTTTCGGGCGAGGTGCACGACGATATGGCCAATGCCATCGTTGCTCAATTGCTGTTCCTTGAGATGGATAACCCGGAGGCCGATATCTCCCTATATATCAACAGCCCCGGCGGCTCCGTGACGGCAGGGATGGCGATTTATGACACCATGCAGTATATCAAAGCTCCGGTGCGCACCGTCTGCGTGGGGATGGCGGCTTCCATGGGCGCATTTCTCCTTATGGCAGGTGAAAAAGGCAAGCGCATGGCCCTGCCCAATGCAGAGGTCATGATCCATCAGCCTTCAGGCGGAGCTCACGGGCAGGCAACGGATGTAAGCATCCGCGCGGAGTGGCTGCTGCGGACGAAAAAGAAAATGAACCAGATGATGGCCGATATGACGGGTCAAAGCGTAGAAAAAGTCGCGGCTGACGCGGAGCGTGATTATTTCATGTCCGCGCAGGAAGCGCTGAGCTACGGCATCGTCGATCAGATCTATGACCCGCGCAAAACAGACGAGGTGAAGGATGCCTAAGGGGCCGGGTGAACTGCAAAAACGGCACAGCTGCAGCTTTTGCGGCAAGCCGCAAAACCAGGTGGAGCGCCTGATCGAAGGGCCGGGTGTCTATATCTGTGACGAATGCGTGACGCTGTGCGCGGATATTCTGGAGGATTTGCCCCGCGAGAAGAAAAAGCGGCTGAGCGGTGAAAAGCTGCTGAAGCCGGCCCAGATCAAGACGACGCTGGACCAGTACGTCATCGGCCAGGAACAAGCCAAGCGCGCCTTGTGCGTGGCTGTCTACAATCACTACAAGCGCATCAGGAGCAGCGGCGACAAAAACGATGTCGAGCTGCAAAAGTCAAATGTGCTGCTGGTAGGCCCAACGGGTTCGGGAAAGACCTATCTGGCCCAGTCCCTGGCGCGCATACTGCAGGTACCTTTTGCCATCGCGGACGCCACCTCGCTGACCGAAGCGGGCTATGTGGGTGAAGATGTTGAGAACATACTTCTGCGCCTGATCCAGGCCGCGGACGGAGACATCAAGGCGGCGGAGCGCGGCATCATCTATATCGATGAGGTGGATAAGATCGCGCGCAAGAGCGAAAACGTATCCATCACCCGGGATGTGTCGGGCGAAGGTGTTCAGCAGGCTCTGCTGAAGATCGTCGAAGGCACGGTGGCCAATGTGCCGCCGCAGGGCGGGAGAAAGCACCCGCAGGCGGAGTCGCTGCACATTGATACCACCAACATCCTTTTCATCGTCGGCGGCGCCTTTGACGGGCTGGAAAGCATCATTTCCTCCCGGATGGGCAACAGAACGCTGGGCTTCGGCGCCGAGCCTGGGACGCGGGAAGACAAGCGTCTGGGGCGTGTGCTGTCCAATGTAAGGCCGGAGGATCTGGTGAAGTTTGGCCTGATTCCCGAGCTGGTCGGCCGGCTGCCCGTGCTGCTGACGCTGGATGATCTGGATGAAGAGGCAATGATCCGCATTCTGACCGAACCGAAGAATGCCCTGGTCAAACAGTATCAGCGACTGTTTGAGCTGGACCGTGTTGATTTGCGCTTTACGGATGAGGCGCTGGAGGCCATTGCAAAAGAGGCCATCAGCCGCAAAACGGGCGCCCGCGGCCTGCGGTCAATCATTGAACGCGCGCTGCTTGATACCATGTTTGAAATACCCGGCGAGAGCGATGTGCGCATCTGCAATGTTGACCGCGAGGTTATTACGGAAGGCGCCAGACCCGAGCTGATCCGTGAGGCCGTGCGGGCAAGGAAGCGTCCTGCGGCCTCCGGCGAGCCTGTGACGGACGCGTCGTAACGGCGGAGGAACACTAAGCGAGATTTTACGTGCCTCTTCTCGTCCATACTGGCGGGAAGAGGCCTTTTAAACAGGAGGAGCTATGGCAACAACCAAGAGTGAGCAGGGATATGAGATCCTGCCGCTGATGCCGCTGCGGGGGATGATCCTCTTCCCTCATGCGACCATGGACCTGGATGTGGGACGCGAGCAGAGCGTCAAAGCGGTGGAAAAGGCAATGGCCTCCGACCAGCGCATATTTGTCGTATCCCAGAAAAACATGCATGTCGATGACCCCAAACTAAAAGACATGAACCCTGTAGGCACCATCGGCCGCATCAAGCAGGTGCTACATATCACAGGGTCGATTCTGCGCGTGCTGGTGGAAGGGGAGCAGCGGGCGGAGCTGAAGAAGGTAGCCGTGGAGGAAGAAGCCTGGGTAGCCTGGGTAAAGCCCATCGCACCCATGGCGGAAGCGGAGATCACGCCCGAGCTTGCTGCTTCCGTGCGCGTCGCGCAGGAATACTTCAGCGAATTTGCGGAAGCCAGCCAGCGCGTGTCGCCCGAGGCGCAGCGCACCATACGCTCGATCATCAACCCCGATGAGCTGGTGGATGTGATTGCGGGCAACGCAGTCAGCCGCAGCGAGGAAAAGGAAGCGCTGCTGAACATACTGAATCCGGCTGAGAGGCTGGAAGCTCTGTCTGTTTCGCTGCTCAAGGAGGCCCGGTTTGCCGGCCTCGAGCGGATGGTGCAGATGCGCATCCGCATGCAAATGGATAAAAACCAGAAAGATTACTATCTGCGCGAGCAGATGCGCATCCTCCAGGAAGAGCTCGGTGAAGAAGAGGAAGAGGATGTCGACACTTACCGAAAGCGCCTGGAAAAGACGCCGATGAATGCTGAAGCCAAAGAAAAGGCCGGGAAAGAAATTGACCGGCTCAGCCGCATGCAGGCGGGTACGCCCGAGAGCACGGTATCAGAAAACTACCTGGACTGGCTGCTGGACCTGCCCTGGGACAAGTATACAAAGGACAACCTGAGGCTCGACCGTGCCCGCCGGGTCCTTGACCGGGATCATTACGGCATGGAGAAGGTCAAGGAACGCATCATCGACTATCTGGCCGTGCTGGGGCTGCGCCAGCGGACGGATAAGGAAGCCGCCATGCGCGGGCCGGTGCTGTGCTTTGTGGGCCCGCCCGGCGTTGGAAAGACCTCCATCGTCAAGGCGGTCGCCAAAGCGATGGGGCGGAAGTTTGTTCAGATGTCTTTAGGCGGTGTGCGCGATGAGTCGGAAATATTCGGCCACAGGCGCACCTATATCGGCGCGATGCCGGGGCACGTGATCAACGGGCTTAAGCGCGCAGGCAGCATGAATCCGGTGTTTTTATTTGACGAAATCGACAAGATGGGCAATGATTACCGGGGGGACCCTGCCAGCGCGATGCTGGAAGTACTGGATTCTGAGCAGAATATGCATTTTCGCGACCATTACCTGGATGTGCCCATGGACCTCTCCCGCGTGATGTTTGTGACCACCGCCAACACACGGGAATCCATCCCGGCGCCCCTGCTTGACCGCATGGAGATCATCGAGGTACCCAGCTACACGGAAGAGGAGAAGCTGCAGATCGCCAGGCGCCATCTGATGAAAAAACAGCTGGTTGAAAACGGACTTGATCCCAGGAAGGTCAAGGTGTCCTTGGATGCATTGCGCTTTGTGATCGAAGGCTATACCCGGGAGGCCGGTGTGCGTACGCTGTCAAGGGTACTTGCGACTTTAGCGCGCAAAGCGGCGGTATATCTTTTGGATCAGGATGCCGACTCCCTGAGGATCAACAGGAAAACCGCCCGCGAATACCTTGGCGCTGAGCGCTACCTGCGCGATCAGCCCCAGCCCGATCCTCTGGTGGGGATCGTCAACGGCCTGGCTTATACGGCAGTTGGCGGCGAGATGCTTCAGGTGGAGTGCATGACCATGCCCGGCACCGGCAAGCTGACGCTGACAGGCAGCCTGGGGGATGTGATGAAAGAATCGGCACAGGCCGCGCTTTCCTGGGTACGCGCCCACTGCAAGGAATATGGCCTGGCCGATGATTTCCACACGAAGATCGACATTCACATCCATGTTCCGGAGGGAGCGGTGCCAAAGGACGGCCCCTCCGCCGGCGTGACCATGGCGACCGCTCTTTTGAGCGCGGTAACAGGGCGAAAGGTACGCGCCGATATCGCCATGACGGGCGAGATCACGCTGGGCGGGCGTGTGCTGCCCATCGGCGGCGTAAAAGAAAAGGCTCTGGCCGCCTATCGCGCGGGCATCAGGCAGCTGGTACTGCCACGTGAGAACGGCAAGGATGTTGACGAGCTGCCGGCCTATATCAGAGATTACTTTACCATCAATTATGTGGGCACCATCGCCCAGACGGCGTCCCTTGCCCTATTGGAGGAATAATGGATATCAGATCAGCTAGTTTTATCACCAGCATGGCGGACTATGCCGGCTTTCCCGGCAAAGGGCTGCCGCAGATTGCCATGGCCGGGCGCAGCAATGTCGGCAAGTCGACCTTAATCAATAGCTTGAGCCGGCGCAGCAAGCTGGCCAAAACCTCCTCGACGCCCGGCAAGACCAGGCTGATCAATGTATTCCTGCTGAATGAATCTCTGCATCTGATCGACCTGCCCGGCTATGGCTACGCAAAGGTAGCCAAACATGAGAAAGAAAAATGGGGAGAACGCATGGGGGGCTATTTTGCGGGGAACGATCTGCTGCGCGTGGTGATCCAGCTGGTGGATATTCGCCATGAACCCACGGGGGATGATGTGCGGATGGTTGAGTTTCTGCGCCGCTCGGATATTCCCTTCATAATAGTGGCCACCAAGGCGGATAAGATCTCAAGAGCCGCCAGACAGCGTCACATCCTTCCCATCGCGATGGCCCTGCAAGTGCAGCCCTTTGATATCATCCCCTGGTCGTCTCAGACGGGGGAGGGAAGGGACGCTCTGATGACAGCGATCGAGAGCTACCTGTAGGAAGTGCTCAGATAGCAGCAACATAGAAGACAGAGGCGTATAGCCTTTGCGCGAATCATTTTCAGAAGAACTGCGACGGCCGTTCTTCTTTTTTACTGATTTTTAAGGAGATTATGCGGCTGTCAATAAAAATGCTTCGGTCAACAATTTTCTGCATGTCTTTTGATGCATGAGGACGTTTCTCGGAGCGGCTTTTTCTTCTTGTGAGTTGGAAGTTGCTTATGCTATAATGGTTTTACACAAGATCAGATAAGGGAGGCTCGCAGATGATACATGTCGAAATAGTGAAGCCTGCTCCGGGTACTATCGGGCCGTTTATACGTTTGCCGGATGCCATTTATCATGGAGATCCCAACTACGTGGCACCGCCGCGCAAAGAGCTGATCCGCGCGCTGACAGGCAAGGAAAACGAGCTGTTCGCCCAGGGGATCCAGCGCTTCTTTTTAGCCTATGATGACGACAAACCTGTCGCCCGTGTCCTGGCGGGGATCGACTTGCGCCGCAACGCGCAAACAGGGATGAGCGAAGGGTACTTTGGTCTGTTTGAGAGCTATCATAATATTGATTACGCGCGCGCCGTGCTGGATGCCGCGACCGCCTTCCTGCGCGAGCACGGCGTCACGGCAATTTACGGACCGGTCGCTCCCTATTATACGGATCTCACGCGTGGCTTACTGGTGGAAGGTTTTGATGGACCGCCGGTGCTGTTCAACCCCTATAACCCTCCCTACTATGCGGATCTGCTGGAGGAATATGGCTTCAAAAAGGAAAGGGATTACCTGGCCTATTTAATGGAGCATGAGGACATGCGATCAGCGGAGCGGTTTGCCCCTTTGTATGAGCGTGTACAGAAACGCTTTGGCTTTCGGGTGCGAAATGTTGATTTGAACAAGCAGAGCATGCCGCATCTTGCGCAGGACATTGCCGCCGTCATTGCCGAGGCTTCACCGGAAGAGCCGGGACAATACCTGCCGACGGGTGATGATATGCTGACGCTGCTCAAGCGGATCAAGCGCGTCTTCCGCCCGGAACTTGCCGTGATGGCCTATGCCGGCGCCCGCCCCATCGGTGTCATGATCGGCATCCCCGACTATAACCGCGTGCTGAAGGCGCGGCGGGGCAGAACAGACCCGATCAGTAGGCTGATCGGCGAGTTTGAGCGCGGCCGGATCGATACGGCCCGCTGCCCGATGCAGTATGTGGTGCCCGATTTTCAGAACAAGGCAGTCAACGCCGCCATGCTTTATCAGGCCTGGCAGGGCGCCAAACGTCTGCGTATTCGGCGGATTGAGGGATCGACCGTCGATGAAACCCATACGGCTTCGATCAATAACAGCCTGATTGCCGGCGGAAAGCTGTACAGAGTGTACAGAAACTATAAAAATACAATATAGGACATACAAGGTATTATGCTGTAAACAACTCGCGCATAATCTGCAATATGCTTTCAAAAAGCTTGAATCTGCGCCTTCGCCATGGTATAGTACAAATTGCTGATTTTAACGAGGGGGTTTTTTCATGTCCACTGTTCAACTGATTTTTAACATCCTGATGGTGCTGGCGTCCATCGTATTGATCGTCTCCGTGCTGATGCAAAAAGGCGATGAAGGCGGCATGGGGGCCATCATGGGCGGCAGCGGAGCGGAGAGCTTCCTCGGCCGCAATAAATCCAAGACCATGCAGGGGCGCTTGGCCATGATCACCAAGGTATCCGCAGGCGCGTTTGTGCTGCTGGCCTTAGTGATGATCTTCCTGAATTGATCATCATGGTTCAACGAAAAGGCTGGCGCGTTGCGTCAGCCTTTTTTTAGGGAGTTATCTTGATCGTATTGACTGTCACCAATCTAAGTAAATCTTTCGGCCTTGAAAAAGTGCTGGAGGATGTGAACCTGTCGCTTGCCGAGGGCGAGCGGATGGGTTTGGTTGGTGTGAACGGAAGCGGAAAAACGACTCTGCTGCGTATTTTAAGCGGACAGCTGGCACCCGATGAGGGGACAGTTGCCATGCAAAGGGGGATGAGAACGGGCTACCTTGAACAGCGCTATGAGCCGCCTGCCGCAAGCACCGTGCTGGATGAGATGATGGAGGTATATGCCCCGCTGCTAAAGGTCGAGGGCAGGCTGCGTGAGATTGAGCATGCCATGGCGGGCGCAGATGAAGAAAAGCTGATTTCTTTGGGGGATGAATACGCCAAACTCCAGGAGCGCTTTGAGCGAGAGGAGGGCTATGCCATCCGATCCCGTGTGCAGGGCGTTTTGCAGGGGCTGGGTTTCAACAAAGAACAGCAGGCACAGGAGGCCCGGCTGCTATCGGGCGGCGAACTGACCCGGCTGACCCTGGGCCGCCTGTTGCTTCAAAAGCCCGACCTGCTGCTGCTGGATGAACCGACCAACCATCTGGACCTGGAGGCTCTGCAGTGGCTGGAAGCCTACCTGAAGGAATACAGCGGGGCTGTGATTGTCGTGTCGCACGACCGCTATTTTTTAGACAGCGTGTGTACCGCGATAACAGAGATACTCTTCGGCGTATCCGAGCAGTACAAAGGCAACTATACCCGCTATATCGAGCAGCGCGAGGAGCGTTTTTTGACCCGTATACGGGCCTATGATCAGCAGCAAAAGGAGATCGAACGCCAGAAGGCCATTATTGCCCGCTACCGCAGCTTCAACCGGGAGAAATCCATCCGCGCGGCGGAGAGCCGTGAAAAAGCACTGGAGCGCATGGAGATACTGGATAAGCCGATGGAAGAGAGGCAGGTGCGTTTCAGCTTTACCGCGGGGGTCCGAATAGGGGATGAGGCTTTAAAGCTGGAAGACCTCTCCAAGTCCTTTGGAAATCGATGTCTGTTTCGCGGGGTCAGCGGTTTGATACGTTCCACTGAACGCGTTGCCATGATTGGCCCCAACGGCGTGGGAAAATCCACTTTGCTTGAGATTCTGATGGGACACCTGAGCCCTGATACCGGCAGCTACCGCTTCGGCGCCAACGCCGACATCGGCTACTATGACCAGAAGCAGCAGTCGCTGCATCAGGAAAAGACGGTCTTGCGGGAAGTATGGGACGACTTCCCCAGGCTCCTTCAGCACGAGGTACGGGGAGTGCTCGGCCTGTTCCTGTTTTCCGGGGATGATGTGTTCAAGCCTGTCAGCGCTCTTTCCGGCGGTGAGAAGGCGCGCGTCGCGCTAACCAAGCTGATGCTGCGCCGTAAAAACTTTCTAATACTGGATGAGCCGACTAACCACCTGGACAGTGACTCCCGGGAGGCGCTGGAGGGCGCGTTGGAGGGCTTTGAAGGCACCATTCTGGCTGTTTCGCATGACCGCTACTTCATCAACCGCTTTGCTACCCGCGTGCTGGTGCTGACTGAGGACGGCATAACAAGCTATGATGGCAACTATGATGCCTACTTAAGAGAGCTTGACAGGATGACAGGAGACCTCTCTTCAGCCGAGGAAGGGCAGACCAGGACGGAACTAATCAAGCAGCGAAAGCGTGCAAGGCAGGAGCAGGAACAGTATGATGCCCTGCGCCTGGCTGTCACACGGGCTGAGGAAAGTGTTGCGCAGGCCGAAGAAGACTTGCATAAGCTGGAGGAAAAGTCGGCTCTGCCCGAAGTATATGCAGACCCCGACGCAGCGCGGGAGAACGCGCGGGCCATCAGAGAGGCCAGCCTTCAGGCGGAAAAGTGTTATGCCGCCTGGGAGACCGCTGAGACGGCATTGGCGGAGTTTGAGGCGCAGAGCGAAGAGTAGGTGCGGGCACACCCGTTTTGTATTTGATTGTATTTTAATCGAAACATGCATAAATTATTGCCCGGGAGGGCTTGACAGAGTGATATTTGCATACTACAATACCCACATCAAGCGAAAGTGCGGGGAAGGAGGCTTGCCATCATGTTAAAGACGGCCATGGGTATGTCGATGATGATGCGTTGCCTTACACCGCGCTTATTGCGTTGCGCCGCTTGATCATTGGCATTTGACAGCAAGCCCGCTTCCCTTAAGTGCGAAGCGGGCTCTTTTTATGTAGAGATGTGAGGGAATAAGTTGACAGAGCAGCCGTTGATCCGGATCAGAGATTTATCCAAGATATACAGCACACCGGAAGGGGAGGTCACAGCACTTGACCGGGTCAGCCTGGATGTGCGCAAGGGCGAAATCTACGGCGTCATCGGCATGAGCGGCGCGGGAAAATCTACCCTGATCCGCTGCATCAACCGCCTGGATGCCCCGACGGAAGGCCGGATATTCTACCGGGAACAGGATGTTCTCAGCATGAGCAAGCAGGATCTTCTCAAGCTTCGCCGCAAGGTCAGCATGATTTTTCAGCAGTTCAACCTGCTGATGCAGCGGACGGTCGGCGAGAATGTCCGCTACCCATTGGAGATCGCGGGCGTGCCGAGAAAGGCCGCGGATAAACGGGTGATGGAACTGCTTGAAATCGTCGGCCTGCAGGACAGGTCGAAGGCCTACCCGGCGCAGCTGTCCGGCGGCCAGCGCCAGAGGGTGGCGATCGCAAGGGCTCTGGCCAGCGAGCCCGAGGTGCTGCTGAGCGATGAGGCCACCAGCGCGCTGGACCCCATGACCACGCAGGCCATCCTGAGCCTCCTCAAGGACATCAACCGGCGGCTTGGCATCACCATCATCCTCATCACCCATGAGATGGCCGTGATCCGACAGATCTGCGACCGGGTCACCATCCTGGATGGAGGCCGGATCGCCGAAGAAGGCACGGTGGATGAGGTGTTCATGCACACCAAGTCTGAAGCCGGGCGCAGGCTGTTCGGCAACGCGCCCCAGATACCGGAGGAAGAGCCTCAGGGGCCGGCGATCCGCCTGGTGTTTGACGGCTCCTCCGTAGACAGACCGATCATCGCCACCGCGGTGAAGGAGCTGGGCATCATGATCAACATCCTCTCCGCGGATATGAAGCAGATCGGTGGAAAGACCTATGGCCAGATGCTGATCAGAATGCCCGAGGACGAGGAGACAAGGCAAAAGCTCTCCGAATTTCTCAGGCAAGAGTACATCGCGTTTAAGGAGGTGAATATCAAATGAGTCAGGCGCAATGGGCGGATTTACTGCTGGGCGGTCTGTGGGATACCCTCTATATGACCATCCCCTCTACCTTATTGGCCTATCTCGTTGGTATGCCGCTGGGCATCCTCTTTATAATCACAGGCAAAGAGCACATTATGCCCCGGCCCCGGCTGAACGCAGGGCTGGGTGTAGTCATCAACTTCCTGAGGTCCATCCCCTTCATCATTCTGCTGGCCATGCTGATCCCGATCACCCGCATCGTCATGGGCACGGGCATCGGCACAAGAAGTCTGATCTTCCCGCTGGTGATCAGCGCCTTTCCCTTCGTAGCCCGCATGGTGGAGGGCAGCCTCAACGAAGTGGACCGCGGTGTCATCGAGGCGGCGCAGTCCATGGGTTCGACCACCGGCCAGCTGATCTTCAAGGTCTTGCTGCCGGAGGCCCTGCCTTCCCTGCTCAACGGAGCCGCCATCGTCACCGTTACCATCCTGGGCTATACGGCCATGGCTTCGGCGGCAGGCGGCGGGGGGCTGGGCTCCATCGCCATCACCAAAGGTCTCAATGTCCGTAAAATGGATATCATGTACGCGGCCTCCATTACATTGGTCGCCCTGGTACAGATCATTACCATCACAGGCAACAAAGCCACCCGGAAAATCGATCACCGCAAACGCTGAAAGCGTTATTTGAAAGGAGTACCCCATGAAAAAGTTAATCGCACTGGCTCTCGTACTGGTTCTGTCCCTGTCGGCCCTCTCCGCACTGGCTGACAACAAGAAGATCGTCATCGGCGCGACGCCCAGCCCCCATGTCATTATCCTGGAACAAATCGTGGACGAACTAAAAGGCCTGGGTTATGACCTTGAGATTCAGACCTTTACCGAATACCCCATCCCCAACCCCGCGACGGCAGCGGGTGAACTGGATGCCAACTACTTCCAGCATCTGCCCTATCTGAATGCCTACAATGCCAACGTACCGGAAGCGGAACAGCTGGTCGCCGTCATTCCCGTGCACTATGAGCCCTACGGCCTCTACGCCGGCACCAAGGCCAGCCTGGATGACATTGCCGACGGCGACAGCATCGCCGTCACCAATGACCCCTCCAATGAGACCCGCGCTCTTCTGCTGCTGCAGGATGCCGGCCTGATCAAGCTGCCCGAGGATGCCAACGCCGACAGCACGCTGAATGTGCTTGACATCGTGGAAAACCCGAAGAATCTGAATATCGTGGAGCTGAACGCCGAGCTGATTCCCTCCGCGCTGGGTGATGTGGCCTTTGCGGTCATCAACGGCAACTTTGCCATCGGCGCGGGCCTCAGCCCCGCCAAAGACGCCTTGTTCCTGGAACCCGCGGAAGGCGAAGTGGGCGTAATCTACACCAACTATGTCGTGGTGCGCACCGCGGATGCGGATGCCGACTTCGTACAGGCTCTGCGTCAGGCGCTGTATACGCAGAAAATCAAGGATTTCATTCTGAACTATGAAGATTTTTCCGGCGGCGTGATCCCAACCTTCGAAGTCGCCGAATAAAGCGCGATCGTTTCAATAAAAAAGAGCCGGAAGGCTCTTTTTTATTGGCATGTTCAGGCTTATATGACTGTCGGCGCGCTGTACAGGAACTCATCACCCCACAGCCGCAGATCCTCGCCGTTGGCGGGCAGCAGCACGGTCTGGCCCGGTGCCAGCTGCATGCTGCGATCGGCATAGTATAGCCGTGCGGGCGACAGGGCGGTGAGCATGCCAAAACGCCTTCGGTCGGCAGGAAGCAGCGCGTTTTCGCAGCTTGAGTATCGCAATGTGATGAAATAGGGGGTGGCCAGCAGCTGTTCGAGCTTGCCTGTGCCCTCCATCGGGAGGGGAACAGGCACCGCTTTTTCAGGCGGCGTGCCCAGCGTGGTCACATCCAGCGCCTGCTTCGTGTGCAGGGTACGCTTGTTGCCATGCTCGTCGCGGCGTTCCCAATCATAAAAGCGATAGGTGACGTCGCTTGACTGCTGAATTTCGTATAGTAAAATGCCTTCGCCGATGGCGTGAACAGTGCCCGCGGGGATATACAGCACATCGCCCTTTTGCACGTCAACGTAGCGCAGCAGATCTTCCAGCGCGCGGCCCTTGTCAGCAGCCTCAGCCAGAACGGAAGCATCCACACCATCCTTGATGCCATAAATCAGCTGAGCGCCGGGCTTGGCGTCGAGGATCACCCAGGCTTCTGATTTGCCCAGCTTGTTTTCATTTTTCAGCGCGTAGGCGTCCCCCGGGTGGACCTGAACGCTGAGGGCCTCCCGCGCGTCGATCAGCTTCAGCAGCAAGGGAAAGTCACCCTTGATATCCGTGCCGGTCAGGGCCTTGCCGTAGCGTTCGATCAGGCGGCTGAGCTGCGTGCCTTCAGAGTCCATGCTGTTGAAGCCGGGAATCACGCTGACTTCCATGCTTTCGCCTGTTCGGGCATCGGGGGTCTCTTTATGATACAGTTCCCGTAAGCGCGCGCCGCCCCAGGGAGTGGCTTTGCCGTGACGAAAACCGGGATACATCAAAATAGGGGGAAGGGGCATGTCAGCCTCGCTTTCTCAGGGCAGGATGCGGGTGGCTACCAGGTCAACGCCCGTATCCGCTGCGTTTGAAAGCAACACATCGCCGATACCGATGGGCAGATGGAGCTTGAGAGAGTTGATGGCATCCATGACATCCCCGATCTTGTCCTTGGGAATGGGGGAGGCTGTTTTAAGGCTGACAGGGGTCTCGCAGTCCTCAACCAGGGCGACCGCGGTGACCATGCGCAGCGGCAAAACTGATTCCTGGCGGGCATAGACATCGCCGCGCTTGCATTGATTATCCTCGACGGAAATGACCTGACCGTCCTGCACTTTAACCGTCATCCGGCAGCCGACGGGGCAATTGATGCAGGTGATAAGCTGTTCTCTGATTTCTGACATGGTATATACCCTCCTTATTCTTGGGCGCCCGCCAGCTTGACGATGGCATAGGCGATGATTTTCATGCTTTTTGTCAGGCTTTCGATGCTGACATATTCATCCGCCTGGTGAGCGACATCCTCCTCACCGGGGAAGGACGCGCCGAAGGCAACGCCTTCGCGCAGTGATCGGGCATAGGTGCCGCCGCCGATGGCGATCGCTTTCTTTTCAAGGCCGCTGACCTCGTGGTAGGCGTTCAGCAGCTCCTGTACCAGCTCGCTGTTCTCAGGGACATAATGAGGCGTCTTCGCGCGGGCGTCTTCCACGGTGAATCCGGGGAGATGCTGACGGATCACGTGGGTCAGCATATCGGGGTTCACCAGCAGCGGAAAGCGGATGTCCAGCCGGGCGTACACGCGCTCGGCGTCTGCGCGGATAATACCCATGTTGCAGGTCAAAGGACCGGATATCTTATCCGCTACCTTGATGCCCAGGCTTTCGCCGTCATACTCGGTGCCTACCGCGTCAGCCAGGGTTTTGATGGCGCCCTCGGCGCCCAGATCCCGCAGGGTGATCAGCATCTGGCCGATGGCGTTGCGGGCGGATTCGGGCATCGCGGCGTGGCCGTTGATGCCCGTGGCTGTCAGGGTAACAGTCCCGTCCTTGGCTTCGGCTTCTACCGGCCAGCCGTACTTGCGGGAGATATGGCCGGCTTTTTCGGCCAGCTCGATGCCGCCCTTAATGGTCGCCACGGCTTGACCCGGCACCACGTTGGGGCGCTCGCCTACGTTAAAAGAAACGATCTCAAGGCCTTCTTTGGCAGCTTCAGCCGTCAGGCCAAGGCCGCACATACCTTTTTCAATGTTGATGACCGGGTAGCTGGCGTCGGGGCTGAAGCCCATGCGGGGCATGTGCGCAACCTTTTTATAATGCTCAATATCCGTCCAGCTGCTTTCTTCGTCACAGCCGAGGATCAAGCGGACTTTGCGTTTGAGCGGAATGCCCGACTGCTGAACGGCCCGCATGGCATACATGGCGGCAACGGCTGGTCCTTTGTCGTCGCTGCTGCCGCGGCCATAAATGCGGCCGTCCTTGATCTGCGCGCCGAAAGGCTCGAAAGTCCAGCCATCCCCGACCGGCACCACATCCAGATGAGCCAGGATCGCCAGCGCCTCCTCATCCTCTCCTTCGCCCAGATCGGCGTGGCCGATATATCCGTCAAAGATCTCAGTCTTAAAGCCCAGCTGATCTGCGTCAGCCATGGCCTTATCAAGCATCCGGCGTACATCCGGACCAAAGGGAGCACCGGGCTGTACATTATCATCCGCTACGCTGGGTACGCGCACCCAGTCCTGGACGGTGGCGACCATCTCATCTTTCAGGGAATCAAGAATCGCATCAAGCTCTTTCATAGGTCTGTATCCTTTCTTATGAATCTATTCTTTCAGGGCTTTGGCAAAGCGCTCAAGCCCTTGTATCAATTGCTTGCGGGGGCAGCCGAAGTTGAGACGCATAAAGCCTTCCCCGGCTGTTTTCCCAAAGAAAGCGCCATCTGTCAGCACAACACCGGCCCGATCGCAGCGGCGCTTGACCTCTTCGTTGCTAAAACCAAAGGCGCTGATGTCAACCCAGGCGAGATAGGTGGCCTCAATGGGCGCCACTCTTGCCTCGGGCAGCAGTTTGTTCAGCATATCTGTCAGCAATCTTCTGTTCTCTGAGAGGTAGGCCATCAGGCCGTCAAGCCACTCGGCACCATGCTCATAGGCTGCGCGCGTGGCGGTCAAGGCGAAAAGATTGCCGGCCTCCACCCCAGCGCGCTGAAGACGCCCGCTCAGGGCCTTAAGCCGGCCAGCATCGCGGCAGACAATGTTTGCCTGCTGCAGCCCCGCCAGATTAAAGGTCTTTGACGCCGCTGTCAATACGACCAGCCGCTGATAATCCAGGCTGAGAAGGGAAGTAAACGTTGAAGGCGCGTAGACGAAGTCCGCGTGTATCTCATCGGAGACCAGCATGCACTCATAGCGGTCGAGCAGCCGGGTCAAATGAATAAGCTCTTCCTCTGTCCAGGCACGGCCGACGGGGTTGTGCGGGTTACACAGGATCATCAGGCGGGCACCCTGCTTCAGGCAAGCTTCCACTGCCTCCAGATCCATTCTGTAATGGTTGTCTTCGTCATAAAGCAGCGGTGCCTGCATGGCTTTGCGCCCGGCATCTTCAATGGAGGAGAAGAAAGGCCCGTAGACCGGCGGCTGAATGATGACGCCGCTGCCCGGCGCTGAAAACTCGTCCACGCATACTCGCAGGCCGGAGACAACGCTGGGCAGCAAGCCCATCTCGTCAGGCTTTACGCTGACGCCGTGCCTGCGCTGCCACCATCCGCAGAAAGCCTGCTTGTCTTCATCAGCAATGTAGGTATAGCCATAGCTGGGATGCTGCGCACGCTTGGTCAATGCTTCTGTGATCGCGGGCGCGCAGTGAAAATCCATATCCGCCACCCACAGCGGGATGTGTCCGGCAGGACACAGATCCGGACTCCATTTGACGGAATAAGTGCCGGAACGATCCGGCGCGGCATCAAAGAATGCGGAATCAAACTGCATGGGGAAGGCTCCCTTCACATTGAAATACCCGGTAGCCGCCTTTTCGGGCGACAGTCTGAACAGATGAGAATAATGTGGACAGATACTTTTGCGCGCTGGGGGCGCCCTGCTGTTTGCGAATGACGATGCAGAGCATGCCCTCCTGTGTCAAACGCTTTGCCGATTCCCGGAACAGGCGATATACCGTTTCCTTCCCGGCGCGGATGGGCGGGTTGAGTGCGATCAGATCAAAGGAGTCGTCCAGATGCTCAAAGCCATTGCTTAAAACTGTTTCCGCATGAACGCCGTTTGCTCTTGCGTTGCGCTTTGCCAGCGCCAGCGCGCGGGGATTGACATCTGCCATGGTGATGACTGCCTCAGGCCATCCGGCGCCGGCCAGTATGCCGACCGGCCCCCAGCCGCAGCCAAGGTCCAGAAAGCGGCCGGCAAAGTTCTCGGGCAATGCGCTTAGCAGAACAGAAGTCCCCATATCCAGCCCGTTCTTGGAAAAGACACCGCTATCCGTGATAAAGGTGAAGGCGTGATCCCTCCAGGTCAAAGAAATCTGATGCTCTTTGCTTATGCTTTGCGGATCGTCGGCAAAATACTGCTGGGTGTCAGTTCCCATATCCTGCGGCCTCCAATAGCTGCTGCCATTCATTGTCGTTCAGCTCCCGATACTCGCCGGGGGCAAGGGCCTCATCCAGGTTCAAAGAGCCGAAACGCAAACGCTTCAAAGTCCGCACCTCGTGCCCGCAGGCAAGGAACATCCGCCTCACCTGATGAAACTTGCCTTCACAGACGGTCACCTCGGCCAGGCTGTTCTCCTCATCCGATTGAAGGATATTGAGCCTGGCGGGAAGGGCGTGAAAATCGCACAGCTCAATTCCTTCTTCAAAGCGCCGGACAGCGCTTTGTGTCAGCCTGCCGTTTACCCGGGCCAGGTAGAGCTTTTCCACCTGA
>CAZVUU010000016.1:0-13015 GCA_964630465.1 uncultured Christensenella sp.
CAGTTGATCGACCGCAAGCTGCGGGCCGTCATAGGCGAGGCGATCTGTCTGATCCGGCTCATCCTCCTCATGTTCATCCGTCTCGCCTTTGCGGAAAAAGATCTCATGAAAACGGAGTCTCACCGGATAATCGGCGGCTTCCAGGCAATTGGCACAGCTGCCATGCGCTACGGTCGCCAGCTTGCCCTTCAGGTGCAGCTTGCCATCGATCAGGCTGAAGCTGCCCTCCATCCGGACAGTGTCAAATGTGACGTAGTCCCCCATAATAGTCTGAGGTTCAATGCGTGCCTCATGGGTAAAAGGAATTCTTTCCCCGGGGCGACGCAAAGCATCTGTAATGTCAAGCTTCACAATCATTGCCCCCATTCGTCAACGCGCAATATTATATCGGTCTGCCGGGCTCCTGTCAATGGCTGCAAACCACAACAGTGTCTTACTCTTGTAGGAGTGTCAAACATAGGTAACACATTGGGTACAGAGATCAGAGCTTATCAGTGTCTAGGGGAAGGTGGAGATTTATCGGTCAAATGCTACCTGACCTAGACACTGGCCAATCGGTATCATCCTTCTGCCGCTCAATGGTTTGCCATTGAGCCTTGATCACATAACTCCAAGGTACCTGTCCAGAACTTCATTCGGTGACTTCATCCCCAAACAGGTCATTATATAGCCGTTGGACAGCGACTGATACTTCCCTAACTGCCTCCTTCCGTCTTCCAGGCTGTACATCCGCATCTGCCGGTAGAACCTGAGCTCGTCGGTCCGGTGTTGGCGTTCAACCTTGCCGTTGTGGCGGGGTGTCGCGATTCGTATCCGATGGTAGGCAATCCCCATCTCCATCAACGCGCTTTCAAACATTGTCTTGTGCTTTGACTTTGTTACCAGCAGCGCGTTGGTAAACTCTGTGCCGTTATCTGTCTGGATGGCGCGAATCGGGAAGGGAGAGCGTTTCACCAGCTTATGCAAAAAGTCTGCCGCGCTGTATGTGCTATGCTCGTCGTACATCTCCCGAAAGGTCCAGCGGCTGCACTCGTCCTTTGCTGTAAACTGGTAATACTTGCCGCTGCCCGCTATGCAATAGGCAGGCACATACTTCACATCCAGCTGCACCTTCTGACCGGGATAGTCCGCGCGTTGATATGGCTTGGGTTTTCTTGGCTTCTGCTTCTTCCGGGCGGGCTTCCCCAACAACCTCCGTACCGTACGCTTGAAGCATCCGTAACTTCGGGTGTATCCATGGGCTTTTGCTTTCTGGAAGCCAAGAAGTAAGTCATCCCGGTACTGCTTCCCATACCGCTTGACCAGTTTTTCCTCACTTCTGCTTTGTCTCCTGGGACTGTTGTGCGGCCTGCGGCTTTGATCCATAAGGCTTTGCCAGCTTCCATCCCATCTGTTGCGCCACTTACAGATGCTTTTTCTGCTCAGGCGATACCGAAGGGAGGTTTCAGTCAGCCCGTGGTTCAGACAAAAGAGTAACATTCCTTGACGCCAGTGCGCGTCACGTTTAGAATCCTTCATGCAGAGAGTCTCCTTTGGCAGTGTTTTTATTGCAGATTGATTCTACCAAAGTCTCTCTGTTTTTCTATCCCCCCTTGTTACCTATGTATTGTACCTCAACATGCAAACCACAACAGTGTCTTACTCTTCCCGGCCTTCCTCATCCTGCGCGGCCTTTTTCCCGCGGCTGACTGTAATGACCACGTGGCGGTTGGGTTCCTCGCCTTCGGAGTGCGTGGATACACCTTCATGGCCCTGGAGCGCGCTGTGAAGGATCCGCCGCTCATAAGGGTTCATGGGTTCCAGGCTGACTTTACGGCCTGTGCGCTGCGCACGGTTGGCCATTCGGTTGGCCAGCCGGACCAAGGCATCCTCCCTCTTGGCGCGGTAGCCTTCGCTGTCCAGGGTCACCCGCGTATAGTCCTGCCTGCCCCGGTTCAGATAAAGGCTGGTCAAGTACTGCAATGCGTCCAGGGTCTCGCCCCGGCGGCCGATCAATATACCCAAGGGATCGCCCTGCATGCTGACACGGATATTGCCTTCTTCATCCGTATGCACATGCACGCTGATTTCGAGCCCCATCAGGCGGGTCAATTCCTGCAGGAAACCTTGTACCCTGCCTTCATCCGTATCGGGGGCATGCTGAACGGCGGGGGTCGCAGGCTCGGAGGGTGCCTGAGGTCTGGGCGCGCGGGCGGGCTTTTCGGCACGCTCTGCCTTCGGCGCGCGCGCTTGCCTGGGCGCTTTAGGGGCATTGTCTGCTTTAGCCTTGGGAGCTCGCTCGGGTCTTTCTTGCTTTGGCGCGCGCTCAGCCTTGGCTGCCTGTGGCGCTTTGCCGGCTCCGGCGGACTTCTCCGACTTTTTAGGGGCACGTCGCTCTGCGTCATAGCTGCTGAGAGAATCGGCAAAAACAGTTTCGCTTCTCTCCTCTTCTTTTACAGTCAGCTTCACGCGGGCCAGCTTGCTGCCAAACAAGCCAAACAGGCCTTTGGAACCCTCCTCCAAAATATCGACTTGCACCTCTCCAATGGACAGCCCCAGCTTATTCAGGCCTTCGGAGATTGCTTCTTCAACAGTTTTTCCGGTTGACTCATACGCATTCATTTTGCTGCTATCGCTCCTTTAGCTTCGGTCGCCCGCTTGTCCACGCGATCAAAATGCTTAGCGATCAGGTAGCTCATCAAAGTCGCTATCAAGTTACTGACCACCCAGTACAGCGCAAAGCCCGCGTTGGATGTCAGCGTAATGTAGACGGAGAAAAGCGGGAAAAAGTATTTCATGAAATTGCCCATGCCTGCGCCCTGCTGAGCGCCGGCGCCCTGCTGATCGCCGGTGGGGATGGGGGCCGCGCCCGACGCGCCGGGCGTCAGCTTGGTCATCAATATCTGAGACAGGCCGGACAGTACCGGCAGGATCAGGTAACCGTTATAATTCAGGAATACAGTCACGTTGAACAGAAAAAAGTTCAGATTACCCCACCCGGGAAGCGGTCTGATCTGTTCGATATACTCTGGCATCTGCTCCAATGCCGCGCTGATATTGGGCAGCAGGGCCTGAAGGGCATCATTGTTGACAAAACTGAAGACTTCGGGCGTAAACTCCGGAACAGCGTTTGCGATATGCCGGACAATCACCTGGACCTGATCGGTGGTCAGCGTCTGCTGTACCTTTTGCCACACATCCAGAGGAATCATGCGGATAGAGTTGAGATTGGGCGTAATGGGAGCAAACAAAGAATCCGCCATCCAGATGTTTTTGACCCACAGCCAACCTTCATATTCCGGCACCTGCCCCTGAAGAAAAGAAAACACCTGGTGAACGATCTGTTCGTTGGCAAGGGCTCTCATCGCGCCAAACATGGCGAATAGAATGGGCATCTGCACCAGCATCGGCAGACAGCCGGACATCGGGTTGTAGCGCTCCTTGCGCATCAGTTCCTGCTGCTTTTGCTGCAGTTTTTGCTTGTCGTTGGCGTATTTCTTTTGCAGCTTGTTCAGCTCGGGTTGTATCTGGGCCATCCTGCGCATGCCCTGGCGGTTTTTTATGTCCAGCGGCATTAAGACGACCTTGATAAGCACAGTGAAGACAACGATGGACCACCCGTAGTTACCTAAAATGGTATAGATCCAGTCAAGCACTGACCGAAGCGCGTTAGTAATCGCTCCCACCTGATTCAGTCCCTCCTTATTACACCGTCCGGCAGTTCCGGTACGGGGTCATATCCCCCTTTGAAGAGGGGATTACAGCGCAATATCCTTTTTATTCCCATCCACCCTCCGCGCGCAGCGCCATAGCGCTCAACAGCTACTCGCGTATATTCTGAGCAAGTGGGAACATACCGGCACGATGAAACCGTATGCGGGCTGATCTGTTTTTGATAGAAGCCGATCAGCCGAAGAATCAGACGTTTCAAGTCTGTTCCTTGTATAATCGCATGCGTCGCATCAGCGTGTCCATGTCTTTGCCCAACCTGTCGTAGTCCGCCTGCGCTGCCGGCAATCTGGCGGAAAAAACATAATAACCGGTTTTCAGATTGGGAATCTGCAAGCGAAAATATTCCCGCATCCTTCTTTTGACACGGTTTCGGACAACGGCTCCGCCGATCTTCTTTGATACCGAAAAGCCTGCCTGCAAGCGATTTGCCCTTACATAACTAAGCGTCATGCAGTGCTGTCCCATGGTCTTTCCTTTACGGTACACATATCGAAACTGACCTGATCTGCGTAAGCGATGGGCTTTTTGCATAGTCTCTCTCCTTGTGTGCTGTAAAGAAAACCCGCCTCCTACAATCAAACTCTACAGGGCGGGTTAAGCCTTGCGGCCGGCAGGGGCGGCGGACTATTTTCAGACGGTCAGGGATTTCCGCCCGCGGCGGCGGCGGTTGGCCAGTACGCGGCGTCCGCTTCTGCTGGACATGCGGGCGCGAAATCCGTGCACCTTGTTGCGCTGGCGCTTCTTGGGCTGATAAGTACGAAACATAACGGGTCACTCCTTTTACCGACACTTTGGGCGTCCAATTCGCATGATTACATACCGGACACCTTGACGAACTCATTAATTATATCGAAGGGCCCCGCGCATGTCAATACCCGACGCGGGGCCCTGAAGCCTGAAATACATCAGTTCTTATCGTTGTTTTCAGTTAGTTGCCGTAATTATGACTGTTCACCAGATCCACGCCTTCCACAGGATCCATCAGAGCAAGCATCGCTCCGCGCTCGGCTTTGCGGGCCTCGGAATTGGGATAGTTGCGGGACAGCTGCTTCGTCGGCATCGGATAACGGTAATAGGTCAAATTGTTCCGGATAAACATCAGCACATTGGTGTCTCCGTCCAGTTGATTGGTGATGCTGAAAGGCTGGCCGAAGGCGAATGGAGTCTGCTCCGTATCGGGATCGTGTTCCAGCGCCTCGGCATAGTCCTTGTAAATGGTAACAAAGTCCTTCACAGGCTCAATCTTGTCACTTTCTCCGTCATAGTAGTAGCTGTAGCTGAGGTTGACGGTGTCATCAAACACATCCACATATACTTCGCCTATCTCATACATGTTGCTGGCAACCAGTGTGAATGTCTGCCTGCCCTGGATACTCAGGTCAATGGGAGTAAACATATACCACTTCTTGGTAAAGCTCGGGCTGATCACGCGGAACTGAGGCCCGAATGAACTGACCGTGTTGCGTGGCAGGTAGCTGTTGTGCACCTGAGTATAGTAAGGCTGATTGGTATTGCGGTCGATATGCATGGTTTGCACAAAATACAGGTTTTTCCGGAACCCGCCGGGGGTCGTCACGCGGTAATGGTAGGTGTTGATCTGCCCGTTGCGCTCAAGCGGCTTATAGACAAAGCCGTCCAGCACCAGCGTGCTGTCGTCAACCGGGATCAGGAACTGCTCGTTGTAAATATACTTCTTCTGCAGTTCATCGTAAACCTGTACAGTCACCGTCACATCATAGCCGGCCGTATTGACGATCGTCAGTATCGGGGCTGTGGGCTGATCGGTTGTATAGGTCACCTCATCCGTAGTCTGCTCTACGGTAATCTCCGCCGCAGCGCCCGCGCCCATCGGCAGCAAGGCAAATAATAAAGCGGTCAGCAGTAATGCAGATACAAGTTTCCTCATGGTTTCTCCTCCTCTTTCCATCGGGATTATACCCATATAACGAATGAGACGCCCTGTTTCATGCATGAGGAATTAAAAATCAAAGCTGTTTCTCGAAAAGTATCCGGACTGCTTCCACATATCCTTCAAAATGCTTGCCGGCGATAGTCTTCAGGCAGGCTGCGCTGACATAGCTGTGGCGGCGAAAGCTCTCGCGCGAAGCGATGTCAGACAGGTGAACCTCCACGGCAGGCAGATCAACAGCCTTCAGCGCGTCAAGGATCGCTATGCTGGTATGCGTGTAGGCGGCGGGGTTGATGATGATGCCGTCCGCCGACCCGTAGGCCCTCTGTATCTCATCAACGATCGCGCCTTCGTGGTTGGATTGAAAGAAAGAAAACTCAATGTCGGGAAAACTCTCGCGCAGAAGCTTTTCAAGATCGGCCAGCGTACGGTGCCCGTATATCTCCGGTTCTCGCAGCCCCAGCATGTTCAAGTTGGGGCCGTTGATCACAAGAAGCTTGATCATAGGATGTCCTCCGCGATGCCTTTCGCTGTCCGGTCGACATCTTCGTTCAGGTAGGCCGCTTCACTCCAGGCCTCATACAAGGGTCTGCGCTCCCGCAAAAGCGCCTCAATGCCCTTCCCCAGGCTGAGCGGCCGCCCGGCGACGGACAGCAGCGCCGGGTCCCTTTGAATCCACACGATGCGGCTGTTCTGGCGCAGCAGCGGCAGATTGCGCGGCTGCGTTACCGCCCCGCCGCCGGTCGCGATGATAGCGCCGGACTGCTTCCCTGCCTCGTTCAAGGCCTCCGACTCCAGCCGGCGGAAAAATTCGATGCCCTTTGTTTCAATGATCAGAGGAATGCTGATGCCTGTTTTTTTTTCGACCATCTCATCCGTATCAAAGACGGGACGGCCTGTTATCTGATGGAGCGACCGAGCGACCGAACTTTTCCCGCTTCCGGGCATACCGATCAGCGCAATGTTTCGCATGGCTTTTGAAAGTGCTGCCGCCATGTCCGGGCTCCTGTCCTCCTCCGGGGAGATCAAGCCCCACAGCTCGCTTGCCCGCTGTGCCTGCGCGCAAAGCATCAAAAGACCCCCTCGCCCTTCAATGCCTAGCGTGTCCGCTTCCATCAGCAGCGATGTCCTCCAGGGGTTGTAGATCAGGTCGATCACAAGGCGGCAATCGGTGAAGCCTGATAAACTCAAGGGCGTTTCTCCGTTATTGGGATACATTCCAAGGGGGGTCGTGTTGATGATCAGTGAAGCGTCGCGGTGTTGATCCAGGCTATTGTAGTTGTTTTCTCCCTTACGGGATATAACGACCGCCCGAATGCCCCGGTCTCTCAGCACCGCCTGTACGGTCTTTGAGCTGCCGCCGCTGCCCAGTACCAATGTCTTATCCCGATTGGTGATAGGATCATCCCCCAGCAGCTTTTGAAACCCCCATGCATCCGTATTGTCGCCTCTCAGGCTGCCGTCCGGCATACGGATCACCGTATTAACGCTGCCTATCACCCGCGCGGCATCGGACAGCTCCCGGAGATACGGCATCACTGCCTGCTTATAGGGGATGGTGACATTGAAGCCATCCAAATCGTTCCCCCGCATAAAGCGGCCCAGCTCATCCTCTTCAAGCTCGACCAGGCTGTAGGGGTAATCTCCGAGCATCCGATGAATGCGGGGAGAGAAGCTGTGAGCCAGCTTCTTCCCCAGCAGGCCATAGCCCGGCATCAGCCGACCTCCGTATAGCTGCCCAGATACTTGAACTGAGCCCCCAGCCCCTCGATGTCTTTGAACAAGTGCATAAACTCATCGCTGTAGACGGATGTTTCCAGGTCAAAGTAGAACATGAATTCAAAGCCGCTCCCGGCCAGCGGACGGCTTTCCAGTTTGTTCAGGTTGATCCCAAGCGCGTAAAACCGCCCCAGTGCATGGTAAAGGGAGCCCGGCTTGTGAGGCAGCACCATCATGATGCTGGTGCGGTCCGCGCCGGGGTAGATCTCCAGCTTCTTTGAAATGCAGATAAAGCGCGTATAGTTTTCTCCGCTGTCCTGCACGGAGGTTTTCAGGCAGTTGAGTGAATACAGCTCAGCACAGCTCAAAGAGGACAAGGCTGCCAGGTCCTTCCTGCCCGATTCGTAAACCATCTTGGCTGCCAGGGCCGTGTTCTCACAGCTCGTCACCTTCACCGGCCCCAAAGACTTGATGAAGCCCTCGCACTGCGCCAAGGCCTGCTCGTGGGATATGATTTCCTTGATGTCAGACATCTTGGCGCCTTTGTTGGCCAGCAGGCAATGATCCACTTTCAGCTTCACACTGCGGACGATGGAAAAATCATATTCCATCATCAGGTCATACACGCGGTTGACCGATCCCGCCGTGCTGTTTTCAAGCGGCAGGATGCCGTAGCGGCAAAGCCCTTTGTCAATGGCAGAAAACACGCTTTCAAAGGAGCTGAAGAAGAGCAGATCAGGCGTGGTAAAGAGTTTCTCCGCCGCGCTTTGAGAGTTGGCGCCTTCCACCCCCTGCACCGCCACCATGGCTCTGGGCGGAAACAAAGGCTGTGTATCCATGACGGCAGAGGCTATCTTCTTTTGCAATTCGCTCTCCTGCTGATGATCGGCCAGCTGTCGGGCACGGCTGAGCTCAAAGAGCATCGTATACAGCCTCTCTGTATAGCCGCGCAGGGAGTCGGGCACCATGCTGCCGACCTGTTTAAGTTTTTCGCGCTCGCGGGCAGGGTCATGAACGGGCAGCATCTTTTCTTCCTTCAAGGCGGCAATATCGCCTGATATGGCCATCCGTTCTTCAAACAGCTTGACCAGCCGGGCATCGATCCCGTCGATCTTTTTTCGATAGTCACTTAGTTCCATACTGCTTCTCCTTTAAATAATCCAGGTAGAGGTCGTATATCGCAAGGGCTGTCACCGCTTCCACAACGGGGACCGCGCGCGGAACGATGCAGGGATCATGCCTGCCTTTCAAGCTCAGAGTGGTATCTTTTTTCTCAGTCAGATCCACCGTCTTTTGAGGCAGGAAAATGGAGGCTGTGGGTTTGATCCCCACGCGAAACAGCACCGGCATGCCTGTCGTCAGCCCGCCCAGAACACCGCCGTGGCGGTTGCTGGTCGTTACGACGCGGCCTTCTTCATAGGTAAAGGCATCATTGTGCTGGCTCCCCTTCATCCTGGTCGCGGCAAAGCCCGCGCCGAATTCAATTCCCCGCACAGCGGGGATCCCGAATATGGCTGCGGCGATCACGTTTTCCACGCCTTCAAACATCGGGCCGCCCATTCCGACTGGCAAGCCGGTCACTGCGCATTCCACAATGCCGCCGACCGAATCCATGGCCAGCCTGGCCTGGTCAATCAAATCTTCCATGCGTTTTCCCGCATCCTTATTAAGCACCCTGATATAGCCATCCGACAATTCTGAAAACTCCGGATCAAGCGGGTCAAAGGCCTGATCTTCAATCTCCTTGATGCTGCGCACATGCGCGCCGACCCGGATGCCCGCTTCCTCCAGCAGCTGCAGCGCGATGCCGCCCGCCAGGCACAGCGGAGCCGTCATGCGGCCAGAGAAATGACCTCCGCCCGCCGCGTCCTGATGGCCCCCGTACTTCACGCTTGCCGGATAGTCGGCATGCCCGGGCCGCGGCTTATCCATCACTTCCTGATAGTCAGAGGACCTGGTGTCGCTGTTTTTGATCACCATGCACAGAGGCGCGCCGCACAGCTTGTCTGCCGTCATGCCTGACAGCACCTCAAAGAGGTCCGCTTCTTTGCGCTGGGTACTGATTATGGTCTGTCCCGGCCTGCGGCGCTTCATCAGCGCGCGCAGCTTCCCCATGTCCGGGGTAAAGCCCGCCGGCAGACCATCCACCACTACACCGACATAAGGGGCGTGCGACTGACCGAACACGCTGACTTTAATGTTTTTACCAAAGACGGATGACATCTCTTCATTCCTCCTTTTCCATCCGCAGTCCAAGCGACTGCAGGTCCTCAAAAAAACGGGGATAGGATTTGTTGACCGCTTCCGCCCCGTCGATGATGACGGGCTCGTCCGATATGACGGCGGAACAGGCCGCCATCATCGCGATGCGATGATCGCTTTGCGCGTCACAGATGCCGCCCCTGATTCGCCCTGTTCCCCGCACCCTGATCGAGTCACCGTCCACCGCGATATCAGCGCCCAGGGCAGACAGAGTCTGCGTGATGCTGACAGCGCGGTCGCTCTCCTTGATGCGCAGGCGGGCGATGTTTGTCAGCTGCGTTTCACCCTGCGCCGCAGCCCCCAGCAAGGCCAGCTCAGGGGCCAGGTCGGGCGTGTCATCCACATCTATCCGAATGCCCCGCAGCTCGCCCCCTTTGACATAGACGGCTTCGCCGTCAAACTGCGCCGCTGCCCCAAACCGGCGCAGCACCTCAAGGATTTTTTGATCGCCCTGAGGTGAAGCGGGATCCAGGCCGCTCATCCGGACAAGGCTTTTCCCCGCAGCGGCAGCGCTCAACCAGAACGCCGCGTTTGACCAATCGCCCTCAACGACCGCTTCGCCGGGCGAACAATAAGTCTGCCCGCCCTCAACCGCAAGGGTCGTTCCCTGCCATGCTGTCCTGATACCAAACTGTGCCATCGCCTTGCGCGTGATATCCACGTAGGCAGCTGATTGCAGGGGTGTCGTCAGACAAATATCCACCCGATCGCCTGTGATCGGCGCGGCCAGCGCCAGCCCCGTGATAAACTGCGAGCTGACATTGCCCGGCATCTCAAAGCATCCGCCCTTCAGCTTCCCCTCAATGGTGACGCAGTCCGTCCCCTTGCCTGAAACACGGATCCCCTGTCCTTCCAAAGCATTAAACAGGTCCTCCATGGGCCGCCGGGGAAGCCTGCCGCGCAATATAAACCGATGCCTTCCGCCCAGCGCCGCGCATACAGGCAGTATAAAGCGATAGGTGGATCCGCTTTCGCCGCAGTAAAGAAGCGTTTCTTTTTCCGGGCCGCGCGGCTTCACTGAAAACACGCCGTTTTTATATCGAATATCCGCGCACAGTGCCTGAAGGCAGTCGGCCGTCCGGCTGATGTCCTCAGACACATCGGGGCAGTCAATCAAAGTCTCGCCGTCAGAAAGCGCCGCGCAAATCATTATACGGTGGGCATCTGATTTGGAGGCGATCGCCTTGATATCACCCGCGATCGACCCCGGATACACTCTTACTCTCATGTTTCCAGCCCAAGGCGCAGTACCTGCCGTGCCTCATCCAGCGTGAAGCTCTGCAGCTTGCAGCTTCCGATGCCGTGAAACATCACCAGTGTGATGTGATCTCCTGCGCGCTTCTTGTCGACCAGCATATCGTTGTATATTTCTTCCTCCGTATAGGGGCAGTCGGTCTGAAGGCCAAGCACCCGGATCATGCCGATCAGCCGGCTAGCGTCTTCCTTGCTGCAAAGCGCCATCCTCTCTGCCGCCCGCGCCATCAAAGTCATGCCGATGGCGACTGCCTGTCCGTGAGACATACCATATCCGCTCAGGCGTTCAATGGCGTGGCCGAAGCTGTGGCCGAAGTTGAGCACCTGGCGCTCCCCCTTGTCGCGCTCATCCCGGCTGACGATATCCTTTTTGATATCGATGCAGCGGCGGATCACATC
Organism: uncultured Christensenella sp.; assembly: GCA_964630465.1. GTDB lineage: Bacteria > Bacillota > Clostridia > Christensenellales > Aristaeellaceae > UBA1038. The sequence goes on from CAZVUU010000016.1 coordinate 11,255, forward strand.
TTCTTCCTCGTCCAGGTCATAAGGCAGCAGATCATACAATGCTTCGTCCCGGATAGCCGCGTACTTGATCACCTCAGCCAGTCCATCCCGGTAGATTGCCTCAGGCAGGCTGCGCAGCAGATCAGGATCGATCAGTGTCAGCGCAGGCTGCCAGAAAGCGCCCGACAGGTTCTTGCCCTGAGGCAGGTCGATGCCCGTCTTGCCGCCGACAGAGGAATCCACACAGGCCAACAGGCTTGTCGGCACCTGAACGACCTTGATGCCGCGCAGGAATGTTGCTGCGGCAAAGCCGGCCAGGTCGCCGATGACGCCCCCGCCCAGCGCAAGCACCGTATCGCTCCTGGTCAGATGATTGTCCGCAAAAAAGCCAAGTATTTCCGCATAACGAGCGATACTCTTGCTGGCTTCTCCCGCAGGCACGACATGGGCGCAGACCTCAAATTCTTCGTTTTCAAGCGCCGTTTCCGTCCGCGCCATGTACAGCGCCGCAACCGTTTCGTCACTGATGACGGCCACTTTTCCCCGGATACCTGATCGCTTCATCTGATGGCCGATGTCATCCAGCAGCCCCCGGCCAATCAAAATATTGCTCATAAAGCCTCCCCGTCGATCCGAGCTTTCAGCTTTCGTCCTTCGTCAAGCAGGGCACGGAGGCCTTCCGCGTCGCCTGATGTGATCGCCTGCTTATACTTGGTCAATTCATTGATCAGGATGTCGATCTCCCCGCTCAGGTGATCGGCGTTCTGGATGAACAGGTCCGCCCACATCTCGGGGTTCAGCCATGCAACGCGTGTCAGGTCGCGGTAGCTGCCCGCGGATACACCTCGGTGCCCCCGGGCGGTCGGGCTCTTAATGAAGGCGTTGGACACTACATGCGGCATCTGTGAGGTGAAGGCGATCAGCCTGTCGTGTTCCTCAGCAGTTGTGACGCCGATCTTCCCGAATCCCGCAGGTTCGATCGCCTGCCTAATGCGCTCAAGCAGCGCCATGTCGTCAAAGCTGCGGGGGACGATCACCATCGGCGCGCCCTCAAACATGTCCGCCCGGCTGTAGGCAAAGCCGGAATGATGGGTCCCCGCCATGGGATGTCCGCCTGCGAATGTAAATCCGTATTGCAGGGCCAGATTAAAGCCTGTCTCGCAGATGTCCCGCTTGGTGCCGCAGCAGTCCATCACCAGCTGGTCTTCGCGCAGATGCGGCGCCGCCTCCTTCAGCCAGCGGATGGCAGCATCGGGTGATACGGCGATCAGGATCAGATCGCAGTTCCCCATGTTGTCTTTTGACAGCGTCCCGCTGACGGCGCCTTCCACCTTGGCAATGGCCAGAACGGAAGGATCCAGGTCATAGGCAAGAACTTCATGGCCGCCGGCCTTTGTATATGCCTTTGCCAGAGAACCGCCGATCAGTCCCAAACCTACGATGCCGACTGTCATGACAGCACCGCCTCTCGAACCTTGCGCACGCGATCCATCAGATCATCAAACTGGTCAGGATGCAGAGATTGTGCGCCGTCCGACAGCGCGTGCTCGGGATCCGGATGCACTTCAATCATCAGGCCGTCAGCACCTGCCGCCACGGCTGCCAGGGCCATCGGCAGCACCAGGCTGGCCTTGCCTGTGCCGTGGCTGGGGTCGGCAACCACCGGCAGGTGCGTCAGTTCGTGCAGCATCGGGATGGCTGACAGATCAAGCGTGTTTCGCGTGTAGGTCTCAAAAGTCCGGATACCGCGCTCACAGAGAATCACCTTCTCATTGCCGCCGG
>CAZVUU010000016.1:13025-32145 GCA_964630465.1 uncultured Christensenella sp.
ATCACATATTCGGCGCTCATCAAAAGCTCCTTCAGGGTGTTGGCCAGGCCGCGCTTGATCAGGATGGCCTTGTCGGTGCGCCCCAGCTCCTTCAACAGATCAAAGTTCTGCATATTGCGTGCCCCCACCTGGATGACATCCACGTCCCCAAACAAGGGCAGATCGTTGATGTTCATGATCTCAGTGACGATGGGCTGGCCGGTCACCGACTTGACATGGCTGAGTATCCTCAGGCCTTCGCCATGCAGCCCTTGGAAGTCATAGGGCGAGGTGCGCGGCTTGAAGGCGCCGCCGCGCAAGAGATTGCCGCCCGCTGCCTTGATGCGCCGGCCGACCAGCTCCATCTGTTCGTCGGATTCAACCGAGCAAGGCCCGCCGATCACCTCAAAGTGTCCGCCGCCGATCTTCAGACCGCCGCCCACATCGATCACACTGTCTTCGGTGTGAAACTTTCGGTTGGCGTTTTTGAACGGTTCACTGATGCGTTTGACAGATTCAATGATCGACAGGCTCTCCAGCAGGGTGATATCCACCTTGGATGTATCCCCGATCAGGCCGATGATGCAGTGGAACTCTCCCTGGGAAATATGGACCTCCAGCCCCATGCTGCGAAACCAGTCGCAGAGGTTGTCTCGCTGTTGATCTGTGGTGCCGGGTTTCAAGATGGCAATCATGTTTCTCTCTCCTTTAAAATAAATACCGCACAGGTGATTCTGTGCGGCATGTCCTTGCTAATACGGGGCTGAGCCTCCTACGCGACACAAATCACTCTTACCTCAGTGCTGCTAAAGTAAAAGTAATAGGCTCCAAACACCGTAGCGGTCGTCACGTTCATGGCTCGTTCCTTTCGCGCCTTGCGTAGAGCTTAATATATCATCAATTTCTTAATCATGTCAAGCAATTCCGAGAATTCCCACGTCTTTATGGCCATGTATGTGTTTTCATCCGTTTGTTCGCACGTCTCATGTCTCGTTCGTGTCGGGCTTTCCCATTCCGTCACTTCATATGCATTAAAAAAACATCAGTCCTGTTTATTGGTCCAGATGCTTGCCTTTTAGGCCCGCTTTGCTATAATCAAATCAAGCTATGAAAGCGAGGAATCAGCATGGAGATGCATATGTTGATCTCGACCCCTCTTGGGCCGATGACCGCCATAGAACGCGACGGCGCGCTTGCCTGGCTTTCCTTTGGAAGCGAGGTACCGCCCGGTGCCCGGCTCAAGGAAAGCAAACTGCTGGAAGAACTATCCCTGCAGCTCAAAGAGTACTTTGAAGGTGTCCGGCAAGGGTTTGATATCCCCCTGAGGCCGGAAGGAACCAAGTTTCAGCAAAAAGTCTGGCAGGCCTTGAGCACCATTCCCTACGGCCAGACCCGCAGCTACCGGGACATCGCCCTGCAGGTGGAAAGTCCGAAAGCTGTGCGAGCAGTCGGCGGGGCGAATCACCGCAACCCGATCAGCATCATCATTCCCTGCCACCGGGTGATCGGGGCGAACGGCAGCCTGACGGGCTATGGCGGAGGCCTGGATAAAAAAGAAGCATTGCTGGCTCTTGAGCGAGGTGAGGTGAGGCTGTGAAATACCGCTCCGTTTTTGATATCATCGGCCCGGTTATGGTCGGGCCTTCCAGCTCGCATACAGCGGGCGCGGTGCGCATCGGCCGCCTGGCCCGCGCCTTGTTCGGCCGTTCCCCAGCTACAGTGAAGCTGCGTTTCTTCGGCAGTTTTGCTAAGACTTTCCGCGGCCACGCCACCGATGTAGCCGCTTTGGCGGGTGTGCTTGGCCTTGAAGAGGATGATCCCCGCATACCGAACGCCTCGGCGATCGCAGGCGAAGCGGGAATAAGGGTGGAATATATCCCTGAGGATGCGGTTCCCGCCCACCCCAACACCCTGGCCGTAGAGCTGTCGGATGATCAGGGCAGCATGAGCGCCACGGGCATTTCGCTGGGCGGCGGCCTGGTGCAGATGACGGAGGTGGATGGCTTCAGCCTCCGACTGAGCGGCGATTCTCCGGCACTTCTGATCTTTCACCGCGATGCTTACGGTACCATCGCTTCCATTACCAGACTGCTGGCAGATGAATGCATCAATATCAACCACATGGAGGTATCACGCGCGGACAGGGGGCAGTCGGCGCTGATGGTCATTGAAACCGATGGGAGCGTCCCCGCTGATGTCATAGAGCGGATGGCGCAGCAGAACAACATTTTTAAGATTATCACGCTTGACGTGTAAGGATATGATATGTTTAGAAACATCAATGAGTTAGTGGAACAAGCCCGGGACAAGAGCATGGCGGAGGTCATGATCGCGCATGAAGTCGAGAGCTCCGGCAAATCTCGCGAGGAGGTTATGGAACGCATGGCCGCCCAATACCGGGTGATGAAGCGCTCTGTCGCGGAAGGCTTGACAGGTCTCAGGTCTCGCAGCGGTTTATGCGGAGGCGACGCGAAACTTCTGGACACACACATTCAAAGAGGCCCGATGCTGACGGGCGGTTCCTTTCCCCGCGCGGTAAATTATGCCATCGCTGTCAACGAAGCAAACGCGCATATGGGCATCATCTGCGCCTCACCGACCGCGGGCGCCTGCGGCATCCTGCCGGGCGTGCTGATTGCCGTGCAGGAGCATCTTCAAAAAAGCGATGAGGAGATGGTCAAGGCCCTCTTCTGCGCGGGTGCGGTCGGCTTCGTGATCGCCAACAACGCCTTTATTTCCGGCGCGCAGGGCGGCTGCCAGGCAGAGACAGGCTCTGCCGCCGCGATGGCTGCCGCCGCCGTGACGGAATTATCGGGCGGCAGCCCGGATCAAGCCGCCAACGCAGCTGCCATCGCTTTGAAAAACATGCTGGGCCTCCCCTGCGATCCTTTGGCGGGCCTGGTGGAGGTGCCCTGCATCAAGCGCAACGCCGGCGGCGCCGCGGGCGCCCTCGCCGCCGCCGAGATGGCCCTGGCAGGCATTAAAAGCTATGTTCCCTGCGACGAAGTGATCGAGACCATGTATCAGATCGGCCTGAGTATGTCCCCTGCCTTGCGCGAGACCGCGCAGGGCGGCCTTGCCGCTACGCCCACGGGCAAGAGGTGGAAGAGCCTGTTATGGGAGAGTCAAAAAAACCAAGATGAGTGAATCAATTGATTTTTTCATGTGATTCGGAAGTCACGCCATTGATAAACTCATTGAAAGCTGCTCTTGTTTTTTCCAAATTAAAGGCTATAACGCTTTCATCGTTGTACCGATCATAATGAAAGGTCTTGTCCGGAGGCAAACTCAGCATATCAATTCCTTGTGTGTTGCCAAAAATTGCTGGCATTAAAGCAAGTATTTCAGAAGTGCTCAAGTTTGTCGAGACAAAGCGCAACAGCTGTGGCAGTACCGCTATAGATTCCTTAAGTCCCAAGTCCTTCATCTTTTCAAACAGAGCTGCAAGAACCTTACGCTGCCGCTCATTGCGGCCAAAGTTATTATCCAGTTTTCGGATTCTTGAAAACTCAAGGACCTGCCAGCCTTCCAGCAGCTGCGGCCCCTCTGTTTTTTCCACCCGAAGCAACTTTGCCTCTGCCCGATCTAACTCAATCTCTAAACCTTCGACTTTATCGATTACATTTGTAAAGCCACCAAAGTTAATTGAAGCATAGCGGGTTATGTTAAGCGCCAGAAGTTCATTAACCGTTTTGATAGCCAGCAGGGGGCCACCAAAAGCATTGGCCGTATTGATACGTTGCTGAGATTTCAATCCGGGGATATCTACCAGCATATCGCGAACGAGGCTGGTTACCTTCACCTCCTTAGTATCCATATGAACAGAAGCCACAATCATTGCATCCGATCGGCCGTTGTTTAGGCTGGCATCCCAGGTATCAGTACCCAACAGCAGAATATGCATCCACTTATCATCCACAGCCTCATACACAGAGAGGTCGTTTGGATCAACTTGCATACGAAACTCACGGATGATCTCATAGTGCTTTCCCTCCTCATTCAGGGCTTCTTCAATAGCGTCTTTGTCTTTTATACTTGGTATAAAACCTTGGCTTAAAAAAAAGAATAAAGCTGCTGCAATGACAAGTGTCACAATTCCTGCGATGATGAACACCTTTTGTTTCTTCAAAGTAACTCTCCCATCATAATTCATAAAAGTCATATACTTCATCGTATGAACCCTGTTATTATACCAAAGTTGAAGTAAGGTATCCACCGGTTCATCCGCAACTTATTGACGCCAGATGAATTTATCACTATCCTGTGTTGCAATTGCTCAGAATGTTTGAGGAGGTCTGCATGCTCGATCATAAAGGGACAGACACCATAAATACGTCTCGCCTGGTTCTTAGGCCTTTCCTTGAAGGGGATGAAGCTGCCATGTACACAAACTGGGCAAGTGATCCGGAAGTATGCCGCTATTTGACCTGGCCCCCTCATGAAAGCGTAGACGTCACCCGGCAGCTGGTCAGCGACTGGGCTTCCTGTTACGGCAGCGATTGCTATTATCACTGGGGCATCACGCTGTCGGGCGAACTGGTCGGTGATATCGCCGTTGTCCGATGGAATGGTCAAAGCGAGGAAGCGGAGCTTGGCTATTGCCTCAGCCGCAGGCTGTGGGGACAGGGCCTGATGACCGAGGCATTGCGCGCTGTCTGCGACTATCTGGTTGATGTGGTCGGTTTTCATCGGATCGCCCTTCGGCACGATTCGGATAACCCGGCTTCTGGACGAGTGATGAAAAAGGCAGGTTTCTCTTATGAGGGCCGCCTGAGGGAGGCCTACAAACGCCGGGATGGCAGCCGGGCAGACCTGTGCCTGTACGGCCTGACTCGCACTGACATGAAACGCAATACGGAGGCAGATATATCATGACCATCATCCCCTCGGGCTATCGCTCTTTACTCGACCTGTATGAGACCCAGGAAGGCATCGCGCTGATCAAGCAAACCTTCGTTGATTTTTTATGCAAGGCCTTGAATCTCAAGCGAGTATCCGCTCCTCTGTTTGTCGAGGGGGCTTCGGGGCTCAACGATGATCTCAACGGCATTGAGCGCCCCGTACGCTTTGATGTCAAGCAGACAGGCGCGGATGTGGAGGTCGTTCACTCTCTGGCCAAGTGGAAGCGCCAGGCACTCCACCGCTATGGCTTTCCGGTGGGAGAAGGTCTTTATACCGACATGAACGCCATCCGCCGGGACGAGGCGCTGGATAATCTGCACTCCATCTATGTGGACCAGTGGGACTGGGAAAAGGTGATCACCAAAGAGCAACGTACCATGGCGACCCTGAAGGATGCCATGCAGCGCATCGTCACATCCATCTGCGCGACGGCAGACCTGCTGCAGTGGCGCTTTCCTGAACTGACCGTGCCGCTGACCCGCGAAGTCACCTTTTTCACGACGCAGGAGCTTGAAGACCTGTATCCCAGCCTGACGCCCAAACAGCGTGAAAACAAAGTTGCAGAGCTGTACGGCAGCGTCGGTCTGCTTCAGATCGGCGGGACGCTCAGGTCAGGCAAGCCGCATGATGGCCGCGCTCCCGACTATGATGACTGGGCTCTCAACGGCGACATCCTGATGTGGAACAGAGCCTTGGGCGAAGCGTTGGAACTGAGTTCCATGGGGATCCGTGTCTCTCCGGAGAGCCTTAAAAAACAGCTGAAGCTCGCAGACTGCATAGAGCGGGAAGAATTGCCTTTCCACAGCGCTCTTCTTAAGGGAGAGCTTCCCTGCACCATCGGCGGCGGCATCGGCCAAAGCCGCATGTGCATGCTGCTGCTGGAAAAAGCGCATATCGGTGAAGTGCAATCGAGCTATTGGGATCAGCAGACTTTGTCCGAGTGTCTTGAAGCGGGCATCGTTCTTCTTTGAATCACATTCAAGTCAAAACCCCTTGCCGACCTGTGGCCATTGCAAGGGGTTTTGTCTGCTGTTTATAAAGCTTACTTCACCGAAAAGGCGTATACGGTCTTCGCTGTATACTCATCCCCTGTCCTCAGCCTGGTTGAGCCGAAATGAGGATGATTGGGCGTGTCCGGGTGCTGCTGGGTCTCAAGCGCAATGCCGGAAAAGGCTTTGTAACGCCCGCCGCCGCGGGCAGGGCAGTCAAGCCCTTGTCCTGAATAGCATTGAATGCCCGGCAAATCAGTCAGAACGCTCATCTGTCTTCCGCTGTCCGGCGCATAAAGCACCGCAGCTTCACGCAGGCCGCTGGCTTTGTGCAGCACATAGGCTGCGTCAAAGCCCTTGGCCCCCTCAAACATGGGATGTTTGGGCCTCTTCCAGGCATCGCCTATGACAAAGGACTGCCTTGCGTCAAAGGGCGTATCACTGACAGGCAGCAGCCTCCCCGTCGGGATCAGTTCCTCATCCACCTCCAGAAGCTCATCCGCCTTGATCTGCAGGGTGTGGGAGAGGATATCCTGTCCATAACCTAAGTTGAAGTATGCGTGATTCGTCAGATTCACCTGCGTATCCCGGTCACTGACCGCCTTGTATTCGATCTCTAGATTTGCCTCATCATCAAAGCTGAAGCTTACCTGCGCCTTGAGTTCACCCGGGAAACCCTCCTCCATATGGGGAGAGGTATAACGCGTGATCACCTTGCCTTCTTTGATTTCATAGGCCCACAGCTTTCGGTTGAAGCCATCCGTTCCGCCGTGCAGCGTGTTGTTGCCCTCGTTCGGGGTCACTTGAAAGCGAGTGCCGTCCATCTCAAACGCGGCTCCGCCGATGCGGTTGGCATACCGGCCGATCGTGCCGCCCATATAGCCGATGTCACGGCGGGCATAGCCCTCGGCACTCTCCTGGCCAAGGGACACTTCACCGATCTCCCCTTTTCTGTCACACACTTTGATTGACACGATGTGAGCACCGTAATTGCTAAGGCCGATGCTCTCCCCCCGAGCGTTTGTGATGGTGATCAGATCTACGGCATTCCCCTGCGGATCCAATCCAAACGGCCTGATGGAAACGCCCATTACCTTCCCCCTCCATGCCCCATCATCTTGACCCACTGATCGAAGCGAGCTACGAAATCCTCATTGTCTTTGGTGCGGTCCATCATCGACAGCACCATGGAGATGCCTTCCTGCTCGCTGGAGCCGGCAATCATCCGCCGTACACGCAAGGCAACCGTCTCCTCATCCTTACTCAGCAGCAGTTCATCATGGCGGGTGCCGGAGCGTACGATGCTGACTGCCGGGAAGATCCGCTGCTCCTGCAGGCTTCTGTCAAGCGTCAATTCCATGTTGCCGGTACCCTTGAACTCCTCATAGATCATGTCATCCATGCGGCTGCCCGTCTCGACAATAGCCGTCGCGATGATAGTCAGCGAGCCGCCTTCTTTCAGATTGCGGGCAGCGCCGAAGAAGCGCTTGGGCTTGTTCAGGGCGCCTGCCGCCAAACCACCCGACATGATGCGCGCAGTGTTGGGGGCAATGGTGTTGTAAGCGCGGGAAAGTCTCGTCAGGCTGTCCATCAGAATCACGACGTCTTTGCCCTGTTCTACCAGGCGCTTTGCCCGCTCGATCACCAGCTCACTGACGCGCGCATGGCTTTCAGCCGGCTCATCAAAGGTGGAGTAGAATACATCGCCTCCGACAGTTTCCCTGAGATCGGTGACCTCTTCAGGTCGTTCGTCTACCAGCAGGGTCATTAAGTGAACCTCCGGGTGCAGGCTGATCAGCGACAGCGCGATCTTTTTCAGGATGGTGGTTTTACCGGCCTTCGGCGGCGCGACAATCAACGCCCTTTGACCAAAACCGATCGGAACAAACAGATCAAGCAAACGCAGCACAGGATCGTTCTGCTCGGGTGATGACAGCTGCAGCCTCCGAACCGGGTAGGTTGGCGTTAAGTCATCAAAATCACGCCGCCCCTTCGCTTCTTCAGGCTCCTGGCCGTTGATGCTGGTAATATAAAGCATTGCAGCGTAGCGGTCGCCCTCGCGCTGCGGCCGGGTTTTTCCTTCTACGTAGTCACCGTCCCGCAAGGCAAAGCGGCGGATCTGCGCGTTTGAGATATATACATCGTTTTTCCCCGGCAGAAAATTGCCGGCGCGCAAAAAGCCGTATCCATCCGGGTGTGATTCCAGTACCCCCGCCCCGTCCCCGCAGTCGCCGGTTGCCAGCATCTCCGGCACTGCCGGATTGATGCCGCCTGCATCACGCGTCTGGGCCGGGTCACGCCGCAGCAAAGAAGCGGGATAAGCCTTTGATTCAAGGCCCTCCGCCGGCATAGCGGAATAATCCACCGGCGGTTTTCGGTATGCAGATGCTACTTCAACAACCGCGTCCGCCAGGCTGGGCTGTGCGGGGGGCTGAAAACGCGCAACACTTGGTTGAGCAAACGCGGAAGGGCGATACCCCTGAGGAATAGCAGGAGCTGTCGGGGCAGGCATCTGAGCAGCCGTCTCAGACGCCCTGGCTGCCTCGGGGCCAAAACGCGGCACACGTGCGGGGACCGGCCGGGTCTGCATCGTGCCCGTGAAGCTGTCGCCTGCATGGCTGAATTTTCCCGGCTGCGGCGCGGCAGGCGTAGCATAGGGCTGAGGATTATGCCAGGCTCGCGCGCCGGTCAGATTGAAAGCGGGTTTGGCCTTTCCGGTGGATGTCAATTGAGGATGCCGGGACGCAGGCGATGCCGGCATTGCCTGCGGCTTTGGCTGAGGGCCTGTCGCAGGACGCGACGCCCGCAGCACGGGCAAGTCATCGGAGTCATCCGCAATGATCATCGCCCGGCGTTCCGCAGGCGGATGCGGCGCAGCCAACTGTTCCTGCGTCTTCTCCTCGATCGCCAGGCCGGCTTCACTCACCTGCTGCATGATGGTTTTTTGAATATGATCCAAAATATCCGCTTTAGTGCGTAAAGCACCGATAACAATGCCGCGATCCTTTGCAAATTTACGTAATTCCGCAATGGTGGCATTAGATAAATCCGATGGGTTCATGAGTTTCCCTCCAAAGAAATGATTAGCATAGGAAATGATGTGATGAAGTTTTATGGAAGTTTCTGGCTTTGATGTCTAAAACCGCTTATTTCATCGCAGGAAGCGCCTGCACATATATGCCTAAAAGTCCCGGCCCGGTATGAACTCCAAGCGCCGGTCCGACAGTACCTTCAATAAAAGATTTGCAGTTGGGAATCAATTCTTTCAGCTGCTGCATAACGCGGGCAGCCTCTTCCTTGGCGTTGCCGTCAATGACGGCGACGGAGCATTCCAGATGCTTTTTTGCATGCGTAACAGCCAGCTGTATGGTTTCGGCAATGGCGTTTGCCCTGCCTCTTACCTTTGCCGCGATGGCATACGCGCCCTCAGCGTTGCAGGTGATGACAGGCTTGATCTTCAGGATGGACCCCAGCACCGCAGACACTTTACCGATTCGCCCGCCGCGCGCCAGGTACTCCAGGGTAGACAGACAGAAAAATATACCGGAATCCCGTATGCTGATTTCGAGGGCGTCGATGATCTCCTCCATCGTAAACCCCCGTTCGGCCAAATCAGCAGCCAGAACGGCCTGCGCCCCGGCGCCATAGCTGATGGACCGGGTGTCGATCACATGAATATCCAGCCCTTCGTAGGATTCGGCCATGACGCGCATCATGTTATGTGTACCGGACAGAGCGCTCGAAATACTGATGATCAGCAGCTTCTCATATCCGTCACGCTTGATCCGGTCAAACGTATCCATGACAATATCCCCGCTGGGCAGTGAGGTGCGCGGCGTTTCAAGGGGCAAACGTTCATATATTTCTTCAATGCTGATATCAATTTTATCGCGATATTCACCGTCAGAATAAATAATTGTGACCGGCACGGAATAAATACCAAGTTTATCAATCTGTTCAGGCATGACATCGGTGCAGGAATCTACCAGAACAGCTATTTTGTTTTGATTCATTCGATCCTCCTCAACGCTATGGGTGCATTTTACGGTTTCCCTCTTTGTCTGTCAAGTGTTTTTGATATCAAAACTCCTGTTTTTATCATATATATCAAGGAAAGATGTGAAGGGCCCCTCATCGCGTGTCCGCCAGCCGAGGATCGCGCCCAGGCTGACTTTCTGCGCCGAAGAGAAGATGCTGCTCTCCACCAGCGGAATGGTCTTTTTTAGCTCTGAGATCAATTCTTTGACCTGCCTGCGCTTTCCTCCGTCTTCTCTTTGCGTCACACGGCAGGCACAGGTCAGTACCGGTATCCGGTGGCGGTCCGCAAAGCTCTTTACATGTTCTTCCCTCACCAGATAAAAAGGGCGTATCAGCTCCATACCTTCATAGTTGCGGCTGCGCAGTTTGGGCATCATGGTTTTGAATTCCCCGCCGTACAGCAAGCTCAGCATGGTGGTTTCAATCACATCATCGTAATGATGTCCCAGAGCGATCTTGTTGCAGCCAAGCATCTGAGCTTGTTTGTACAGATGCCCCCGACGCATGGAAGCGCAGACATGACATGGTGAGTTTTTCGCGCCTTCAATGCTTGCGAAGATATCCGTTTCAAAAAAATGAAGGAAAATTCCCAATGCCTCCGCCGTTTCTTCCATGGTGCGCCGCTTTTCTTTTGTATATCCCGGATCCATTGATAAAAAGCAGAGTTCAAACGGAACAAGGCTGTGCCTGTGAAGCAATTCCATACATTTAGCCAATAAGAACGAGTCCTTGCCGCCTGATACGCAGACAGCGACACGATCCCCCGGCTTTATCAGCTGATACTCCTTGACCGCACAGACAAAATAGCGCCAAATTGTTTTACGGTACGCAGTCGTGATGCTGCGTTCAACACGGTCTTTTAAACTGTCCAAATTACCCTCCTGCAGAAACAGGCGCAATTATAGCATACCCACTCGCCTTATGCTATAATTCTCCATAAAAACATGCTGCTGTAGGCAACAGGAGGGGTTCATGTCAGCTTTCCCGGGAGTTTTTAGAGGATGGGACAAGGACGGAAGTTCAATAAGTAGCAAATTTGCGCTGTGCAACAAAAACAGTTTTTGTTCTTCGAAAACATTTGCTGCGAAGCCTTGCAGATTTTATATAAACGTTCATGCCGGAGGTCCGATGCTGTGATGACTTCTTTCCCGCTTTCTTCTCCACATGTACACAGCCAGTTCTGCGACGGGCGAAACACCGCGGAGGAAATGGTCCTGGCAGCTATCAGCCGGGGCTTCGTCAGCCTGGGTATCTCCAGCCATTTTGATTATAACGGCTGCATAAGCGCTGCACAGGAAAACGAGTATGTCGCCCATATTCAGGCATTGTCAGATAAGTATTCAGACCGAATCCGCCTGTGGTTGGGCGCAGAGCGGGATTACTTTTCAGATGTCAATGCCGCAAAATTTGATTATACAATAGGCTCCGTCCATTATTTCCGAATCGATGGAGATTATTTTTCCATCGACGGCAATGCAAAGATCCTGGTCAAGGCGATCGGCAAGCACTTCGACGGCAGCGGCGCCCGGATGGCCATTGCGTATTACCGTCAGCTGGGGGATTATATCAGCGCTTTTCGCCCCGACATCATTGGACACTTTGATCTGGTCATGCGTCATAACCAAAACAAGGAGTTGTTCGATCCGGATGACCCGAAGGTCATGGCTGCCGCCTTTGAGTGTATGCAACAAGCTATTGCTGGCTGCAGCTTAATGGAGGTCAATACCGGTGCCATCCCGCGCTTCGGCGCTGTTTCGCCCTACCCTGAGCTGGCATTGCTCAAATGCTGGCGTTCCTTGGGGGGTGAGGTCATCCTGGCCAGTGACTGCCACTCTGCCGATCAGATCGACGGCGGATATGTACAAGGCCTACAGAGAATACGAGACGCCGGCTATACACAGGTGAAGTTTTTGGGCAGGGAAAAGGAACTGTTTGAAACGGCAGCATTATAAACTTTTGTTTGCATCACACAACACTGAATTTTATGATATTGCGTAAAAGCATCCGTTAAATATCAAACTCCGGGTTGCTGTCTGCCGGCTTTCAGGTATGGTGTCCAATCCGGCACTTCATCCGGAGGATCGATGCGCAAAGCACGCAAACGCTTGATACGGTTTTCGACACGGAGGCCTGTCAGCGCTTTGCTGCGATATTTATCCATCATCGCCCGCAAGCCTACAGCCACCGGCACAGCCGGTAAAGCGCCTGCCCCCAGGCCGGCAACGATCATGCCCGCGCCCATCGCGATCCCTGACTTGGCCAGCCTGAAGACGCCATCCTGCACGCCTGCCGTTCTCGTCTTGCGGCCCATCAAAACCCGGCTGCTTTCCGAAAAAGCAATCAATATAAACGGCAAGCCCAGGCTGGCTGCATCCAGCAATCCGCTGTCGCTGATCAGCCCCAGATCAACAGATACCTCATCCGCCAGGCTCAGACCCACCGCAATGCTGTCACTGAGCGTTGTGCTTTGTTTTTTACGGTATTTTTCTACGAGTTCTTTAAATGTCATCGATCAGGGCCCTCCCAGAACTTTCAGCGCCGCAACCAACACCCAGGCAGCCGCAATGATAACGCTGATCACCGTCAGCTGGCGCAATATCTGCGAGAAGCTGCCGCGTTTTAACTGCTTCTCACGTTGTTTTTCAAGTGCTGCCAGTCTTTTGTCGATCTCATTGAGCCGGACTTCCAGCCCTTGCATGTCCTCCCCCCTGCCTTCTTCTAATAAAGTTTGAGAGGCGGCAAGCTGGGCAAGTTCATGCCGGGCAACCGTCAGCTCCTCGCTCAGTCCCTCAGCTACCACCGTCATTTCCTGTGTGAACTCATCCACCAGGGTGTTCAGATCCCGCCCTTTCAGTCCGCTGACGGCCTGATCCAGCAAGTTTTTGGATTTCTTGATCAAGCCGTTTTTCTGATCGTCAGCTTGAGGAATCATCAGACAAAGCGCAGGCCGCTTCTCGCCTGCTCCTCGGCGTAACGGTTCAGTAAGTTTTTTACCCTGTTATAGGGGTTCAGCAGAGCGCTCAGGCTGCGGTCATGATTCAGCGTCGCGATCAGGTAGGCAACAAACTTGGCTATATCCGCCTGCGCAAACCATTTGGCTTGCTGCAGATCAGGGTTGGTGTAATGAAGGTTGGTGGCGATCACCTTGTATATGATCCCCTGTTCATAGGCTTCATTAAACTCCTCGATCCCGTTTGTGAAGAAGGCAAAGGTCACCATGCAGATAATGCGGTCAGCTTTCCGCTTCTTCAGTTCACGCGCAAGGTCCAGCAGCGATTCCCCGGACGACAGGATATCGTCAGACACAATAATATCCTTGCCCTCTACATCTGAGCCGATGTATTCATGCGAAATGATCGGATTTCTGCCGCTGACAATGGTCGTATAGTCGCGCCGCTTATAAAACATGCCCAGGTCAAGCGCCAGCACGGAAGCATAGAAGATATTGCGCTGCATCGCCCCTTCATCGGGGCTGACGACCAGCATGCTCTCCTTGTTGATGTGCAGATCCTTGATATTATGGCATAAAGCCTTGAGCATCTGATAGGTAGGCATCACGTTTTCAAAACCCAGCTGTGGGACGGCATTGACCACCCGGGGGTCATGCGCGTCAAAAGTAAGAATATTCTCAACCCCCATGCTCTCCAGCTCCTGCAGAGCCAGTGCGCAGTCCAGGCTTTCACGCGATGTGCGCCGGTGCTGACGGCTTTCATACAGAAAGGGCATGATGACATTGACGCGCTTGGCCTTCCCGCCGATGGCCGCGATCACACGCTTCAGGTCCTGGTAATGGTCATCGGGTGACATAGGCACGGTCTTGTCATACATGTTGTAGGTGACAGAGTAATTGGTTACATCAGAAATAATATATACATCAAGGCCGCGTACGCTCTCCTTGATCAAACCCTTTCCTTCGCCTGTTCCGAAACGCGGGCAATAGGCTTTGATCAAAAAACTGTCTCGGCCTCCGGCCGGAACAGTATAAAACTCTCTGTCCGCGTCACTTTCCAAATTATGCCATTTCAACAGCCACGTATTGATCATTTCACCGAACTGACCGCAGCCGTTCATGGCAATAATGCCCAGCGGCCCGTATGGTACCTCATTCAGATCTTTTGCCCATGAAACAACCGTACCCGCCATACCTACCCTCCTGTTTACATATATCTGTAGCTCTTCAATTGTAATGTCGTTCTGCCGGCCGTCCTTCAGCCGGCGCTTGCTCCTGCGGCTCAGGGAGCCGGCGCAGCTTCTTCCAGCAACACCATGTTCTGCACGCGCAGCTTGGGATAGGAGTGCTCAATGCTCTCAGCGCCTTCAGCACCCATCCCTTCAAGGATGCCATATACCCGGACTTTGCTGCCGAGGGCATAGCCGGGATTGTTTTCAGCCGCCGCAATCACAGTATCCGCGTATCCCGTCGGCCCTTCCCTCAGCGCCATACTGATGACATACTCGCCCGCCTGCTGCTGCACCTCGGTAATAAACCCATCATAAGTCAGCAGCTTGCCATCATAGCTTTCCGCCTTGGCGATCAGATCCGTGTAGCTGGGGCTCAGCGCCTCGCCCCGGTTTCCCGCGGAAGTATCTGTGGAGCCGTCAGGGGAGGTCATGCTGTCCTCAGTGCCCGGCGTATCGGCTCCCTTTGTTGCCGTAAAATCAAAGGTCCGAACATTGAAGCCCTTCTTTTGCAAAGAAAGCCGGACTGTGTATATCCCATCTTCTTTGGTGTTGACATTAAAGCTGAATTTTCCCTGATTGTTGCTCTTCTTGCTGACGCTCTGAGAATTGACGATCAGCTGCACTTCAGTACCCGGTTCCGTCTCTCCGCTGATGGTGTACTTGTCCTGCGTCAGCACCTCGGGCAACTGGCCGGTGAAGGTGACTGGCAGCAGCGTGCGGCCATAGTTGATCGAATAGTTTTTTTCAAGTGTCTCCAGCCCTTCTGACGCGACTTCCAGCCTGAGCAGATACACGCCCTCTCCCGGCAGGTCGATCATTAAGCTGTAGTTGCCCTTTGCGTCCGCCTCCGTTGTATAGTTGGCGGGAGTACCCGAAAACGATTGAACAGTCGCTGTCAGCTTTGCGCCCGACCGCGTCATGCCTTTCATCGTAAAACTCGATTTGTTCGTCTCAAGGGGCGCCGTGCTTGATTCGTTGAGAAAGACGGGCATCGACACCCCTTCTCCGACATTGCCGGTCAATGTCAGGCTGTCGAACACCTTGTTGAGCGCGGTATTGTCCCCTGCTTTCAGTGTACGACCAAATACCTGCATGTCAACCATGACTGTCAGCCCGTTTTTAACGGCCTTTCGCGCGAAACCACGGTGGAGCACTTCGCCGTCTTCACGAAAGCTGTATTTAATCATCAGAAAACGGCCGACATTTTTGAAGTTCTTCCACTCGGCACTCTCAACCCGATACCCCAGATTCGCAAATGAGCCGTCTCCCTGGTGTTCACGCCGATAATCGGCGCGGGTCGCAGCCGTCTGCAGGTCAATATCCCCAAAACGCCGGGCGTCCTCATCTTGAAGGCCTGTGATGACCAGCATGCGCTTATTGCTGTCATCATAGGCCCTCAGCATGATCCCTTTGGTTTTAAACTCTTCTTCCCACTGCTCTATCGTCCCCCCGCGGGAAAGTATAAAAGGTCCGTTGTCCTTCAGATTATCCGGTGTCAGGATCGGATCATATCTGTCTTCAGGCAAAAGCACCACCGCCGGGAGAGCCGGAAGGGTGACCTGCACATCCTCCGCCTTCACGGTGTTGGGCAACACGATACATAGTGTAAGAATAAAAACCAAAAGCAGTTTGCGCATGGTCGCTCCTCCTTTTCCCGTCGCTTGTATTCTAACACAACTGCATGAGCTAGGGAAGTGATGGAAGAATGGGTAAGCCCGTCAAAGGATTGACCACATAAGGCATTCACAAAGCCGACCATGGCTTTGTGAATGCCTGTGAAGACTTTTTTATCAGCTATAATAGTAAGCTCCCGGAATCAGTACGCTTTTGAGAAATACATGACTTTCTCAGCCCGTTCTCCACAGCAAACGCAATTGCTGTCAATGGGCGTCTGATCAAAGGGCATGTTGCGGCTGGTCGCGGAGGTATCCTGCTTGATCTTGTCCTCACAATCCCGTTTTCCGCACCACATAGCCTTGGCATAGCCACCCTGTACCTGTTCTTTGAGCTCTTCATAGCTATGCACGTTCTTGGTGCGGGCCGCGCGGAAGGCCAGAGCATGCAAAAACATCTGTTTGCCGATGTCCTCCAGCAAACGCTCGACCTCTTCCGCCAGACGGTCAAGGGGTATGCTGCCCTTTTCGAAGGTATCGCGGCGCATGAAACTGACCACGCCGTTTGCGATATCCCGAGGCCCGATTTCGAGCCGCAGCGGCACGCCCTTCAGCTCCCATTCGTTGAACTTCCACCCAGGGGATACATTGTCCCGGTCATCAAGCTTTACACGAATGCCGGCTGACTTCAGCTGCTGCACGGCCCGTTCGCAGTGCTCCATCACACCGCCCTTGTGCGCGGCAATGGGCAGAATGACCGCCTGGAACGGGGCGATCCGGGGGGGCAGTTTCAAGCCGCGCTCATCCCCATGAGTCATGATCACAGCGCCGATCAGGCGGGTGGAAACACCCCAGCTGGTTTCATGGCAATACTTGAGATCGCCTTCTTTTGACAGGTACCTCACCTCAAAAGGTTCTGAAAAGTTGGTTCCAAAGTTATGCGTTGTGCCTGCCTGCAAAGCTTTTCCGTCCTGCATCATGGCCTCCACAGAATATGTTGCCCGGGCGCCTGCGAACTTCTCTTTCTCACTCTTTTGCCCTGCAAACACAGGGATAGACAAAACATCTTCGCAGACCTCACGGTAAACATCGAGCATCAAAAGAGTCTCTTCCTGCGCCTCCTCCGCCGTCGCGTGCATGGTATGCCCTTCCTGCCACCAGAATTCACTGGTACGCAGGAAGGGACGGGTCGTTTTTTCCCATCGCATCACGCTGCACCACTGATTATATTTCATCGGCAAATCGCGCCAGGATTGTATCCATTTTGCAAACATGGTGCAAAACATCGTTTCGCTGGTCGGACGCACGGCCAGCCGCTCCTGCAGCACCTCGCTGCCGCCCTGAGTGACCCAGGCTACTTCCGGCGCAAAGCCTTCCACATGCTCGGCTTCCTTGAGCAGCAAAGACTCCGGAATCAGCATGGGCATGGCCACATTTTCATGGCCGGTCTCTTTAAATCGGCGGTCCAAAGCCGCTTGGATCAGCTCCCAAATGCGGTTGCCATATGGCTTCATCGCCATGGCCCCTCGCACGGGTGTATAATCCATCAGATCCGCCTGTGTCACAACGTCTGTATACCACTGAGAAAAGTTCTCATCCCTCGGTGTGATGTGCTGCACAAATTCCTGCTTCGCCATAATGCCTCCTGAAAAATAAATACGCTTCGCCCCTGTGCAGGGACGAAGCATCGCTTCGCGGTACCACCTTGCTTGGCGCTTTCGCGCCCGCTTTGTGCCCTTAACGCGGGCCACGGTAGTGATTAGCTACAGCCGACAAGGCGGGATACCTTGTTAAGGCCTGTTCAGTTCGCAGGTCAGTATATCATGGGCAGCCCCATGAGGCAATAGAAAGGTGGTCTATATAGGATTGTGTAAATACATAAATAATACTATATTAAAACTCTTGTCCTCTTACATTTCCTTGCGCCATACCATCCTGTCTACAATACCTGTATAGCTCTGTATGATCTTCACTACCTTGGTGCTCACGTTTTCATCAAGATAATCCGGCACGGGAATGCCCCAATCACCTGATTGATTCATCTCGACTGCGACATCGACTGCCTGCAACACTTCTTTTTGTGTAATGCCTGCCAGAACAAAGTTGCCCTTGTCCATTGCCTCAGGCCGCTCCGTGGATGTACGGATACAGACCGCGGGAAAGGGATGGCCGATTGACAGGAAAAAGCTGCTTTCCTCCGGCAACGTTCCGCTGTCTGATACCACCGCGAAGGCATTCATCTGCAGATGATTGTAATCATGAAAGCCCAAAGGCTGATTCTGTTTCACTCGTCCATCAAATATAAAACCGCGTTTCTCTATGAATTTGGCACTTCTGGGGTGGCAGGAATACAGAATCGGCATATCATATTTTTCAGCCATCGCATTGACAGCGTTCATCAGGCTGAAAAAGTTCTTCTCCGTATCGATATTTTCCTCTCTGTGGGCCGAAAGGAGGATATATTTGCCCTTTTCAAGCCCCAGCCTTTCCAGCACATCGCTTGCCTTGATCGCTTCCAGATTCTGCCGCAGCACCTCCGCCATCGGGCTGCCCACCACATAAGTGCGCTCTCGGGGCAGGCCGTTATCAGCCAGATAGCGCCTGGCGTGTTCAGAATAGCACAAGTTTACGTCGCTGATGATGTCAACGATGCGGCGATTGGTCTCCTCCGGCAGACACTCATCCTTGCAGCGGTTCCCCGCCTCCATGTGGAAGATGGGGATATGCAGCCTCTTCGCACCGATCACAGACAAGCAGCTGTTTGTATCGCCCAACACCAGCACGGCGTCAGGCTCGATTTCGACCATCAACTCATAGGAACGGGCGATGATATTGCCCATTGTCCGACCCAGATTGTCTCCGACAGCATCCATATAGACGTCCGGGTCATCCAGCGACAGGTCTTTAAAAAACACACCATTGAGCTGATAGTCATAATTCTGTCCCGTATGCGCCAGCAGGCAATCGAAATACTGCCTGCACTTCTTGATAGTTTCCGCCAGACGGATGATCTCGGGTCTCGTGCCAACGATGATGAGAAGCTTAAGTTTGCCGTTTTGTTTGAATGATATCATGTTTCCTCCTGTTGTTCGTAGGGGCAGGGGGTAAGAGGTAATGCAGCGCGCCGTAGGCGCTAATGCAACGGTCTAAAGCCCTAATGCAGAATGCAGCGCGCTTCGCGCTAATTGGGTTATCCCGCCGTAGCAGGTTCCATTCCCACGCAGCTACTTCATAAGGCTGTAAGCCGCTGCATTAAGGCGGAGCCTGCTGCATTCTGCATTAGCACGAAGAGTGCTGCATTACCATAAACTCATACTTCCTCAAAAAACGTATCCGCCCGCTGCGCGTCAAAGGCCTCATTCGCCCACATCACCGTCACCAGATCCCGGGTATCGCTCAGGTTGATGATGTTGTGCG
>CAZVUU010000017.1:0-2130 GCA_964630465.1 uncultured Christensenella sp.
GCATCCCGATGCCCACCAGGATGAAGCCGATCTGGCTCATGGAGGAGCAGGCCAGGGTGCGCTTTAAGTCGACGGACATCAGCGCCAGCAGAGCGCCCAGGAACATATTGATCAGGCCGATCCCCAGCAGCAGGTTGCCCCAGAGGAGATCGCCGTAGAACAGGCGTGTGGAGATGACCAGGATGCCGAACACGCCCACCTTGGTCAGCACGCCGCTGAGCAGGGCGCTGGCCGGGGCGGGGGCGACGGGGTGGGCCTTGGGCAGCCAGATATGCAGGGGATACATGCCCGCCTTGGCGCCGAAGCCGGCCAGGATCAGGCTGCCCGGCAGGTAGAGGGCGGAAAGGGGCACGGCCCGCGCGGCCTCGGCCAGCTCCTCAAAGCGCAGGGTATGCAGCCGCGCCTGCAGCTGCATCAGCCCCATCAGCATGATCATGCCGCCCAGGACGGCGACGGCCAGGTAGGTCTGCCCCGCGCGCATGGCAGCGGTGTTTTCCTCGTGCACCACCCAGCAGTAGCTGGTGAAGCCGAGGATCTCAAAAAACAAAAAGCAGGTGATCAGGTCGTCCGACAAAAAGACCCCTGCCGTCGCCCCCAGGGTGAGCAGGGTAAAGAAGGCATAGCGGGCCTGCTTGTGACCGTGGCTGAAGTATTGGGGGGAGAACAGCGAGGTCATCAGCCACATCAGGCAGGCAACCCCGGCGTAGAGCGCGCGAAAGCCGTCCGCCCGAAGCGACAGCTGCAGGCCGATAAAGCCCGGCACCTCAAAGTAAAGAGGCCGCGGGCTTAAAAATATCATGAGGCAGAGGGCCAGCTCGGCCGCCGCGACCGCGATCAGCGCCCACAGCCCGCGCCGGGGCCTGTTGCGGCCCAGGGCGTAGACGGGTGCAGCCGCGGCCATGGGAAAGGCGGCCAACAGCGGCAAAAGCAGCTCATATCGCATGGGTATCGCCTATTCCCGCTGTTTACAGCAGGGTGCCGGCCAGAGCGTCGAAGACCTTGATGATGATGCCGGGGTTGATGCCCAGATAGGCGATGGCCGCCGTGAGGATCATGACGGGTACCAACATCATGGGGCCGGGCTCGGCCTTGGGGAGGGCTGCGACGGCCTCGCCCTCGCTCATGCCGCCGAAAAAGGCCGTGATGCTGGGCGGCAGCAGGTAGCCCGCCGTCAGCAGGGCAGATATCAGCAGCACGGTGGGCACCAGCCAGCTGAATACGGGCACGGGGCTTGCGGAGATGATGGCGCCCTCGGCGATGTACCACTTGGAGATGAAGCCGCCCAGCGGCGGGATGCCGATCAGCGAGATCGCGCAGATGGTGAACAGCCACATGGTGATGGGCATGCGCTTGCCCAGGCCGTGCATTTCATCCACACGGGTAAAGCCGGTTTTCAGGATGATGGCACCCGCGCACAGGAAGAGCGCGTCCTTGGTGAAGGCGTGAAAGACGATCTGCAGCAGGGCCCCGTCAAAGGCGGTGGCGTCCAGCAAAAACAGCCCGCACAGCACATAGCTGACCTGCGAAACGCTGGAATAGGCCAGGCGCTTTTTGAGCATCTTCTCGCGCAGGGCGAGCATGGAACCCATGAACACCGTGACGGTGGCGCAGCCCAGCAGGACCATCTGCGTCCAGGTGCCGCGGATAAAATCGGGGCCGATGACGTAGAAGATCATCCGGAAGATGGCCAGCACGCCGGCCTTGGTGATGACGCCCGACAGCACGGCCGAGGCCGGGGCCGGGGCCACGGGGTGGGCGGTCGGCAGCCAGCCGTGCATGGGGAACATGCCCGCCTTGGTGCCAAAGCCGATGATGGTGACCAGGATGACGACCAGCATGCCCTGGTGGGACAGGGTCATGCCTTCGGTGACCAGGCTGCCGCCCTCCACAAAATAGGGGGAGGACAGGTTGGGCGTCAGCATGAAGATGCCCAGCAGGCCCATCGTGGCGCCCGCCACCGAGTAGATCAGATATTTGATGCCCGCGGCAATCGCCTCTTTGGTGCGGGTATGCAGCACCATGGGCACGGAGATGAAGGTCATCACCTCAAAGAACAGGTACATGGTGACCATGGTGCCCGACAGCGTCAGCGCCATCAGCGAGCCCAGGGTCAGGAGATAGAAGGCATAA
>CAZVUU010000017.1:2140-30085 GCA_964630465.1 uncultured Christensenella sp.
CTCTTTTCATTCTTCTCGTGCTTCATGTAGCTGAAGGAGAAGAAGCCGGAGATCGTCCACATCAGGGCCATCACCAGCGAAAAGATGCGCGAGGTGCCGTCCGAGCGCAGGGCGATCGGCAGCTGATCGGTCATCATGAAGAGGATGAGGTTTTTCTCCCCGTCCAGCGCCACCAGGCTGACCACGATGCACTCCAGGATCATGACCACGCCGACAAAAGCACAGCGGTTCTCCCGTTTTTCGTTGAGCCAGGGAATCCACAGAACCATAAAACCCGCCACTACCGGCAATAAAACCGAGACGATCAGCAGCAGACCTTCCATATCCACCCGTCCTCCATGTCCATATCATATATATTGTCGCTTTGCCCGGCGACTCTACGCAGGCAAAGGGATTATATCATGTTCGCGGATAATGTCAAAAAATCGGCAAAATCTGTAGAAAAATGGCAAACAAAAACGAAGCCTGAGCTTCGTTTCAATGAAAAACCGCTAACTGTCAGCCCCTGAGGGCCTCCTTCGCCAGCAGCGCGCCGCCGATGAGGCCGCTGTCCGGCCACAGGGCCGGGGGCACGATGAAGGCGTCCATTTCGTCCGGGGTGGGTCTGGCAAGATAGCCGCCCAGCAGCTCATTGGCCTTTTGGCGCACCAGGGGCATCAGGGAGGCGCGGCTCATCACGCCGCCGCCCAGCACGATGCGCTCGGGCGATACGGTCATCATGGCGTCCACGCACAGCTGGGCCAGATAGTAGGCCTCCAGCTCCCAGGCGAAGTGGCCGTCGGGCAGCTCCTGCGCGGGAACGCCCCAGCGGGCCTGCATCGCGGGGCCCGCGGCCAGGCCTTCGGCGCAGTTTCCGTGGTAGGGACAGATGCCCCGGGGCATGGGGTCATCCGGGTGGCGGTTCATCAGGACATGGCCCCACTCCGGGTGGATCAGGCCGTGCACCAGGCGCCCGCCGGACATCACACCGCCGCCGATGCCGGTGCCGACGGTGAAATAGACACAGTTTTCAAGGCCCTTGACAGCCCCCAGGCGGGCCTCGGCCAGCGCCGCGCCGTTGACATCGGTGTCGATGGCGCAGGGAACCCCGAGCGCGCTCTTCAGCCGCTGATACAGCGGAAAGTTGCGCCAGGCCAGTTTCGGCGTATTGATGATGTTGCCGAAGGTGGGGGAGGCGGGGTTTAAATCCACCGGGCCGAAGGTGGCGATGCCCAGAGCATCGATTTTATGGGGCTTGAAAAAGGCGAGGATGTCGCCCATGGTTTCTTCGGGCAGGCGGGTCGGGCAGCTTGCCCGTTCGTGAATGTTGCCCTCCCCGTCCGACAGGCCCATGACCATCTTGGTCCCGCCTGCCTCCAATGTACCAAGGAGCATCAGAACAGATCCGCTTCCAGAATTTCGTTCTGATCCTTCAGCATGGACTGGAACCTGCGGCGGAAGGCCTCGGCTTCGCTTTTGAGCTTATCGACTTCCTCGCGCATCAGGTCGCGCTGCGCTTCCAGATCTTCCAGCTCGGGGTCGGGCACCATGTCCTCGGCCTCTTTGATGATATCCTCCGCGCGCTTTTGCGCGTCGGCCAAGACTTCATCGCAGGCTTTCTGCGTCTTTTCAAGGAGCTGCTGCGCTGTAACGATGTCAGCGGGCAGCGCTTCCTCTTCTTCCTGCAGGGGCATGGGGGCCAGAGAGCCCAGCGAGGCTGCCGGGGGAGCGATGGGCGCTACGGGGAGCGGCGCGAAGGACGAGGCGGCGGCCAGCTCTGCCGTCTTTTGTTTGAGCTGCTCGCGCAAGGTCTGGATGGTGCCCTGCATTTCGATCATTTCGTCGCAGATATCATCCAGAAACTCATCCACCTCCACGGGGTCATAGCCGCGTACCTTGGTTTTAAATTCCTTTTCTTCAATCATGGTGACTGTAATGGCCATGCGGGGTTCTCCTCTCGCTTGTCAATGGTCTGGGGGTCTGCGCCCCGGATATTACTGCGCGAAGCGCGGCCGGTCCTCTCCGGGAAAGGAGGCCTGCGGGTTGTTCTGGTAGCCGCTATCAGATGGCTGGTACTGCTGCTGATAGGCGGGCTGCTGATACTGCTCGGCCGGGGCCGCCTGCGGGTTTTGCTGATAGGCATCCTGCGCGGGCTGCCTTGCCTCCGCCTGGTGGGATGAGAAGTTCATCTGAGGGGGTGCCGCGTAGGGGTTTTGAACGGAGAAATCGCCCGTCCGGCCGGGGGCGGCTGCCGTGCCGAGGCCGGGCGTCGCCGCCGCGGCGGGCCGGCCCGCGTTTGCGTTTGAGGTGGTGGGGTCGGTATAGACGGTCATGCCGGCCGGGGCCATGATATAAAAGCCGATCTTGGCGGACAGGCGCGTCATGGTGCCGTTTAAGGCATAGCAGGCGCCCGTCAGCATATCCACATAGCGGCGGATCTCTGCCTTGTCAAAGAGCTGATCCATCACGATCAGCGTGCACTGGCCGCGGCGCAGGCAGCTCATGGCCTGGCGGCAGCTGTTGAGGTTGAATACATTGATCACATAGGCGTCGATGATGCCGGCAGGGTCCGGCTGCTCCTGAGGCGCGGCGCCCGGAAACTGCACCAGGTTTTCCTGCCGGGGCTGGGGTTGGGTATAAACGGGCGCCTCCTCGCGGTGCCTGCTGCCCCTGCGGTTGCGGTCCTGCCCGGAAGGGTCGATCTGCGTCTGAAACCCGGTGGTCTGGCGTACCGGGGCCGGCTGCTGGGGCTGCTGATAGGCCGCCTGCTGCGGCGCATAGCTTTGCCCGGGCGGCTGCTGATAATAAGGGGCTTGCTGGGGCTGCTGATAGGGCATTTGCTGCGGCTGGTGGTACCCGGCCTGCTGCGGCTGCTGGTAATAGGCTGTGTCGGGGGCGGGGGCCGAAAAAGGGTCCGCCTGCCAGGACGCCGCCGGCTGCTGATAGGGGGCCTGATAGCCATAGGCCTGGTCCTGGGGCTGGCGGGCATCGTACTGTTCCCGGGGCTGCTGCCGCTCAGGCCGCCCGCCGTGCAGAAAGGTATTGTCCTTCCCGATGACAAAAGCCGATTTTACCTGATCGAGCATCGAGCGAAAATCCATGAAAGTCCTCCTAACCAAGCCCTTGAAGCCGGCAAACGGGCCCAAGCAAGTTCATGTGGGATATTATAAGGGGAAGTCAAACGGTTTGCAAGTTGCGAAGCTGAATAGAAGCAGGAAATATCGCAGGAGCGGCGAAGTACGGCCTTTGGCCGCGCAAAGCGGTGGCAAAGTGGCGGCAGAAGCCGCCGCAAAAAAGGGTCGATCCATTCCATCGGTTCCCCTTTGCCATTTTTCGCGCCGGCTTTAGCCGGTTCTTCGCGCGGCCGAAGGCCGGGCTTTGCCCTTCCCGGTGAACCCAGCGCGCGGGCACGGCATCTTACGGCATTATTGCTGCTGCTGACGCCTGGCCTGCTCCTGCGGGTTGAGCTGCACGCTGAGCCCTTCGTAGAGGTGGCCTGGGTTGAGCGGCACCACGAAGGTCTGCGTGCCGTCCTGGGAGACGATGTTGACGGGCACGATGAACATGCCCTCGCGGAACTGCACCACCACGCCCATCATGCCGTCCTTGGAGACGATGGCGGAGGTGGGCACGGCGTAGGTGACGATCGAGGTGGACAGCTGGACATGGCAGCTGCGGATGTTGAGCACAGGCTCCACGGAGGAGCTGACATGCAGCCGCACCAGCAGGTCGCCGCCCGAGCGGGTCACGCCGGTGACGGTGCCGGGCACCGTGGTATTGTCAAAGCTCTCGATCATGATCTGGTAGGTCTCGCCGATGGCGGGGTTCCAGCTCTGGTCGTCGGCCAGCATCAGCACCGCCCACTCATAGCTGCCCACCATGCGGTAGACATCCGTCATGTCCCGCCCGCGCTCAAAGCCGGAGGGGATTTGGCCGTTGTACATGGAACGGACTTCCTGCGGGCTGAAGCCTTCAAGGGTGTTGAGGTTGAGCGAGGACTCGAAGCCGTCCGTATAGAAGCTGACGATGCCGTTGTTGCCGGCGGTGTACTGCTTGGTCCAGGTGTCGATGCGCTGCATCTGGTTTCGTTCGTTGTCGTACAGGCGGGTCAGCTTGGTGTCGTCCGGATATTTGAGCCGCAGGTAGTCATAGCGTGCGGTGACGGCCTCGGCCAGGAGCTCTTCCTGGGTGATCAGGCTGCCCTGCATGCCCTGCACCAGCGAGCGGGTCTCCATCGCGCGGTTGAAGATCGTGGTTTCCAGCAGCTGCAGCCGGGTGTCGGGCGTATCCGACTGCGAGCGCAGCAGGTTCAGATAGTCCCTGATCTGCTGGCGGTAGCTGCGCAGCTGCGTAAACTCGCGGATGGAAAAACCCGTGGCATAGACCGTGCATACCGGATCGCCGCGCG
This sequence comes from uncultured Christensenella sp., assembly GCA_964630465.1. Taxonomy (GTDB): domain Bacteria; phylum Bacillota; class Clostridia; order Christensenellales; family Aristaeellaceae; genus UBA1038. The sequence goes on from CAZVUU010000017.1 coordinate 6,528, forward strand.
ACACGGTGGACTTTTCCTGGGCGATGTAGACGATGTCCGAGACGCCCTCCTGCATATAGACCACTTCGTCGCGCACGACGATCGCGCTGCCCGAGTGAATGCTGGACTGCTGGGAGATGGTGACGATGGCGGTGCGGGCCTCCTGGTTGTTGACCAGCTGGGTAACGCCCATGACGCCCAGGATGATGACCAGGACGGCCAGGCCGATATACAGATAGACCATGAGGCTGCGCCGGCGCGGCGGGGCCTGGTAGGGCACGCGGGGGTCGGGCGCCATCTGCCCCGGAGGCGGCGGGCTGCCCGGCGGTACATGGGGCCCGGAAGGCCCGGGGGTCAGGGGATATTGGGGAAACTGATCAAAAGGGTTTTGAGGCTGCGAAGGCGCCGCAATAGGCCCCTCATAGGCCGGGGGCACATTGGCAGGCCTTTGCCCGGGCGCGCCCATGGGGCGGGCGGGGGTAAAGAAATCCTGCCCGTCGCCCTGCTGCCGGGGCGGCGGGGGCGGGGCCTGGGACGGGTGATGGCCCGGCTCAGCCCGGAAAAAATCCTGTTGTCCCGGATCGTCCTCCGGCCGGGGCATCGGGTGTTGCATTCAACCTCCTTGGTTTGGGAAAACCTGACAGCTGTGCGCGCTGTTTATCTGCCTTAGGATACAACGCAGGGGAAGATTTGTAAAGATTTCGTAACAAGATGATTTGTCCGCGCGTTTGTTCAAGATCTTGACAATTGGGTAAATTGTGTTCATAACCGGGTGTATCTGATGATCTCCTGACGACCGACCATCAAAAACTGCCCTGTCGGGGCTTAGAGACAGCATTTTTATAGAAGGAATACCGGCATGAAAAAAGTATTGATGCTTCTGTTAATGACCCTCCTCCTCTTTTTTGCGCCGCAGCAGGGCGTTCGCTCAGAGGAGGCGGGCCGAGCCGGGTATGACACCCAGACCATCATGGTCTACATTGTCGGCTCGGATCTGGAGTCGGAGGGCGGCCTGGCCGTCTCCGATATTTCGGAAATGCTCAAGGCGCGGCCCGATCAGGAGAGGCTGAACGTGCTGATCATGACCGGCGGCACCAGGCGGTGGACCAGCCGCGTCATCTCAAGCGATCAGCTGACCGTGTTTAAAATAGAGGGCGCGAACCCCAGGGAAGTGCAGGCCTGGGAGAAGGCCAGCATGGCCGACCCCGCCGTACTGACGCGCTTTCTGGACTATGGACGGGAAAACTACCCCGCCGATTCCTATGGCCTGATCTTCTGGGATCACGGCGGCGGGCCGATGGGCGGCTACGGCGTAGATACGGCCTTTGGCCACGAAGGGCTCAGCCTGCAGGAGCTGCGGGAGGCTCTGGAACAAAGCGCTTTCAAAGGGGAGGACAGGCTGGAGTGGATCGCCTTTGACGCCTGCCTGATGGCCTCGCTGGAAGTAGGCGCGATGCTGGCCGGGCACGCGGATTATATGATCGCCTCCCAGGAGGTGCTGCCCGGTCAGGGCTTTGATTACCGCTTTCTCAAGGAGCTCTCTTCCACGGGCCTGACGGGGCCCGAGGTGGGGCGGGCCATTATCGACTACACCTACAAATTTTATGAAAACCAGAAAGCCAAGTACCCGGACTTTCAGATGCCGGTCACCCTCTCCCTGATCGACCTGTCGCGCATCAGCGATGTGCAGGATAAGCTGGACGGCCTGTTCTCAAACCTCGACCGGGGCCTGGAGGCGGGCATCTATTCGGACATCGCCCGCGGCCGCGACAAGACCAAGGACTACGGCAGCACGACCACCACCAACGCCTTTGACCTGATCGATCTGAAGGATCTGTCGGCCAATATGGCGGGCCTGTACCCCGAGCGCGCGGGAGAGCTGGGGCGGGCGCTGGATGGCATGGTGCGATATAACCGCTCGGACGTGCCGCGCACAAACGGCGTATCGCTCTACTTCCCGCTGCGCAACAAGGATATGTTCCGCGGCGAATGGGGCGAGATGTACCGGGGCTTTGACATGGCCGCCGGCTACAAACACTTCATGGAGCGCTTCGGGGAGATCCTGCTGTCTGACAGCCTGTCGAGCTGGACGGGCGGTGACGCGCCCGCGGTGACGCAGGACCTGCAGACGGGCGAATACTTTGTACAGCTGAGCCCCGAGCAGGTCAATGACTTTGAGCGGGCGGAGTACTATATTCTGGCCCGGCTGCGCGGCGAGGAATACATGCTTACCTATATGTCGGGCGATGTGACGCTGGCTGAGGATGGCCGCCTGAGCCCCAATTTCGGCGGCATGATCCTCTATATTGAGGATGAACGGGGGACCCGCCGCATCATCCCCTACCTGATGGAGACTGAAAACATCGACGGGATCGCGCACTATCAGATCCCCATGATCCTCACGGGCACGGCCCAGGCGGGGGAGAGCTGGTCGCTCAACGGCCAGCTGCTGGCCCAGATCGACAAACAAAAGGGCACGGCCTCCATCATCGGCGCGATCCGCGACAATGAGGCGGGCAGCCTGATGGGCAAGCGGGACCTGGACCTGCGGGCCTGGAACACCATCAACTTCACCTTCAACAGCTCCTACCTGGCCCGTGATGAGGAGGGCGCGCTGCACCCCTACGGCGACTGGCCCCAGGCCGGAATGGGCAGCGCCAATATCTCAAGCTTCAGCCTGAAAGACGGGCTGAAGGTGAGCTACGCGCCGATCGATCAGAACCGATATGAGTACTTTGTGCTGATGAGCGTTGTGGATACGCAGGGCCACGCCTATTCGTCCGAGCTGATGCCCCTGATGATGGAGGCGGCGGCGCCCCGGCAGCCCGACGCGCCGCAGGCGGAGACGGTCAGCTACACGCCCGGCGATGCGCCCCGTCTGTTCGGCGAATACCATGGCATCGCGGTCAGCCTGGCCGGCATGGAGCGACAGCTGACAGAAGACGGCGATATGCTGCGCGTATACCTGATGCTTGACAATAAGCTGAACACTGAGGCCGCGGCCTATGTGCACTGGGCCATGGCGGATGGCATCATGATGGATGCCGCGGGAGACGCTTCCGTAGCGCCCGGCTCAAGAGGCTTGATGAGCTTTGACCTGCCGGTTGACCCGGTACCATATGGCGCCGGTCTGATGCGGGACGGCAGCGCCCGGCTGCGCGATCTTCGCTTCGGCCTGATGATCAACCCGGACGCCTCCGATTCGATGAGCTTCCGATCCTTTGAGATAGCGGGCACCACGCCCGAGATGCGCCGCATCGCCCAGGCCTCGTCAGGCTGGGTGTTTGCGGGTGAGCTGAGGGTCGTGACCGATCTTGAGATCGAAGACAGGCCGCAAAAGACAGACGAGCCCCGCCCTGAGCCGCAGCTGTTGTGGTCAGACGCGGGCATCACCATTGAACTGGCGGGCGAGCCTGTCACCGGGGGCGATGCCTTGATCGTGCCGCTGAAGATCACCAATGACTCCGCCGTCTACGATCTGGTGCAGCTGGAGGAAAGCGCGGTGAACGGCATCATGGTGCCCCTGAGCATGCCTGAACGCGTGCAGCCCGGCGGCATACGGTATGCAGCTGCGCGAATCGATATCAAACGGATGCTGCTGCCGCCTGAACTGGCCGAATACCAGCAGATGATCGACATGATGCAAAGCAGCCTGGAAGGAAAGGGAATCGACCGGGTGCGTGACATCACCCTGCGCTTTGCCCTGGACAACAGTGCCAGCGAAGGCCGGGACGGCCTGGACTCCGTGCGCCGCCTGACCGGCTATGTCCGGATCCCCGTCGCCGGCATGGAAGGCTACGAGCAGCCGCTTGATACGCAGGGCGAGGAGCTTTACGCGGCCCAGGGGGTGCGGATCGTACGGCTTTCCGGCGATTCTGAGGGAAAATCACTCTACCTCGAAAACAAAGGCGAGCATACGGTCAGGGTGATCGCCGGCTTTAACAAAGTGGACGGAGAAGACTATTACGAAAACCTGCCGGTCTTTGTCAAACTATCCGCTCAAAGCTCTGCCTACGCCCGGCTCTTTGACCTGATCCCCGGCGTTGAGCCGAGCGCGGAGGAAATCAGCTTCTATCTCAGCCTGATCGATCTGGATGATAACCGGCTGATGGCAAGAAGCGATGGGAGGATCGTGCTTCTGTTCCCGCATGACCTGGTGCCTGATAAATAGTAAAAAGGAGACATTCACATGAAAAAGATGACTGCGTTGCTGCTGGCCCTGGTGTTTATCCTGGGCCTCGCCACTACCGCCGCCGAGCAGGTTCCTCCGCTGGAAGGGCCTGTGGGCATCGGCGGGCTGCAGCCCTTTGAGCTGCGTCAGGATCTGTCAGCCGACAAATCCTCCACCCGTTTTCCCCAGCCGCACGATACGGTCGCCGTCAAGGACGGTGTGATCACCATCACCTCCCTGGATACCACCATTGAGCTGGACCCTCCCTTTGGATGGCTGGTATTGACGCAGGATATTTCAAAGCAGATGGCGGACTATGCTCAGCTTGACGATCCTCTGACGATAGCTGCTTACCTGATCGACAATGAGCTGAGCATCCTGGCGCTGGACTCGGATAATACCAACCTGATGTGCTTTTTCGCCGCGGAGGGGGTCAGCGCGCTGGTAGGCGAGCTCACCGAAGACATGATGGAATTTGTCGCCGGCTACTATGGCGGCGAAGCCGTCCGTATCGGGGACGCATTGTATGTCAAGCTTCAGGAGGGCGATCTGCTGATCTACCTGACAATGCATCAGGGTGTGCGCGTCACCTTCCAGCTCTTCATCGAGGGAGATGAACCGACGGAAGAAGAAGTTGAAATGATCGAAGACTTTGTCAGCTACGTCAGGTATATCTGACGGCGATGTAATAAAGGCCGGGAGCACAACGGAGGCTCCCGGCCCTGATCACCATGAAACCCATGCCTTTGAGCGGCATGGGTTTTGATGTTATTTTTCTATCCCCGTGCGCGCCTTGACGCCCTGGTGATAGTAGTGCTTGACCTCGGTCATCACCGTGACCAGATCGGCCAGGTCGATGATCTCCCCGGGCGCGTAGCGGCCGGTGATGACCAGCTCTGTGGCCTCGCCCCGCCGCTTCAGGACCGGGAGCACGTCCTCTGTCTTCAGCAGTCCCAGGCTGAGCGCCACGTTGAGCTCATCTGCGATCACCACATCGTGCGCCTGGGACGACAGGACCTCCTCCAGGCGCCTGAGCCCCTGCTCTGCCAGGCGGTAATCCTCCGGGCTGGGGTCCTTCCCCACAAAACACTGCCCGCCGTGCTGCTCGATCGTCAGGCCCTCAAGCAGCTCCTGCGCCTTCAGCTCGCTGTAGGGCATGCCTTTTAAAAACTGCAGCATGAACACCTTTTTGCCGGCGCACAGGGCGCGCAGTGCCAACCCGAGCGCCGCCGTGGTTTTGCCCTTGCCGTTCCCGGTATAGACCTGAATATATCCCTTCTCCATTTTCTCCTCCCTGTTCCTGTACGGCATACGTCACTATGCGGATATGTACTCGTAAGCCCTGCGGGGCGACCCGTCCTCCACGTAGATGGTGCCGCAGTATGCAAAGCCCTGGTGCTCGATCAGGCGCCGCATGGTGTGGTTATCCTCATGGGTATCGATGCGCAGGCGGGGGATCCGCGCCTTGCAGAAGGTGACGCAGCGGGCGAACACTCCCTTTACCCGGCCGTCTGAGGCGACGCGGTGGATGGTGCCGTAGGGCCCCTCACTCAGCCATGCCCCCTCGATGCGGGCATAGGTCGGGTCCTCCCCGATGCTGAACATGAACACGCCGTGGATGTCCCCGCCCTCTTCATCCACATAAAGCTGCCCTTTGGCGATGTCATCCTCCAGGATCTCGCGCTGCGGGTAGACGCTGCCCCACTGGCCGGGGTTGCCGCTCTGGGCCATGTACTGCCGGGCGGTCTCGTAGACACAGAGGATCCGGTCAAGGTCCCGGACCCGGGCGGGGCGTATCATATGCAAACCTCCTGTGGCGCTGTGATCATTCCAAGGCGTCATTCTTTTTTCGGGCAGCACGCAATGTATTCAATGACAGTGTATCAAAGGACCGGCGCGTCTTCAAGTAAAGGCCGGGGCAGGTGTGAGCAGGCGGCATGCGGGCCCCTTACAGGCTGTCCGCCAGATGCCGGGCGGCCTTCAGCCCATCCACGGCGGAAGACATGATGCCGCCCGCCATGCCGGCGCCCTCGCCCGCGGGATAGACGCCCGCGATGCTGCCCTCACCCCGCTCATCCCGCGTGACGCGCAGCGGGGAGGAGGAGCGCGCCTCAATGGCCGTCAGCACGGCGCCATTGTCATAAAAGCCTTGCAGTTTGCGTCCGAAGGCCCGCAGCGCCTCGCGGATGCCCCGGTGCACAAAGTCGGGCAGGGCTTCGCGCAGGTCGCAGAGCGTATGGCCCGGCGGCACGGTGGGGCGCACCTCGCCAAGCGCGGCGGAGGCTCGGCCCGCAAGGAAATCTTCCGCCAGCTGGGCGGGCGCTTTCCAGTTGCCGCCGCCCAGCTCAAAGGACCGCCTCTCCCAATGGCGCTGGAAGCGGTAGCCCGCCAGCGGGTCGTCGCCGCCAAAATCTTCGGGGCGCACGCTCACCAGGATAGCCGCGTTGGCATTCTCCAGATTGCGGCGGTAGGGGCTCATGCCGTTGACACAGAGCAGGCCCGGCTCGCTGGAGGCGTTGACCACCTTGCCGCCCGGACACATGCAGAAGGTATAGGCCCCGCGCCCGTCAGACAGCCGGTGGCTCAGGTGATATTCGGCGGCGGGCAGGTTCTCATGCCCGGCCGACGGACCGTACTGCGCCCGGTCGATCACAGATTGCTTTTGCTCCAGCCGCAGGCCGAGGGAAAAGGGCTTTTGCTGCATATGAAGGCCCGCGTGATACAGCATCTCCTGCGTATCCCTGGCGCTGTGACCCAGGGCCAGTATCAGCTGCTCGGCCCGGATCTCCTTCCGCACACCCTGGTGGGTGTAGATGATGCCGCGCAGCGCGCCTGCCATAACTTCAAGGCCTTCAAGCCTCGCGCCGAAAAGCACCCTGCCGCCCAAGGACTCGATCTCCCGCCGGATGGAGGCCACGACGCCCGGCAGTCTGTCGGTGCCGATGTGGGGGCGGGCCAGGTAAAGGATGTCTTCGGGCGCGCCGTGCTTGGCCAGGGTCTCCAGCACCTGGCGGCAGAAGGGGTCCTTGATGCCGGTGGTCAGCTTGCCGTCTGAAAAAGTACCCGCGCCGCCTTCGCCGAACTGTATGTTGCTTTCAGGGTTCAGTATGCCTTTTGAAAACAGGGCGCTGACGCTGCGCGCCCGCTCAGCGATCGGCTCGCCGCGCTCCAGGACCAGGGGCTTCAGCCCGGCCCGCGCCAGAAAGAGCGCCGCGAACAGGCCGCAGGGGCCGAGCCCCGCGACCACGGGCGGCAGAGCGCTTTGCTTTTTAGCGGGGGCAAGCCGCGAGACAGCCCTGATGACGGCCGCGTCCCTCAGCTTCAAACGGCGGATCAAGCCTTCTTCATCTCCGCCCACATCGGCATCGATCGCGTAGACAAAGCGCAGGCGTGATTTATCCCGCGCGTCCACGCTCTTTTTAGCAATGCGAAGGCGCGCCCCGCTGTCGTCTTTGAGGCGCAGCAGGCGGCGCGCGGCATCCAGGGCCGCTTGGTCGCCGTCGTCCGGATGAATGAATATATTGCTTAGTCTGATCAAGTTCTATCCTTTATACAGATCAATTTCCGCACTCGATGCTGATGTCGTTGAACTTCTTCAGCAACACGTCCATCACCAGGTTCTTTTTCTCTTCGCCTTTGACATCCATTTCAATGCCGCCCTGATGCATCATGATCAGGCGGCTGCCGTACTCAAGGGCGTAGCGCAGGTTGTGGGTCACCATGATGGCGGTCAGCTTCTGTTCGCGCACCATGCGGTCGGTCATCTCCATGATCATGTCGGCGGCGTTGGGGTCGAGGGCCGCGGTGTGCTCATCGAGGATCAGGAAGTCCGCGGGGGACAGACGGCTCATGGCCATCGACAGAGCCTGCCGCTGGCCGCCCGAGAGGCTGCCGGCCCTTGCGTTCATCATGTTTTCAAGGCCCATGCCCAGCTCGCCCAGCATCTGTTTATAGACGGGGACGCGCGATCTGTTGAGGGCGGGCATCAGGTTCATGCGCTTGAACTTGCACTCGGCCAGGGCCATATTTTCGGCAATACTCATGGAGGCGCAGGTGCCCATGGCCGGGTTCTGGTAGATGCGGGCGATGCGGCGGTAGCGCTTGGCCTCCTTGCGGCGGGTGATGTCGTCGCCGTCCAGGATGATCTGCCCGGCGTCCGGCATCATGGAGCCGCAGATCAGGTTGAGCAGCGAGGTCTTCCCCGAGCCGTTGGAGCCGACGATGGAGATGAACTCGCCTTCCTCCACGCTTAAGTTGAAGCCGTGCAGCAGCGCCAGCTCGCGCACCGTGCCGGGGTTGTATGTCTTGTCGATGTTGCGCAGCTCAAGCATGCTTCTTCTCCTTTTTCAGGTTGCCCGCCGCCAGGATGCCCAGGAAGAGCGCCGCGGTGATCAGCTTCATGTCCATGGGCGCCAGGCCCATGCTGATGGCAAAGGCCACGCTCAGGCGGTAGAGGATGGCGCCCACGATCACGGCGCTGGTCTGCTTCACCCATTCAAGGCGCCGCAGCAGGTTGATGCCGATGATCACGGAGGCCAGGCCCATCACCATGGCGCCCGTGCCCATGCTCACCTCAAACATGCGCTGCGACTGACAGAGCACCGCGCCCGACAGCGCCACCAGGGCGTTGGCTAGCACCAGGCCCACGATCTTCACATTGCCCTTGTCGCGGGCAAGCGAGGTGACCACCGTCTCATTGTCGCCGACGGCACGCAGCAGAAAGCCCGCGCGGGTTTTCAGGTAGCTGTCAAGCACCAGTTTCAGCAGCAGGATCAGGGCAGCCACGATGATCAGCAGGCTGAGGCCGTCCGGCAGCAGGCTGACGAGGGGGTTGTTGCGAAACAGGGTGGTGGCCGTGCGGGGCAGCGTCAGGAGCGCCTGTCCGCCCGTGATGCGCAGGTTGACCGAGTAGAGCGCCGTCATCATGATGATGCCCGAAAACAGCGCCCGCACCTTCAGCTTCACATGGATCAGCCCGGTGCACAGCCCCGCCAGCGCGCCGGCCGCCATCGAGGCCAGCAGGGCCGGGATCGGCCCAAAGCCCCTTTGCAGGAGGGTGAGGGTGACGGCTCCTCCCAGGGGGAAGGAGCCGTCCACCGTCAGATCGGGGAAATCGAGTATGGAATAGGTCAGCATGATGCCCAGCGCCAGGATGGCGTAGATGAGGCCCTGTTCCAGGGTGCTGGGCAGCGTGGCGATAAAAGCGGATAGCATGATCAGGCCCGCTCCTTTACATCAATCATTCGGAAACGTCCGTCCCGGTGGCGGCCAGTTCTTCGGGGATGGTGAGGCCCATGGCGGCCAATGCCTGTGAGTTGAAGTAGAGGGCGCTTTCTTCGATCAGCTCAAAGGGGATGCTGTCGGCCTCCTCGCCCAGCAGCACGCGGGCAGCCAGCGCGCCGGTCTGACGGCCGAGGGCCACATAATCCAGGCCTTGGGTGGCGATGCAGCCGCGCATAACCTGCTCGATCTCGCTGCCGTAGACGGGGATGCCCAGGGGGTCGGTCTTGTCGAGCACGGTATCCAGGTACTGCACGACGGTGTTGTCCGTCAACATGGTGAGCAGGTCGACCTTGGTGAGCAGGCCGGGCAGCGCCAGGGCGATGTCGGAGCCCGTGGAGATGCCGGAGGACTCGACGGTAAAGCCATATTCCGGCGCCAGCTCTTCATAGGCCTTCAACTGAGCGGCGGAGTTGGTCTCGCTGAGGGTATAGAGGATGCCGATCACCTTGGCCTCGGGCTGGATGGCGCGGATGGTCTCGAGCTGCTGGCGCACGGGCAGCTGATCGCTGGTACCGGTGGTGTTGCCAAGGCCCAGGCGGTTTTCATCCGCCATGCCGGACTCGATGGGCGCGGAGACGGCGGTGTAGATCACCGGGATCTTGCCATCTGCCGCGCTGAGGGAGACTGCGGCCATGGGGGTGGCGATGGCGGCGATCATGTCGTAGCGGTTGTCGACAAACTTATTGGCGATATCAGCGGCGATGCCCATATCGGCCTGCGCGTTCTGGTAGTCGAAGGTGAGGTTTTTGCCTTCTTCAAAGCCCGCCTCTTTGAGGCCCAGGATGAAGCCTTCGCGGCAGTTGTCCAGCGAACCGTGCACGGCAAACTGGGCGATGCCGATGGTGTAATGCTTCTCCTCCGCCAGTGAAAGGCCGAGGGAAGAGAGGATGAGCAGCCCGAGGATCAGAGCGGCTATGCGTTTAATTATTGTGCGTTTCATGTCAGAGTCTCCTTTTCATGCTTTTGATTTGAGTTTACAGTCATTTCATGGTGTGTCGGAATGGCCTTTCCCGCACGCCACAAGCGCGCAAGCCCATCAACCTTGCACATCCGATCACCCCTCCTTTCAAATAAAAACGCCCCAAGCATCTGCTTGAGGCGATCAAATCGCGGTACCACTCAATTCAGCCCGAAGGCCCTCATCATCCGCATACCATCATACGCGCCGCCATGATAACGGGTGCGGATCCCGTCAGGACCTACTGACACTGTGTTCGGCCCCGCCCTCAGGAGTCCATTCGCCGGATGCCCTCAGACCGCTTTGCACCACCCGCGGCTCTCTTGGCTGACTGCCTTCCGGTTACTTCGCTCCGTCACTGGTTGTTGCAGATCATTGTAGGGCTTGTTGAAGAGGATGTCAAGGGCGGCATTTTGAAAAACATTTGAAGTGCAATCCGGTCATTTCTCTGAACGACACCCGCAATCAGCAGAGAAAGCAGCGCTTGACCTTTGAACATCTCAAAACAGCTTCTCGAATCGGTGATCCCTCAGCTTTCCCGCTTCAATAGTTTGCTGAGATCATCGATGGCGTTTCTCAGCGGCGTATTGTCCCGGCTGAGCGTCTCTATTCTGGAGCAGCCATGCAGCACGGTGGTGTGATCCCGGCCGCCGAGGTTTTCACCGATCTTGGGCAGAGAAGCCGTGGTCAGCTTCCGGGACAGGTACATGACCATCTGACGAGGCACCGCATACATCTGGTTTCGGCGTTTACCGCGTATATCTTCAGGCGTGACGGCATAATACTGGCAAACGGCATCGATGATCTCTTCTACAGAGATAGAGGTGGGCTTATGATCCTGAAACACCTCCCTGAGGGCTTCTTCGGCCAGCTTCATATCGATTTCGCGCTTTGAAAGCGTGGCATAGGCAACCAAACGGTTAAGGCTTCCCTCGAGCTCACGGATGTTGGAATCGACCCGCTCGGCAATCATCTGCAAAACATCATCCCCTACCTTGATCATATCGTCGGTGGCTTTCCTTCGTAAAATAGCGCACCGGGTATCTACATCCGGCTTCTGAATATCAGCGATCAAGCCCCACTCAAAGCGGCTGCGCAGCCTCTCTTCCAGCCGGGCGATTTCACGGGGCGGACGGTCGGACGATATAATAATCTGCTTGCCTGAGTTGTGCAATGCATTGAAGGTGTGAAAAAACTCCTCCTGCGTACTGTCTCGTCCGGCAATAAACTGGATATCATCAATCAAAAGCACATCCACATTGCGGTACTTCTCGCGAAAAGCAGCATTTTTATTGGACTGGATCGCGGCGACCAGCTCGATGGTAAACGTTTCGCTCGTGACATATTCAATGCGGGTCTGAGGCTTCTGATCCAGAATATAATGTCCGATGGCCTGCATCAGATGTGTTTTTCCCAATCCGACACCGCCATAGATAAAGTAGGGATTATAAGCATCGGCAGGCGCCTCGGCGACAGCCAGGGAGGCAGCATGGGCGAAACGGTTGCCGCTGCCGACGATAAAGGTATCAAAGGTGTACTTTCCGTTTAGCTTGGGCTTGGTTTTTTCGGTTACGTTCAGGCCCTTGCGATAATCTTCCGCCTGTTTGGGGGTCAGGATGTTCAGCTGCACCTCACCGCCCATCACCTGCTTAATGGCATTGCCGATCATGACCGAATAACGGGGCACCACAAATCCATGGTAAAAATCGGTGGCTGCTTCCACATAATAACGGTTCGCGTTCAACCCAAGCGGTTTCAGCGCGGCGGCAATCCAGGTGGAGTAGGTCACATCGCTCATTTCTGCTTTCATCAGCTGACATGCCGAATCCCAAACTGCCTGATAATTCACCGCGCCAACCTCCATTGTTTGCATTGTTTTATACATTCGTAACAATCTCTTAACTGATACAGTTCGTCAAAAAAACACCGCTTGCCGGATTCTTCCGACAGCTGTGGATAACTGTTCTGTGGATAACTTTGCGATTATCCACTGCAGGCAGTAGAATACCACAAATTTTCCTCTTTTTCAATGAAGTTTCCGCCCCAAAGACATGCATAGACTCATTCCTGTTGATAAGTCCAAATATCTACCGGTAGTTGTCGGAAAGGTCCGGAGACACAATTTTTTTGCTCAATTATGATATATTATACATTATATGTTTAATTATACGATATTTCGTTTGGTTTGCAAGATGTTTTTATTTCAAATTATTTTTCTCATCGCTCGTCCAGCAGATATTCCGCGTTGACAAGTGCCTGATGGATATCATCCATCGAATAAAAGGGAGATGCGATACCGGGCAAGTCTTTGAGCCCATCCGGCACCTCAAGAATTAACCTTGTAGTCACATAAGGCATGTTTCCCTCTTCATCCATGCGAAGCAGCCAGGCAGTATAGCGCCCGGGCTCCGGAACCCATTCCTTCGGGAAATGGCTCAGACGCAGGGCTGTCTCCTGCCCTGGAGGGATGATCCCGCTGAGCGAAAGGACAATCAAGCCGGGGTCGGTGCCCGAAGCCTTGATATCAATATCATTTTTCCAGCAGAGTTCTTCCGTGCGAAAGACAAGAGCATAGCTTGCCGGTTGATCCGTTCCATTATAGGCTGCAATGTCAAGCAGTCCCTCTTGATCGGCGCTTGCCTCTGCCTGAGAAACCATCACCTGAACAAACAGCTGCAGGGCAAACTCACTGTCCAGGGGCATTGTCCCGTGCAGGTCTGTCGGAATCACCGTCATAACAGCGGTGTAGTTTCCCTGCGGCAATAAGACTCCGCCGGGCAGCGGCTCAAGCTTGAAGCTGTCAATTCTCTCCCCGGGGCCGATCGGCCCGCCTTCATAGAGGACGATCGGGTCTGCGGAGTGAAGCTTTACCCCCGCCCTGATGGCCAGTTCTTCTGCTGAGATCGTTAATCTGTAGCGGAGCAGCATGCCGCTGTTTTCAGGGTTTTCAATGCCGGCAGCACAACTCGCCAGGGGCGAAGGAAAGACAAAGCCTGCATTCATCCGCAGTTCCAGCGTTTGAGGCGGGGGCGCTTCTCCGGGTCTGGGAGCGCCCGCAGCGGCAGAACTGCACATTAAGCTTAGTATCACAAGCAGACAGAGTCGGAAGCGCATGGTCAAATCACGATCTCCTCAAAAGAAACATCCATGCGAAAGGCCAGATCTTCCGCTCGGATGGTATACGGATCAAGCTGTGCCATATGGCCCGGCAGGCAGGAGAAGGTCCAGGTCAAAGTTTGTTGCTTGCCCGGGTTCAATACCATCTCTTTCATATTTGAATCAATGCTTATCCCCAGCACGGTATACAGGTCTGCAGTTCGATCAGAAATGACCGGCTTTGCCTTTACACGGATGAAGCCTGAAGAGTTGTTTTGCAGGTCCAGTTTCAGGTACATGTCTCCATCCACGCGACAGCCCTCAGGCCTTGCAATCAAGCGGATCTCATCAAAGCGAATGTCTATTTTCAAGTCGTCCGAACGAACTGAAGGGGCTTTGGACCCGGTTTCAACCTGTTCCTGCCCCTCGTTTCCGTGTGTGGTTTGTGCTGTTTCTTCTATATAAAAGTCTTCTGTGTCAGATGAGACGAATATCTCAGCTTGCTCTGCGTCGCCCGATCCTCCTTCATCCTGATCGAATAAAGGCAAAAAAGGCTCGGATGTAAAATCCTTAGCGTTAGTATCTGGTTGGAGACCGGGTTCATTTTCAAACTTGATACATGGCTCTATCTCAGACTCATGTATCGGTGCTGAGGCATGGGGTCCGTTTTCTTCAGCTTCCATGTTCTCGTCGAGGGAGTCGAAAGAAGACAAATGATGAAGCCCGGCTATGTTGACCTCAACTAGGGGTTCGGCTTCGGCAGATGTTTCTGTCTCTTTTCCTATTTCAATGATATCTGCTCCAGCATAGACACTGCTGTCTTCGGCAACCGTCATGATCGAGCCCGTGAACAAAAGTGCTGCCAACAGGACAACCGTTTTGCGCTTCATTGCAGCACTTCCTTTCGACTGATATATCCTATCGTACATTCAGCTGAAGCTGAGTGTTGACCTCCAGCATCAGCTGCTCACCGCTGTACGCGTCCACTGCGTAGCGTACCAGCCAGGCCGAATACTCTCCTCGGGGCAATATCTCGCCGTCGGGCAAGGCATGCAGCGCCGCCCCCTCCAGATAGCCTCCCGGTGAGATGGGCTCGCTTTCAAACAAAGAGATAAACTCATACGCGCTGTCAAATCCCGGTGTCAGCGCCTGAAGCGTCAAGGTTGCTTCATCCTGATGTGCACTGCCTGTCACGCGCTCCAGTTCCGCCTGCGATACCTGTATGCTGTAGATCAGATCCGAATCGGCAGCCACCGGGTTGAACAGGCTCAGTTCGACGCGCTGTTCCTTTACCTCCAGCACAATCAGATCATTTTCCACCACAAAAGGAACCATCACCACGGCGCTGACCATCATGCTCTGCCGGGTCTCACTGTCAAAGGGCACCATGACCAGTTCCGCTGTATAATGACCTGCCGGTAAGGTGCTGCCATCAGGCAAGGTTCCCAGGGCCATTTCTTCCACCCAGGTACCGGGCGCGATCCCTTTGGTCTGCGACAGAACAATATAGCTTTGTTCGGCATCAAAGCCTTCCCGGGCACTGATCTCTGCATACCGCTCCGGACTGTACCCCGTCATCCCCGTCTGCCGTAGCAGCTCCGCTACTGAAATGCGCAGTTGATATACCACGACCGCTGTGGACTCTGCCGGGTTATTTAGCCGAGCTGCCCCGATCGAAAAAGGTGAATAAAACGTCAGCATCGCCGGCACATCGATCCCTACGACATTCACCTTGGGTTTGTGTCCGGGCTTCGGCTGGCCGCTGCTCACATCAACCGTTAAGGTTTCCATGCTGATCGACGGCGTCACTTCGATTTCCAGTTCGAAATCTTCTCCCAGTAAATCCGAGTAAAGTGACAAAGTTGACGCATAGACATGAGTCATAAAAACAAGAATCAATAGAAAAGTAGATGCGTGAAAAACCAATCTTCTCAAGATGTCTTTCCTTTCCAAGATATAAGGTGTTAATTTATTGGGGTTATTAAAAAGGAAACGTAGGCAGTCATATTACTTTTAATTTGCTCAATGTTTTGATTAGCTCCAAGTAAGTTTTCAGGTTCATACTCATTTATTTGGCCCTTTTCTCGATTCGTATATTCTAGCTTGTACTCTTTATAGCTCTCTCCAGGCCTTAATGTTGCAACATGGGAAGCGTTAGTTAAAGTAACTTTGATATTATCTCTCTTTTGTCCCTTTTCCAGAGAAGAAGCATTAACGGTTATATCACCGCTAAATCCCCCATTTGAACTCTTAAACGAATTGTTAGTTATATCAAATGTAATTATTTTATTCATCTGAAGCTCATAGTACTCAACATTATCCGTTGATCTTGCGTTACGAACAAATGTTAACTGTGGTGTCTCCCATGTGATCATGACACGAATTGCTCCTGGCTCATAAATAGTTACTGTGGGTACCACACCGACTTCACTACTCATAGGTTCCCACCAATCATCTGTGGAGATAAATTCAGAAGAAGACGCATAAGCCGATGAGTATAAGTACAAACATCCTAACATCACGGTAAAAGCAACCAAAACAGTTAACACCTTTTTCATTGTCAAGCCCTCACGAAACAATTATTTTTTCCCATTAATATAAACCGGAACAGGAACAAACCGCGGTTATTATATATTTTCACGATGCATTCTGCAATACCTTTATGATAATTTTATAATGGCAAGAAAACATTTTGAATAGGGTAATTGTTTAATAGCTTCCTCGGGAAATGAAAACTGAGGGACGACTTCATACTTCTTGCAAGCTTTGTGAATAATTCTAGTTTCTATCAAGTAAAGGTCAACTGTCGGCATGGCTTTGGTTAATACACCTTTTTTGGATTTGGTCTGCAGGTTCCACTTATCCGAGATTGGAAGGTCTATGATTCAATGTTTCCGTTGCAATGCACTTGCCTGAAGCGGATATAAGATCGTACTCTATTGCTTTTTAACTTTATTAATCCTCCTTGACTCTCAATAACTGGTTTTTCAATAATTGTCGTGGTAACAACAATACTCTGACATATGAAACCTCTTTCTTTTTCTCCCATTCAAGTTGTTCAGAGCCCAATAAGACAGATAGAATTTTTCAACATCATTCATTGACAAGCCCATCCATGCTTGGTAGGATGATTTCTGAAATGAAGCAATGACGAGGAACCGGATGACGATACATACACGAAGGGGCATGATCACCATTCTGACGGCGCTTTGCTTGACGGTGATTTTGATTCTGCCCTATCATGGGTTTTCGGAAGAAACGAAGGCTGCGACCGAGGTTTTACTGACCTTTACAGGTGACTGTACCCTGGGCGGAGAGGATAGATTAAACAATAAGGATTATTCCTTTCAAGGCTATATCGAGAGGGAGGGCTATGGCTATCCCTTTGCCGGAGTGCAGGATGTATTTGAAAGCGACGATGTCACCGTGATCAACCTGGAGGGCGTACTATATGACAAGACAGCCAACCGCGTGGAGAAGACCTATAACTTCCGCGGGCCGACCGATTACGTCAACATCATCAGGCAATCAAGCATCGAGCTGAACTTCCTTGGCAACAACCATACCTTTGACTACGGCCGTCAGGGCTACCTCAGCACGGTAGAGGCGCTGGATGAGGCGGGGCTCGGCTGGTTTGCCGTGACGGATGAGGGCATCAAGACCTGGATCTACGAAAAGAACGGCGTAAAGATCGGCTTCACGGGCGCCAATGCCACCTACTTTGGCCGGCATCCGGAACACCTGAAGAAGAGCTTTGAGCAGCTGAAGGAGGCGGGCTGCGCCTTCATCGTCGGCGTCATGCACGGCGGGGAGGAGTACGGGCCGCGACAGAATAAAAGCATCAAGCGCATTGCCAGGTTTTTGGTCGATCAGGGGGCAGGCCTTGTGATCGGACACCACCCCCATGTGCTGCACGGCATTGAGGTCTACAAGGGCGCCAGCATCGTCTATTCGCTGGGCAATTTCTCCTTCGGCGGCAACACCAAGGTGCGCGAGCGCCGCACCATGCTGGCCCGGGCAGCCCTGCGCTTTGACAAAAACGGTGAGTACCTTGAGCACCAGCTGACCCTGTTGCCGGCCTATACCTCCGGCACGGAAGAGGACAACGACTTCCAGCCTGTTCTGGCCGGCGGCCAGGAAGCGCAGGCCATCATCGACCTGGTGAGCGGAATGAGTGATTTTCAACTGGAACCCTATATTGAAGGAAAGGGCGCGGTGCAGCTGCCCGTGAAAGCGCTGCCGGCACCCGACGAGGGAGAGTAGACCATGTACAGGATCCTGTCAAAGACCCGGCTGAACCTTACCTCCGTGCGTATCGATATCCAAGCTCCCTTGGTAGCGAAGAAAGCCAGTGTGGGGCAGTTCATCATCCTGCGCGCGGGGGAGAACTCAAAGCGCATCCCATTCACCATCATGGATTCGGACGCGCAGACCGGCAGCGTCAGCATCATCTATCAGGTGCTGGGTGCCGGGACCATCGAACTGGATCAGTTGAATGAGGGGGACAGCCTGCACGACTTCGTGGGGCCCCTGGGCGAGCCCAGCCGGCTGACGGGCCTTTCCCGCGTGTGTGTGGTGGGCGGCGGGCTGGGCTGCGCGATCGCCTATCCTTCTGCCAAGCAGCTGAAGCGGGAAGGGGCCTATGTGGAGGGCATCATTGGCTTCCGCAACGCCGAGGCGGTGCTGCTTGAGGGTGAGTTCAATGCTGTCTGCGACCGCGTGACGCTCTTGACCGACGACGGCAGTGCCGGCAGGCAGGGCTTTGTCACCAAGGCGCTGGAGGAGCTGCTTGCGGCTGGCGAGCGTTATGACGAAGTCCTGGCGATCGGCCCCTTGCCGATGATGAAGGCGGTGAGCGCGCTGACCAAACGCTTTGATATCAAGACCACCGTGTCGATGAATGCCATCATGGTAGACGGCACGGGCATGTGCGGCGGCTGCCGCCTGAGCGTCGGCGGCCGGATGAAGTTCGCCTGCGTGGACGGGCCTGAGTTTGACGGGCACCTGGTCGACTTTGATGAGGCCATCGCGCGCGGCGGCATATACAAGGAATTTGAGGCGCGGGCTAGAGAAGAGGCTTGCAGGCTCCTGGAAAAGGAGGCACCTTGAATGGCGGATAAGGGAAGGGCCAGGATGCCCCTGCGCGACCCGGCCGCGCGGGCAAAGGATTTTGTGGAAGTCAGCCTGGGCTACTCAGCCGAACTGGCACGGCAGGAAGCCGAGCGCTGCCTGCGCTGCAAGCACCGCCCCTGCGTGGATGGCTGCCCCGTGGGCATCGACATTCCGGGCTTCATCACCTGCATTGCCAGGGGTGAGGAGGAGGAAGCTTACCGCGTCCTGAAAAAATATACGGCGCTGCCGGCAGTCTGCGGGCGCGTCTGCCCGCAGGAAAAGCAGTGCGAGCAGCTCTGCGTGCGGGGCATCAAAGGGGAGCCGGTGGCCATCGGCAACCTGGAACGATACGCTGCCGACAGCTACCAGGCGCAGAACGGGCCTGAGCTTGCAGATATCAAAAAGAACGGCCGCCGCGTCGCGGTCGTGGGCGCGGGGCCTTCGGGTATCAGCTGCGCCGGCGAGCTGGCCGGGCTTGGCTACGCGGTCACCATATTTGAGGCGCTGCATGCCCCCGGCGGTGTGCTGACCTATGGCATCCCCGAATTCCGCCTGCCCAAGGCCGTTGTCAGGCGCGAAATCGAGGAGCTGGAGGCCCTTGGCGTCACGGTCTCCTGCAACATTGTGATCGGCCGCACCATCACGGTGGATGAATTGTTTGAAGAGGGCTTTGAAGCCGTCTACATCGGATCGGGCGCCGGCCTGCCCCGCTTCATGGGAATTCCCGGGGAGGGGCTCAACGGCGTGCTCTCCGCCAATGAATACCTCACCCGTGTCAACCTGATGGGCGCCTGGCGGGAGGATTCCGCCACGCCCGTGCTGCGCGGCAAGCGCGTGGCGGTGGTGGGCGGCGGCAATGTGGCGATGGACGCGGCCCGCTCGGCCCTGCGTCTGGGCGCCGACACGGTCAGCATCATCTACCGCCGCGGCATGAAAGAGCTGCCGGCCCGCCTGGAGGAAGTTCACCACGCCCGGGAGGAGGGCATCCGCTTTCACACCCTCTGCGCGCCCACAGAGATACTGGGCGAGGGCGGCTGGGTGAGCGGCCTCAAATGCCTGAGGATGGAGCTGGGAGAGCCCGACGCCTCGGGCCGCCGCGGCTTCAAAGAGATAGCCGGCAGCGAGTTTGAGATGGATGTGGATACCGTGATCATCGCCATCGGTACCGACCCCAACCCCCTCCTGCCCCGCAACACCGAGGGGCTGGAGACGGACAGCCGGGGCCGTATCCTGGCGGACGAAAACGGTCTGACCCGCAGGGGACGTGTCTGGGCGGGCGGCGACGCCGTGACGGGGGCCGCGACGGTCATCCTGGCGATGGGCGCGGGCAAGGCTGCGGCAAAGGATATTGACAGGGCGCTGAAGGAACAAGGGAAAACTGACAGGTAGTTTCAGAAGTTAATTGACACTAACTAAAAATCTGGTATATACTTTTTACGATCAAGACAATGAGCTTGGATATGATCAAAAGACGAGAGTATAGTGTATGCAAAGGAGAGGCCATAATGAGAAGCAGAAGACGACAGAATCGCAGCCGGCGACGGCTGGTTTTTGCGGTGATCCTGGCCATGGCCGTGTTGGCCAGCGCGTTCGCGATGGCGACAGGGACACCCCCTGCGGGCTATGTAAAGCTGTCCGACGAGCAGATGGACCCGCAAAAAGCGAAGGATCTCGAGGCCATCGCCAACAGCTTCCTCGAGCAAGGCTATGGGATCATGGTCGAGGTACAGGCGCTTCGCAACAGTGAAACGGGTGATGATACCTATGTGGCGGTCTTTCTGCCTGAAGGCATCAAGGGTGCCACAGGAGAAAGGGGACCAAAGGGAGACAAGGGCAATACCGGCTCTGCGGGTGCGACTGGCGCGACTGGCGCGACAGGCGCGACAGGCCCGGCAGGCCCGCAGGGTGAAGTTGGACCAACAGGTGCGACAGGTGCGACAGGCCCAATGGGCCCGATAGGCCCGCAGGGTGAAGCTGGCCTAACAGGTGCGACAGGCCCAATGGGTCCGGTAGGCCTGCAGGGTGAAGTGGGACCAACAGGTGCTACAGGCCCGGAAGGCCCGGAAGGCCCAGCTGGCTTGCCAGGTGCGAATGGGCCCACAGGCCCCACAGGCCCCACAGGTCCTATGGGCGCTACTGGTGCGACGGGTGCTCAGGGTGAAGCTGGACCAGTAGGTGCGACAGGCCCGGCAGGCCCGGCAGGCCCGCAAGGTCCGGCAGGTCCACAAGGTCCGGAAGGCCCGGAAGGCCCGGAAGGTCCGGAAGGCCCGCAAGGTCCGGAAGGCCCGCAAGGTCCGGTGGGTCCGACAGGTTCCACTGGCGAAACGGGCCCCACAGGCCCCACGGGGCCAGGACTGGAAATAACATAAGGGTTGTTCCTTCTGTAAAATTAGTCTGAGTTTACATAGGCTACAGATTTGTGTTTTTTGTAGTCATAAAAGCCACCGAAGTTTGGGTAAAAGGAATAATCAACAAATCAACGGGGCGTAATCGGAAACGATTACGCCCCGGCCATAGCGGAACATACCGATGAAGAGGACACATGACGCGCGTGGGAATTGATAAAAAGATGTCGCGAAGCCAAATAAGATTCCTGATTCTTATATATGTGTCAGTTGTTCTGATCAGGCTGGGCCTGCTGTATGCCTTCAGCGCGGGCCCTTGGATCATGCCTGATGAGACACTCTATCTCAATCTGGCCCGCAGCCTGTGGGAGAAGGGGGAGGTATTGCTGCGCGGCCAGCCTGTCAAGTATGACAGCCTTCTGTACCCGCTTGTGCTGTCTCCCTTATATAGCCTCAGCACCCATATCGACATATACCGGGCGGTACAGGTGGTGAACACCCTTTTGATGAACGCAGCCATCTTTCCGCTCTGGTTTCTGGCAAAGCGCCTGAGCGGGTCGGAGAAAAAAGCCTGGATTGTAATTGGCTTGTGTCTCCTGCTTCCGGACATGATATTGTCATCCAATGCCATGAGCGAAAGCTTGGTTTATCCGCTGCTGATGCTGTGCCTGCTGCTGCTCCACCGGCTGATCGCGCGCGATGCCGGGCTTTATGAGGCGGCGCTGGCCGGGCTGTTCTGCGCCTTGGCTTATTTCACAAAACCCGGGCTGGCAGCCCTTGGAGCAGCGGCCTCTATTCTGCTTTGGGCGCTGTGGTTGAAGTCGCGGGATGGCATTCGTCTGAAGCAAGCTTTGCTATTCAGCCTTGTATTTTCAGGTTTGTGTTTTTTCTTGCCCCTGGCCGGAAGAATCATGTTTGGCGTGGACGGCGAGATGCTGAGCATCTATGAAAAACAGACGCGTTCCCTGTCAGCCGGACAAATGGCCCTTACGGCTCAAGGCACCCTGCTTTATCTTTATTTTGTACCTGTCGCATTTGGGGTTATCCCTGTGCTGATTCCCCTGTCGCACAACAGAGCGCTCAGGAAGGACACAAAATACTTCCTTTATCTGCTGACTATGATGGCGTTGCTTTTGATGCTGGGCACAAGTTATGTGATCTATGTGGATGAACTGACAGCGGACGCTCTGGCTTCCCGCATTCACATCCGTTACTTCGCGCCACTCTTGCCGGTGTTTATGTCTCTATTGTTGTCTGATGACCTGCTGGACAGAAGGATGAACAGGCTGATGTTTGCCGCTTTTGCCTTTTTGGCCGCCGCTTCGGCTGTGATCGGCATGAAGAGCTACCTCAGCAACGCAAGCTATCCGATCGACGCGCTCTTATTGGCACCTGTTACCATCAACTGGATGGAGCTCGAAACCAGACGCCTATATACGATTTTTCTTTTGTTTGCTTTGCTGACCGCCGGGGCATATCTGTGGATGAGAGGATTTTCAGACCGCTTCAGGCATGTTTTTGTTCTCAGTTTATTTGTTTGGCTGGCTCTGAGCAATGCGCTGGGCTATCAGCTGACCCGTCATAATGACAGCCCCCTGCTAGCTGCCGATGCCCGTGAACTGGCGGAAGAAATGAAGGACGATCATCTTGTGTTTGTGGCGGATGATACGGCCTTCTTCTGGAAACATGCTTCCTTCCTGGATGCCCGGCTGCGCCGCGCCATTCCCTTTGTCGAACTGGATGATCTGTTGACTCACACCCTGCCCGACGGACGCTATTCTTCTTTTTTGCCGCCCGCCTATTGGGTGGAGGTATCCAAAGAAGCGACGGGAGAGGCGGAAAAACTGGTCATCAATAACAACATGCTCAATCGAATCGCTTTAGCCCGGGGAACACAGGTAAACGCAACGATAAATGCCAACTATGCCGTCATCAGTCTTCTGCCGGGGCATCCCTGGATACACAGCGCTTTTTCAGGGCTGGCAAGGGAAGTGATGATCGTGCCGGGCAGCAAGCTGAGCGTCTTTGATTCAACGCTGAATCAGCAGGAGTACATCCGCGTATCACTGCACTTGCGGGCAACGGGCGCTCCCGCGGCTTTGCGCGTCAGCAGCGGCACGCACGAGCAATGGTTCGATGTGGGGGTTTCTGAAGAATGGATCAGCTTTGAGATCCCCGGAGGGCAGGCTCCTACAGTCATCGAACTGGAGACGGAGGGCCAAATCACAGCGATCAGCTACTTGCTTCAGTAAACAAGGTGTTTTTATAAACTTAAATTTAAACTTAATTATAGCAATCTCGAACTAAAGTTTCTAAATGTTCGTGTTCCTTTTACAGTGCTTTCATTGGTATTTCCGCTGTTTGACAGGCTTTATGGGAAAAGGGTGAACATCCTTTGACTAAGGCATCAAAGGCATGCCCGCTGTGCTGTACTTAGGAACAGGTTTTCCGGCAAGCTTTTTCGCCGGGATCACGAGGCGTTTTCAAAAACCGTGGTTTACCCGTCCATACCGGGTACAATACCATACAATGCTTTGGCAGATATTGTGAACCGGCGTTAGGCGGCGGGGCAGAAATGAATGTCGGCGGCCGCTCTGCCCGATCAGACCGGTGT
>CAZVUU010000018.1:0-27228 GCA_964630465.1 uncultured Christensenella sp.
CCGGAGATCGCTTTTGCGCTGGAGCGGGAAAAGGATGCCGCCCAACTGATGGACCGGCTACGCGCGGGCAGGCTGCCCCTTCGTGTAACGCACAACGATACCAAGCTGAACAACGTGCTGTTTGACCGGGCCACGCGCACCGGCCTATGCGTGATCGACCTGGATACCGTGATGCCGGGCCTATGTGCCAACGACTTCGGCGACGCCATCCGCTTCGGTGCCTCCACGGCGGCGGAGGATGAACGGGACCTGAGCCAAGTGAGCCTGTCGCTTGAGCTCTACCGCGCCTTTCGGGATGCCTTCCTGGAGTCCTGC
This sequence comes from uncultured Christensenella sp., assembly GCA_964630465.1. Classification (GTDB taxonomy): domain Bacteria; phylum Bacillota; class Clostridia; order Christensenellales; family Aristaeellaceae; genus UBA1038. Next base: position 316 of record CAZVUU010000018.1, read on the forward strand.
GGCGACAGCCTGCGGGAGGAGGAGATCGCCTCCCTGCCCCTGGGCGCCAGGCTGATGACGCTGGAGTGCGGCGTGCGCTTTTTGACCGACTACCTGCAGGGTGATAGCTATTTCCGCGTTCACCGCGAAGCACACAACCTGGACAGATGCCGCACGCAGTTCAAGCTGGTGCGGGATATGGAAGAAAAATGGGGGAAAATGACAGGATGAAAAAGATGACAGCCATGTTTATGGCGCTTGTGATGCTGCTTTCCCTGAGCGGCGCTGCCGCCGAGGGGATGACGGGGCTTCCCAACCCCTGGATAGACTGCGAAAATCTTGAAGAGGCCCGGGAAGTCGCGGGCTATGACTTCCCGCTGCCCCGGATGCCCGAGGCTTATATAATCAGCGCCATCCGCGTGATCGAGGGAGAGTTGGCGGAGATCGTCTATGCTTTGGATGACAGCACCATCAGCTACCGGGTCGGCCCGGGCAGCGGGGATATCAGCGGCGATTACAACGAGTATGAAGAAACGCGGACCGAAGCCTACGGCAGCGAGGGGACGGAGCTGACATACAGGGGCAATGAGGGCAGGATTTTTTCGATCACCTGGGAGGCATCGGGCTACAGCTATGCCCTGGCCTTTTACCCCGGGCTGGAGGAGGAAGATGCCGAAATCCTCACGGAGATCCTGGATAGTATCCTGAACAATGATGTCCTCACGGCTAAGTAAGATAATTCAGAGGTACCAGACGACACAGGATATAATAAAGAAGAAGGGCGACTCCATGCGGAGCCGCCCTTTGGATAGTGGCTTCTTCAATTTTTCACCTGTACCTCGCGTTGATCTCCTCGACCTGAGCCGCCCTCAGCGGGGGGAAGCAGTAGGGGCAGGGGGTCAGGCGGGCGTAGTCCGGGCTGTCGAGCTCGGCATAGGTAAAGGTACTCATCGGCAGGAACTCATCCTTTACGCCGTAGCAGGTCTCGGCGGCGTGATAGTTTTTGCCGCCCTTGGGGTTAAAGTGCAGCACCGTTTCGGGCGGCGTGGCGGGCAGCTGGCGGCCCTGCAGGTCCTCCCAGATGACCACGCGGGTCGCGCCCATGTGGGGCTTCTTGCGCAGGGTGTCCCACAGCCAGCGCATGTTGGTGCCCTTGGGGGTGCGGCGCCGCTGCACGCGGATGCAGCCGTGGCTGGCCCGCTCGCCCAGCACCTTTTCGGTGAAATCGTAGTTTTTGACGCCGCGCCGCTCGATATAGGGCGCCATGTGGATCAGGTCGCCCGCGTTGAAGCGCAGCGCGTACTCACCCACCATGTTATCGCTTCTGAAATCGCCCACCGGGCTGACGATCAGGAACTCGCCGCTGCGGGTCTCGTTGTAGGGCTGTCTGTCGTTGGGCAGGCCGGTGGAGATCTCCAGGGTATCGTAGAGCTTGCCTTCTTCAAACACATAGAGCTTCTGCGTCAGCTTATCCACCACCAGGCCGTACTGCTGGTCGACCTGCTTTTGCTGCAGCAGGTCGCTGCGGATATAGCCCTGCACCAGTTGATTCCAGGCCTTGATCTTTGAGTCGTGGAAAGAGCTGGAATAGACCTCCACATAGCTCCAGCCGTCGCTGCGCGTTTCCAGCACATGCAGGCCTTGGGAGTCCATGGTGATATCGGCCACGCGTTCGGAATCCTTATCGGGCTCCTTATACAAGTAGGTCTGCCTCTTCTGATCGCCCTTCACCACGGTGATCGGCGCGGTCAGCATGGCCCAGACGGCGGCCTCATCGGTGATGTCCATGGGGGTTTCCCAGAAGCTGTTATCCTGGCCGGTGATGACGGTGCCCGGCATGAACACGGGCCCGCTCACTTCAAACGGGGCTTCGGCCTCTGCCGGCGCCACCGGGATGAGCAGCAAAAGGGTCAGTAAAAATGAAGACAGGCGTTTAAGCGTCATCATGGGATAAACTCCTTATCAGATCGCCGGAACCGGGGCCGCGGCGGGGAAGGCAATTGGCGGGAAGCCGGCAAAGCCCGTCAACTGCATGACAATGACTGCGATCCCCACGGCCAGAACATACAGAGCAAACTTGTAAAACGAAATGCGCTCGATCAATTTGAGCATATAGCGGATGGCCAGAAAGCCGCTGATGGCGGAAAACAGCACGCCCACCAGCGACTGCGCGTTGATGAGCGAGGACAGGCCGCCCGCGTCCAAGGCGTCCTTGGCTTCCATGACAAAGCTGCCCAGAATGGCGGGCGCGCTCATCATGAAGCTGAACTTGGCCGCCGTCCTGCGGCTGAGGCCGCCCGCAACGCCGCCCAGCAAGGTGGAGCCGCTGCGGCTGACGCCGGGCAGCAGGGCGATGCCCTGAAACAGGCCCATGGTGACGGCCTGGGGCAGCCGGACCTCGTCCTGCCTGCGGCTGTGGCGGCCGCGGCCCGCGCTCAGCCGCTCCACCATCACCAGGAACAGGGCGGTGATCAAAAAGCTGATGCCTAAAAACCAGCCGGTGAACAGGCCGTCGATCCGGTCGCCCAGCAGCAGCACCAGGATCAGCGCCGGCAGGGAGGCAATGAACAGCAGCAGGAGGGTCTTGTTTTTGACCGGGTGAAGCAGCATGTCCACCCAATCCTTCCAGAAGATGGCCGCCACGGCAATCAGGGTGCCCATGTGCAGCATGACGCTGAGGGAGAGGGAGTTGGCGGTGCTGTAGCCCAGCAGCCCCAGCAGCTTTTCTGCGACCAGCAGATGGCCGCTGGAGGAGACGGGCAGAAACTCGGTCAAGCCCTGAACAATGCCCATGACGGCGGAAAAAATCAGCTGCATCTTCTTCACGTTTCCTTTCAGCGAAGGGCCTTGGGCCCTTCGGCGGGTTTTCATTGTATCCATAGCCGCTTTATGTGTCAAATGTATGATGAAATGTTTACAGATTATAAATAAGAGAGCGCGGATGAAGTGAAAAAAGATTTATCAAGTGACTAAGCTTCCTTATATATCACATGACATATTTCATGTATCAAAGACGAGAAACAGAACTGATGGATACTACCATTCCCCTTTCGCGCCATTCGCGCTTTTCGCGGTTCTGTCATCCCTCGCCCTGCTCCCCGCGCCGACGGGGTATATTCCAGACACGCCCTCATCGGGCGCGAAGGGGGCAAGAACATGCAGGCAAGCATTCAAGATATAAACGGACTCGATATTTACACGCAGCAGGCGGTTTACCACGGCGCGGATCAGGACTGGTTTTCCAGCGCCTGGCGCCGCAAGGCCGGCTGCGGGCCGACGACGGGGGCCAATATTCTGCGCTATCTGGGCGAGCGGGTACCGATCGACCTGCCCGACCGCTCAAAAGAAGGCATGCAGGCGCTGATGGAGCGCGTCTGGGGCTATATCACGCCCGGTGTTTTCGGCCTTAACAGCACGCGGATGTTTCAGGAGGGCATGGACCGGCTGCTGCTGGAGCTGGGCAGCCCCCTGCGCTGCCGGGTGCTGGATGTGCCCTCGGAATATGAAAACAGACCGTCAAGGGAGACGGTGGCCGACTTCTTCCGGCAGGCCTTTGAAGAGGATTCGCCCATCGCCTTCCTCAACCTGGACAGGGGGCAGCTGTTCAACCTGGAAAGCTGGCACTGGATCAGCCTGGTCGCAATGGAGCTGAAGGGCCGTGATTTCACCGCCACCGCCGTTGATAACGGGCGGTTTTTGAAGCTGGACATGGGGCTGTGGCTGGAGACGACCAGGCGAAACGGGGGCTTTGTGTACCTGGCTGCTTAAGCCGGACGGCCCCGCCGGGCAGGGGCGCGGGCAGGCTGGTATTCTCAAGCCTGCCCGAGGGGTTCATATCATCATTCTCTGCCTTCGGCTTCTTGTGTTATCCCATATGATGGGCTATACTGAAGAGCGTAAAAATATGTCAATAGACCGTATTTTTATGCTTTTTTTGCGGCAGTTTGAGGCCCCCGTCCGGGGGCCGGGGCATGCCGGGGCCGCACAAGGCGTCAGAGCCGCGCCCGCGGCCTCAAAAATGAAGAGGAGGATGGTCGGAGTTGGGAGTATTACTGAAGCTCGCCATTGTGCTGGTGGCGGGGCTTATCGGGGGCAGACTCGCCCGCATGGTGAAGCTGCCGGAGGTAACGGGATACCTGCTGGCAGGTTTGTTTTTGGGGCCGAGTCTGTTTCATCTGATCACCCCCGCGGATACGGAGTCTTTTTCCGTGATCAGCGACGTGGCGCTGGCGGCCATCGCCTTTTCGATCGGCAGCGAGTTCCTGGTCAGGGATATGAAGAAGCTGGGAAAGGCCATCATCATCATCACCCTGTTTGAAGTGATCGGCGCGATCTTTGTGGTGTTCTTCGTGGTGCGCGTGCTCTTTGGCCAGCCCTTTGCCCTGTCGATCGTCATCGCCTCCATGTCGGCGGCGACGGCGCCCGCGGCCACGCTGATGGTGATCCGCCAGTACAGGGCCTCGGGGCCCTTGAGCAAGGCCATCCTGCCCGTCGTGGCCCTGGATGACGTGTTCGGCATCATCGCCTTTGGCATCGCAATCTCCGTGGCCAAGCTGTCCGCCGGGCATGTGAACGACCCGAGCTTTATGATGTTTTTACAGCCCTTCATAGAGATCATCGGCTCTCTGGGGCTGGGGGTGGTCTTTGGCCTGCTGCTGCTGTTTGTGAGCAAGCGGGCAAACTCGGAAGAGGAGACCCTGAACCTCATCCTCACGGCCATTGCCCTGGCCACCGGCACGGCGATGCTGCTGGGCTGGTCGCCGCTGCTGGCCTGCATCATGGCAGGCACGGTGATCTTTAACTTTCTGCCCGGCCCCGTGCGCATTCAGCGCGCGCTGCAGAGCTTTACCCCGCCGGTCTATCTGCTGTTTTTTACCCTGGCCGGGGCCAGCCTGGATCTGAAAATACTGTCTGAGGTGGGGCTGCTGGGCATCGCCTATATCTTTGCCCGGGCGGGCGGAAAGATCCTGGGCGCATGGATAGGAGCCCGCGCCGTCAAGGCGGAGGACGCCATCCGCAAAAACCTGGGCTTTGCCCTGTTGCCCCAGGGCGGCATCTCCATCGGGCTGTCCGTGATCGTCCGCCAGCAGCTGCCGGAGTACGCCGTGCCCATCATTACCGTCATCATGTTCAGCGTGTTGGTATTTGAAACCAGCGGCCCCATCTTCGCCAAGATCGCCATCAAGCGCGCCGGCGAGATCGGCGGCATGGACCGTGAGCGGGGCCTTCGGGCGGCCAACGTGCTTGAGCCCGACATGAGCCCGGACGAAGAGGAGACAGCCGTACAGCCGGCCCTTGAAGAGGCCCGGGCGACCGCAGCCCTTGCGCAGGAGCCTTCCGGCGGGACGGAGGGGGAAGAAGCCACAGCCCCGGCCGATGAAGCCGTACCGGAGGCTGCAGCGGAGTCTGTTGCCGCGGAGGCCTCGGGGGAGTCTGCCGAAGAGCCTGCCGCATCCGCAGAGACAGGCGCGGAAGATGCCTGACCATCGGGCATGAAAGGAAGGTACATAAATGCAGGTACTGTTTATCGTATTGAATAAGACCAAATATCTGGATGACATTCTGGCCAGGTTTCTTGAAATCGGCGTCAAAGGCGCCACCATCCTCGACAGCCAGGGCATGGCCGGCGCCATCGCTCACCAGGACGGAGAGGTGCTGAGCTTCGGCTTCCTGCACTCCTTCATGGAAAACGCCAAGCCCTACAGCAAGACCATCTTCACGGTGCTTAAAAACCAGCAGATGGTGGACAAGGCCGTGGCCGCCGTCAAAGAGGTGCTGGGGGAAAAGGCCAAGATCGGCGCAGGTTTTATGTTCTCGGTGCCCATCGGGAACATGTACCTGATGGGGGATTAGCGCGGGGGCGGGGAGCACTCAATATATCAGGCCAATGACAACAGGATCGGGTGCCGGGCAAAGCTTGCCCGGCACCCGATCCTTGCAAAGAGGAAGTTTTTTTGATATCAGCCGCAGTAGATGTTGATGGCGTCTCGCAAGAACTCGGCGCATCCCGGGGCAAGCTTGTCGTAGTTGGCGCGGAAGCGCTCGTCACCTACATACATTTCGGCAAGTCCCCTGTGATATTCCTTGCTGTAGCGAGGGTAGAAGACGCTGAGCCACTGCCTGTGCAGATCACAGGTCTTCTGCGCCGCCTCGCCTGCCGGGTCGCCCGAATCGAAGGCGGATTTGAGCGTCTGTTCAAATTCAAGGCGCAGGCGCTCAGACTCTTCATACTGCTCGCGGGTCATGCCCCTGATTCTGTCGTTTGATTCATCAACGGCCTCGTCTCCGTACTTTTTGCGGATCCCTTCTCCGTATGTCCGCTCGTTTTCATCGACGAGCTTTTGGCCGAAGCCTTCGAACTTTTCTTTATCATTCATAGTGGATTCCCCTTTCAGGACGGATATGGATTTGCTTACATTGAGTATCAGGGCGTCCAGCTGATTGCGCTTTTCCCGGAGGGCGGCCAGGTGGCCCTCGAAGGCCTGCCTTCTGTCAAAACCGGGGGCATACAAGAGCTTTCTGATATCCTCCAGGGAAAAACCAAGCTCCCGATAGAGCATGATCTGCTGCAGCAGGTCTACCTGCTGTTTGCCGTAGATGCGGTATCCAGATGAAGCGACCCTCGCCGGCTTAAGCAGGCCGATTCCATCGTAATACCGCAAGGTCCGCGCGCTGACCCCTGACAGCTTTGTGAGCGCGCTGATGGAGTACTCCATTCCCCTCACCTCCGAAGGCAGTATAAACTATGACCTAAGGTCAAAGTCAACGGCCCACTACATTTTTGTTTATTGTGTTTTTGGGATGGATATCCGGTGGAATTGTAAAGGACGCCCCGGGTCAGGGGCAAAGCGGAGGCTATATCATTCTTCCGGCAGAAGGAAACCATACCGTAAATACCGTAAATTCATTTTACGGGGAAAAAGTGACTGACATTCATTGAAAACACTTGCTTTTCGGGACAGTCATTAAAGGGATCAGGCAATACCGTAAATCACCGTAAATCCCGTAAATGCCTTGAAGGGGTCGGGAGGAGGGCGATGAACCGCGAAAGACGCGAAAGGCACGAAAGGTGCGAAAGAGGACGGGCTTACCGCGGCGATTGGCCCCAGAAGCACACGGCTGGTGGCGATGGATCAGCTTGTGCGGAGTGAAGGAGTGCTTTCGGAGCAGCTATGAGCCCGTGCCTTGTTATGCCAGCAGGAAATCCATGATGTTGATCTGCTTGATTCCTTCTTCTTGCATGGGGAGCTCATCCGGGGAGAGGGTGTATGCTTAATCTAACTAGTCTTCATCAAAGATCTTTCGATTTTGATTCTCGGCAATGTTCTCTTTACCTCTACTATTAAACCAATCTGCCATTTCTCTGAAAGTTGTTCCAAGAAGAAAGAATCCTTCTGCATCTGCTTCTTTTGCTCTTTTCAGCCACTTCTTTTCTATAATAAATTCATCTTCGCCGGAAGGATCTACCCAGTGTGTTCCTCTTGAATTAATGGCAGCATTTTTATAGCCTTCCCTTTGACGTGATGATTCTTTGTCATTCAGCATACAAGCGACATGTTTATTTATAAAAAAGCCACTAGAATCTTTGGGCGAATGGAAAGCAGACTTTCCTAAATAGACCATTGCAACTTCATATATTCCATGTTCTAAACTTTCTTTTTTAACATGTTCAACCCAGGCATTCATGTGATCGACAGAAATACTTCCATCCACTTGGACGCCTGGAGTAACATTCCAATGGTGGAGTATATCAAAAATAATGCGTTTGAATGTGTTATCTACCACTGGGGCTACAGATGCATTCACTTCAGCTTTATTGTCATGTTTTTTATATAATGAATTCAAAAGCTCTATGAAAAAAACAGGATCAGCAGAAAGCCGAAAGAATAGAGTTTTAGCTTCAGTTTTATCTTGCAAAGCATCAAAACACTTCAGTTCTACTAAAGACAATCTGATAGTATCCTTTTCGTTTGTTTGAAGCCATTTTATCAGGATTGAAATATCATAAGTAATGTCATGAGAATAACTATCAGAAAGGTCTTCCGTTCGAATTATCTCTAATAACTCTAGTACAACTTCGGCGTCAATTGTTTCTTTTTTATAAATGATGGCCTCTCTTATGTACACTATACAATCTGAATATCGTTTGTTTGCAACAAGCATTGCAATAACATGTGGGTCAAAATCCTGCCTTTTAATGACCGAAAGAGAGACGGTTGACCAATATAAATCAGATCTATCATTAAGCTGTGATTCAACCCATTGCCATGAACACGATTTGCTCCATAATGAAGAGAATAATAAAGCCTGAAGCTCAACACTCCAAGATGCAATTGTACTATTCTGAATCCAAGAGATTCCATTCATAGAAATCTTTTCATCAACAAAAGCGGCTTCAAAATTTATCGTTTTTTGATCGGTTGCATCAAACAGGTTTAAGACAATATTATCACTATCTTTACTCAGTTCTGATACTTTTGCAAGTGATATTCCAACTAAGTCTGTTCGATAAACTGTCTTAATCAATGAAGCAATGCCACCTATTCCTTTTTCACTCCAAATTTTAGAAACTAAAGTATTTTGGATAGTCTTTAAGGTTTTCTCTTCATCCTCGGGTTCATCATCACCCTTTAATATTAAAGACCATTGATTTTCCATAAAATATCTTGACGCTTGGTTTATAATATCTTTTGGCATACATAAACTTATGAGAGATGAAATGGACTCATGTATTTTTTCTGAAATTTTCCGATCCTCTTTTGCATACTTGGCTTGCCAAATTTGAAAATCACACAATTTATTCCAGAGATCAAGTTTTTGTTTTTCTGTCATAAAAGGAATTTCATTAGCAAATGAGGTAATGATTGCTTCTTTGCACTCATCTGAAACATCATCAATAATATCTACTAAAGTGGCGATTTGATCTTGATTTTTGGGGGAAAGAGCGAGGCTCATCTCTAAATATTTTTTTGTCAAAAACAAGTAATCATTGACCGTTACTTGCTTCTCCTGTGGCGATTTGATCAAGTATTTAGCTCTTTCTATCTCAGATGTAACTTGTGTTTGCCTTGGCAATAATTGCTTCAACAGCACCCAAGAATGGTCATCCAAAATTTCAACACACTCTTCAACAATTGCTACCTGCATTTTGACGGATGCATTTGTTTGAGGATACCATGGCAATAGAAACTGCGCTAATGAATCAATCGATCGAGAGTCATGTAGCCCTAGTTCGGCCAAACAGAGACTTACACGGCCTATATATTCTGAATCCCATGCTAACATTTGCAAAGAAGTGAATAGCTCTGTGCCGTGTTTAGTTGGGGTTATGCCTCCTTCTTCTTGATCAAAGACATGACAAATAGCACCTATATTATGATATACTGAATTAATGAATTCCCTTGGGCTTGTTTGTGCTAGGAGAAGAATATTCCAGCCTATACTGACCAAACGTTTCCAATCTGCGGTTTGTAAAACTTCCCTCACAACGATTGAAGAAATGAATTTTACTTTATCAGGCGAACAATGAACGAACATAGTGTTAGAATATTGAAGAATGGCAAAAAGTTCAAATAAGCTTTTTGTAAATGTGGAGGAATATTCGCTTGACACCCCATACAAGGAGGCTGCTATCCTTTGCTCCAAAGGAAGCTCATATTTTGGAGATGTATATTTGAGAACTGTAATAAAGCTAGCATGCATATGATCAATATTTCTGTCCAGCAACGAAACTGCATTTTGTATAATTATTTTATCTCTGGATATACATTTCCACTGACTCCCTTTACAAATGATTACATCAGGGTGTTCTAGCATTATGCGCTGAACTTTGCGGATCCAGCTTTCATAGTCTTCGCCAACAAATTTGGAAATGATATTCTTGTCCCCTTGATATGAATCATCCCACGCGCCTAAAATAGCCACGGTCAATTCAACTGATATCCCGATAGCTGAGTAAAAGTAAGATTCTTTCATGGGATAGCGTAGCAAAACATCTGGATATGGGTTGTGGATTAATTTCTTATTAAAAAAATCTCTGTCTTCACGCATCATTATTTCGGTAGTTGAACCATGACGCATAAGAGCTTGTCCCTTGGATAATGAACGTGGTTTTTTGCCATTACCAAAGCAATGACAATCACGCGCTATTTCATATACAAAATCCGTATTATTTTTTGAAATACAGATATAACCAAAAATCTTATTGTCATGAGTAACAGTACCTGTCAGGATTCTGGGCCTTGGGCGAATGGCTTGGCTTATAAATGGCTGAAACGTACTATCATCTGGCATAGGTTGGTCATAAGACAGCCCTTTTAAATATTTATCATCAGACACGCCTAAAATAATAAACCTATCGCTTTCAACCGCATCTTTTGAGTTTAGAAGGCCAACCACATCATGAACAAAATCATAACATCCTTTCTCATGAGACAAATTGTAAGGCTCTACTTTATACTCTATACAATCGGATTCAGATGGTAAGCACTCCAGGATCTCTTTAACTTGGCGCTCTACTTCTAAGGGATATGACATTAAATCGATCCTTTCCGAATCATGCAAAAACCAAAATACGAATTATTCTCTGATAGATTTTGTTTTATTCTGATACAATCGCATCAAGAATGCAACACATGCTGACTCATCACTGATGGCCCAGGAGCGACCATAGGCTTCCCAGACGGCGCGGTCATTTTCCTGGTGTGCTTTTCTGAGATCATGGGGCATTACGGTATCATCGTAAAGGTCAGCGTAGGAATCGTTTGGGTACTTGTCTCGCACAGCCAGTATGCCCCGGGCGGTTTGCTCAATTCGCTCCTTTTGTTCAGGTGTGCAGTCCGGCCAAATGAAATTATTGTATACGACATCTTTTGAATATCTATAGCGCATTTCAAGCCTGCCGCCAACAGTACGCATCCATGCCATATGGACGTTGGAAGTGAGGATTCCGAAGTGATACAGTGAAGCATCTGGAACAATGAAAACCAGATCAGACGCAAAAGACTGGGCATTCATAAAGCCAATAGGAATATATCTTCGTTTTTCAGAAGATACTTTTGGAATCAATATATAATCATTATGAGGAACATTGGTTACGTGAAACCGAGTAGGTGTTTCCGCAAGCTTTCTGGTTCCTTCGCTGGTTCTGCTCAACCGGAATGACCTTACAGCATTGATTTTTTCCATAACAAGAGGGAGCTTCCTTAACTCGGAAGGAGAACCATCACCAAGATATAGAACATATCTGGGACGGTTGTTTATAAACTCATCAGAACCAAACCACTGCCGAAAGAATCTTTTTGAAAGAGGCTCTGCATTAATGAATATTTCCATTTCTTCTTTGGTAAACAGATAATTCCCTCCATCTACAGGCTTATTACCTATCCCAATATTCGAGACCTCACAAATTGGCTTGCTCCGGCTCTCAACCAATATATCCGGTGCGTCGATCAGATAAGGATTGATGTTCGATGCGATGATCTCCTGATCGTTTTCATAGATAATCTTTTGATTTGCCTGCCCAGGGACAGAAAACCCGATGATGACACAATGGACGGCAGCCTTACCCTTGGCATCATTGCCCCACTTGAATGTGCGGTAGGCAAAGTCTATCTTAACGCCGAGCTTCAAAAGCGGCTTCCACAGTATGGCAACCTGGTTACCCTGGCTGATGCTGTTGGTGGATACCAGAGAGGCTCTGACGGAAGGGTTTTTCAGCATGACATCGGCAGCTTTCTTGAACCAACAAGCGACAAAATCAAGATTTCCCGCATTTTTTGTATTGCCGAAGACATGCAGCAAATCCTCCTTCTGTTCAGGCGACATCAAACGAGCGCCTAAGAAGGGCGGATTGCCGATGATGTAGTTCAGCTTGTCTATCGGGCAGGCCTCATTCCAATCCATGCGCAAGGCATTGGTGTTGAGAATGTTTGCGTTTTCCCTGATGGGAAAGTCAATGATATTGATGCCGAAGTGTTCGCCCAGCTCCCGATCCAGCAAGTGCTTCATCAGCAGCATGGAAAGCTCTGCTACCTGAGAGGCAAAATCGTCTATTTCGATGCCGTAAAACTGCGTGGGCTTGACCTTGACCAGCGTATCGACCATGGCGACCTGCTGGCTTTCGTACAGCAGCTTCAGCACCTCAAGCTCCAACTTTCGCAGCTCCTGATAGCTGACGATCAGGAAGTTGCCGCTGCCGCAGGCAGGGTCCAGAAAATGGAGGGACGCAAGCTTATCCTGGAATGCCCGCAGCTCCTTGGTGGTGGCTTTGCTTCGCTCAAACTCATCATAGAGTTCGTCTAAAAACAAGGGCCTGATGACTTTGAGTATGTTTTCTTCCGATGTGTAGTGCGCGCCCAATGACCTGCGGGCTGTGGGGTCCATGACGCCTTGGAACATGGCCCCGAAGATGGAAGGGGAAATCAGCGTCCAGTCAAACTCCCGGCTGACTTCAACCAGCGCTTTGCGCATATTGCTGTCAAACGAGGCGGGCGGAAGCGGGTCACGGAAAATATCACCGTTGATGTAGCGGAACCGGTTCAGCTCAGCGGACAGCGTTTTCATGCGATTGCTTTCCGGGGTGTTCAACACCCAGAACAACTCAGACAAGCGCATGGACAGATCGCTGCCGTCTTCCCGCGATGCTTCGATATAAGTTTGGAAGCTATCCTTTTCAAAGATGCCTGTGTCATCGGCGAACAGGCAGAACAGGAGGCGAACCAGGAAGACTTCCAGCGCATGGCCTGAATAGCCGTTTTTCTTCAGAGCGTCATGTATGCGCGCCATTTTATAAGAGGCGGAGGTGTTGAGCTCAACCTCGGTAGGCTCTTCTTCCTTGGTGCCGTAGCCCGCCAACAGGCTGAAGACACGAACAAATCTTTTCAGCTGCCGCACTCGAAAAGGCTTGTAGCGATGCTCCTTTTTCAGGCTGTAAACATGTATCTGGTCAAAATCAGATACCATCACCAAGGCGGGGATTTCTTCAGGCTTCAGCGCGCGGATATAACCCATGGCTTGAGAGTATGCCGTTGCCAATGATTTGCCCTTGGATTTCATTTCGATGAGTATTTTCCCCGGCAGCAGATAATCGATATAACCTATGGATCCGTCAGTCAAATAGATCTGATATTCATGCAGGCCTTCACGCCAATCCATGCCGAAGACTTCCATAAAATCCTTTTCAAAGGTCTGAGCAAATTGGCGTTCATCTCCCGGGCAATCGCGCCAGCGCGCCGAAAAAGAAGTGGCCCGCGATTCGATCTCTGTCCAACTCAGCATTTTTGCACCTCGTGGCGTATAATTGAGTCATTATATCACGATACAGTATAGCCGGGCAATTCGGAATAGTTTAGTCTGAAGATTAAGAATAGAAAATATAATCAGCATCAGTATCGGGATAACTTTTACATGAATATGTAACGTATGGGGAGAGAGGTGCTGCTGAACAATACTCTTTTGAATCTCTGTTGAGATTGCGCAAAACCAGCTTGTTGGTTGGTATCGTCGGATAAATGATATAGCATTCCTTATTAAAGAATTTTTCAGGATGATTCTCTGTTAATGCTTGAAAAGTTGCACTCAAAATATCAACTGCAAACTGGCTAAAGATTGACTCCTCGTACGTTGGAGCAATTGGATATGGTGTGAAATATATGGTGTCCTCCTGAATTTCCTCAGAGGGTAATCGGCTGAGCAATTCATTATACAAGGTTGTTTCATGGATGTTTTGCAGTTGATTATGCAATAGTTTCTGTGAAGCTTCATTTATCTCTTGATGAACCGACATGATCCAGGCAATGAGTTCGTTCTTCCCTTTTGAAAGCAACTGGCACTGCTCGTTGCTAAACAATAGTTTGGCATCAAATTTCTTTTTGTTGCCAGATATAGAGATAAAGTCGGGTTCCCCATGTGACTGATTCTGTACATGATGATATTTGTCAGGAAAAATACGCATAGAATCATTCATGATTTGATGTATAACCTTTTCATAGGCTGAGGATTGAATTAATTCTCTTGGGTGACGAATGAAATGCATCTGCCAATATAGAGCCATAGTTTTCTCCCACATATTCAGTATGGTTTGCGCTCCGATGAAGTCATATTATCATCACAGCATCATGCTGAGAAAGGAATAGACCCGTGATCAGTGCCGGGTCGGAGTTTTAATTAATCAGGATCAGAGGCTCTGTAATTTGGGTTGTACTCATCAACAGGGATCTCTATGCGATAGGGTCGACCGTTCGTACGACGATAACGTACTCCGTTTCTGACTACATACATGGTATAAATCACCACGACGTCAGAATTCGGATTCTTTTTAATTCTCATTGAATATCTCCTTTCCATGCCTCAACCTCTTGCGCCCAGAGACCTGCTGTCATATAATCATCTGGTACCTTCTGTGTGACTATATACTGATCGGCACTCAGGAGACTCTGTAGATCTGTGGGCACAGATCTACGACACAAGAGCCTGGTTGACTGAATGTGACTGGGCTCTTGCCTTTTTAGAAACAGCCTGAACATCCACCACCATTGAGCCATTCATTTATTTGACATCTTTATCAGATGCATGGTTATTTTAGGGTTATTCGTTTGTTCTGTCAAGGGAGAAAACACCACATATAGTGGAGAAAACAAATTCTCCACACCATATATAGATATTGTTGTAGAGTTGGATTCCTGTATTGCTCGGAGAAGACTATAAAATGACTTCTGTGAACCACCGCCCATCAACCAGAAAGATCTCCCGCTGATGGCTGCCGATCCTGACCAGGTAGCGAATGCCGGCACCGCCAGCTTTGCGTGCGGCGGCAGGGCGGGCATCGATCACGCGGTCGATCTCCCATTCGCGGCCATCTTCCCAACGTATGCGGGAAGGGGTAATCCTGGCCTGTTCGTCAGTAAATGCGTAAACCCCGATGTATGCCCGGCGGGCTTCAGGGCGCGGGATGGATGTCATAACTTCTCCTTTCATAACGAGAACATATGTTCCTATTATAAAGAGCGTAGAACGCTTTGACAAGTCACCATATATCGCGGCGAAGAAGCATAGTAGGAGGCGCAACATGCCGATGCGCCAACAAGCATTTGAGAAGCAGATTGCTTTCTTGCTATGACATGAGCTTGCGACAACTTGCGACTGAATAAAGTCCAAAACCTATGATCAGAGCTGATAAAACCAAGCGGTTGAAGCAAATAACTTGCGACAACTTGCGACTTATTTACACTGATCAACAGCGCACAAAGCACGGCAGAACAAAAATGCTGAAGAGACAGCTTTCATGCCATACAATAAATCTAGTATAAAATCAAAATCAATCAGAGTGTGTGATAGCTCGTGTCCTTCTATATATTCTGCGGTTCGTAATCCTGAAATAGTTTACAAACAAGCAAAACCATGATAAGTTGCAATTAAGCAAACCCACTGAGGTGGAAATTGTCCCGGCCACACACCCTCGCGGTCAAAAGAGATGCAGGATTGCGGGACACCTGCCGGAGGGTTTGCGGTTTTCCCTTTTTGAAGGACGTTTTTTGACAGAAGGAATAAACAAGAAGACACTGCTGTTGAAAGTGCTTAGTAAAGAGATGGATGGATTCAAGGTCATGTATATAGGCGATACGCGGCCACTGGAACTGACACACGGGCGTGTGTATATCGTGACAGCGATTGAGCGGCAGTGGTATCGCATTGAGACCGATGCGCTGGGTGATTATTTGTATCCCCCGGAGCTATTTGAAGTATTGAGCTGAGACGGTGCCCTGTGGTATCAACAAATTGAGGTGATTTGATGTCATACTATAACGATTTGTCTTTCGCATCAGGGTATTACACGATTGAATCCAACGGCGATCTTGTGCTGTTGGCGGACATCCCTGAGAATATCGAAAACAAAGTACGGGCGCTTTGGCCGGATCTGAGACAGCGAGTTATCGATCGGCAGAAGAGAGGATTATACTCATCTCGCGATCCTCATGTAAATCACAAGGGTGACGGAAAGATCATCAAGCTGGAAAAGTAATATACTGCCCCATGGGGGTGATATTCAATAGATTGAAGATGCATCTACTACCTTTCTTCCATTTTCTCTACTTTCCTGTCAGAGGGCATGCACAAAAGTCAGCATACAAGAAGTGAGTGTTTCCAAGGGGTTTCGGGACCTTTTTCGCCCTCCGGCAGATTTTTTTCCATTATTTCCACCTTTTCCGGCATATCGCTCATGGGCCCTCTGCCTCCACATATGGCAATGTAAAACATAAGCATGTTTGTTATATTATATATATTTATATAATATAACTATGTCTCCTTTCCGGCCGGGACGAACACCCGTGGAAAAGATGGAATAAATGGAAATAAGTCCTTTTTTCTGTTTGCGGGCCTGAAAGCCCTTGAGCTGCCTTGATTTTTGCGCGTGACTTATTTCCATGGCCGCCCGAAAGAAAGCACGCATAAATGGCAGAAAGTCTTCCGAAGGGCAGGGGCGGATGGCCCAAATTCCCCCACTTGCTCCATGATTGACAAACTCTGTACGAAGGATATAATTAGTTAGTCAATCTAAGCAACTGGAGGGAGCATGGACGAATTTAGCAGAGAACTGAACTTGCTGCTGGTGGATACCTTTAACAGCATCCTGCGCATGGAAGAAAACATGCTCAAGACCTCCGGCGGAATCAATCTGTCCATCGGGGAGATGCACCTGCTGGAGGCTGTGGGCAAGGGGAAGCCGCAAGGCCGCACCATCAGCTCGCTGGCCAGAGAGCGGGGGCTGACCCTGCCCTCGGTGACGGTGGCTGTCAACAAGCTGGTCAAAAAAGGCTATGTTGAAAAGCAGCGCTGCGAGGAAGACAGCCGCTCCGTGCGCGTGAAGTTGACGACACTGGGCCAGCGGGCCGAGAGGCTGCACAGCTATTTCCACCAGAAGATGGTGGAGGCGGTGACCCTGGACCTGGAGGAAGAAGAAAAGGGTGTCCTCCTCAAGGGCATCATCAAGTTAAATGCCTTTTTTACTCGGAACGCTGACAGTCAGGAGGCATAAATGAGCTTTACGATCAAGGGGACGGGCAGCGCGGTACCGAAGCTGACCGTCACCAATGAGGATCTGTCGCGCATGGTGGATACCAGCGACGAATGGATCACCAGCCGCACCGGCGTGAAAGAGCGCCGGGTACTCAGCGACGAGACGCTGACCGAGCTGGCCCTGGAGGCCGCCCGGCAGGCGATGGATGACGCGGGGGCGGAGCCCGAGGAGCTGGACCTGATCCTCTGCGCGACCATCCGCGGCGATATACTCTCCCCCTCGATGGCCTGCCTGCTGCAGGGGCAGCTGGGGGCCGACTGCCCTTCGATGGATGTCAACGCCGCCTGCTCGGGCTTTATGTACGCGCTGGATGTGGCGGCGGCCTACTTTGACAGCGGCCGTGCGAAGAAGGCGCTGGTCGTGGCGGCGGAGGCCCTGTCGCCCGTGGTGGACTGGACGGACCGCGCCACCTGCGTGCTGTTCGGTGACGCGGCGGGCGCCGTGGTGCTGGAAGCGGGGGATGACCTGCTGGCCATCCGCCTGCAGGCCAGAGGCACGCCGACCCCCCTGCGCATCACGGGCTTTCCCGCGCGCTCACCTTTTATCAAGGCTGAACCGGGCAGGGGGGATGAATCGGCCAAGGTCTACATGAACGGTCAGGAGGTCTACAAGTTTGCCGTCGGCGCCATGACGGGGGGCCTGCGCGAGGTGATCGGCCTGGCGGGTCTGAACGAGGGGGATGTGGACTGGGTGCTGCCGCACCAGGCCAATATCCGCATCATCGAGGCGGCCAAACAGCGCCTTGGCATCGCGCCCGACCGCTTCTTACACAACATGGAACGCTACGGCAATACGTCCGCCGCCAGCATCCCTGTTTTGCTTGACGAGTGCAGGCGGGCAGGCAGGTTCCGCCCCGGCGAGGTTCTGGCCATGAGCGCTTTCGGCGCCGGCCTCACCAGCGGCGCCTGCGTGATCCGCTGGGCCATATAAACACTTTGGGAGGATACGATCATGGTTTTTGATAAGGTTGTCGAGATGCTCAATAACTACCGCGATACCGAAGGCGAGATCACCCGGGAGACCGACTTCAACGACCTGGGGCTGGATTCCCTGGACCGCGTGGAGCTGGCCATGAGCCTGGAGGGCGAGTTCAACGTGACGCTGGAGATGGACAATGCCGCGATGAACACCGTCGGCGAAGTGGTCGACGCCGTTGAGAAGGAGCTTGCCAAGCAAGCCGGAGCGTAAAGAAGATGAAAAGCCCCCTGTGCGCCCTGCTGGGCATAGAATATCCCGTGTTTCAGGGCGGTATGGCATGGGCCGCCGACGCCTCGCTGGCCAGCGCGGTCAGCGAGGCGGGCGGGCTGGGCCTGATCGCCGGTATGAATACGCCGCCCGACATCCTGCGGGAGGAGATCCGCCGGGCCAAGCAGATGACGAAGAAGCCTTTCGGCGTCAACATCATGCTGATGAGCCCCTATGCGGATGACGTAGCCCGGATCGTCATCGAAGAAGGAGTGCCTGTGGTGACCACGGGCGCCGGCATGCCCGGCAAATATATGCCTGCCTGGATCGAAGCGGGCATCAAGGTGATCCCCGTGGTGGCCTCCACCGCCGTGGCCAGACTGGTCGAGCGGCGCGGCGCCTGTGCCGTGGTCGCCGAGGGCGGTGAGGCGGGCGGCCATGTGGGCGACCTGACCACGATGACGCTGATCCCCCAGGTATGCGACGCGGTGGATATTCCCGTGGTGGCCGCGGGCGGCATCGCCGACGGGCGCGGGGTGGCGGCTGCCATCATGCTGGGCGCTTCGGGCGTGCAGCTGGGCACGCGTTTTCTGGTGGCGAACGAGTGCACCATCCACCCCAACTACAAGCAAAAGGTGCTCAATGCACGCGACATCGATACGGGCACAGCGGGCAAGCGCCTGGGCCACCCCGTGCGCGCGCTGAAAAACCAGTTCATGCAGGAGTTTATCCGCATGGAGTATGACGCCGCCGTATCAAATGAGCAGCTGGAGCAGTTCGGCGCCGGCGCGCTGCGCCGCGCGGCCCGCGAGGGCGATGTGGTGCGCGGCAGCGTGATGGTGGGCCAGTCGGCCGCCATGGTGCACAAGGAGCAGCCCGCCGGCGAAATCATCCGTGAGATCATGGCGGAGGCGGGGGAGCTTTTGAGGAGGGCGCCGCAGTGGGCTTAGCCTTTGTGTTTGACGGCCAGGGGGCGCAGCGGCCCGGCATGGGCCGGGCATTGTACGAAGCTTTCCCGGCCGCGAAGGCCGTGTTTGACCTGGCGGAGGGCATCCGCCCGGGGACAAGCAAGCAGTGCTTTACGGCCGATAAGGAGGAGCTGGCCGACACCGCCAACACCCAGCCCTGCCTGTACACCGTGAACCTGGCGGCGGCCGAGGCCCTGAAGGAAAGGGGCATCCGCCCCGATGCCCTGGCGGGCTTTTCGCTGGGCGAGCTGTCGGCCCTGGCCTATGCGGGCAGCATAAGCTATGAGGAGGGCCTGCGGCTGACCATGAAGCGCGGCCGTCTGATGGCCGATGAGGCCGGGCGCGTCCCCGGCGCGATGGCGGCCGTGATCGGCCTGTCTGCAAATGATGTGGAGGCACTGTGCCGGGAGACGGAGGGCTTCAGCCCCGCCAACTACAACGCGCCCGGGCAGACGGTGGTATCGGGCCTCAAGGAGGCCCTGCCCGCCTTCCGGCAGGCAGCGGCGGCCAAGGGGGGCCGCGTGCTGCCGCTGAACGTCAGCGGGGCCTTTCACAGCGTACACATGCAGGGGGCGTCGGAGGGCTTTCTGAAGGAGCTGGAGGCAGTTGACTTCAAAAGCCCCGCCATCCCGGTCTATGCCAATCTGAGCGCAGCGCCCTACGGTGATGAGATCGAAAAGACACTCGCGGGCCAGATATCCGGCCCCGTCAGGTGGGTGGAGACTATTGAGCTGATGCGGGATGAGGGTATCGATACCTTCATCGCGATGGGGGCAGGCAACACGCTGTGCGGGCTGATCAAAAAGATCGCCCCGGAGGCCAATTGCTTTGCCGTGAGCGATGCGCAGAGCCTGGAAGCGGCTGTGGCAGCGCTGGCTTAGCTTAGCTTTTTACCCCGACACAAAGTCAAAGGAGTCAATCATGAGCTTAGAGAAAACGGCGCTGATCACGGGCGCTTCGCGCGGCATCGGGCGCGCCATCGCGCTGGAGCTGGCGGGGCCGGGTATGAGGCTGGCGCTGATCTATCGGGGCAACCAGACAGCTGCTGAGGAGACCGCTGCCGCCTGCCGCGAGAAGGGGGCCGAGTGCGAGATCTACGCCTGCGACGTGGCGGATTTTGTTGCCGTCAAGGAGACGGCGGACAGGGTGCTGGCGCGCTTTGGCGCTGTGGATATCCTGGTCAACAACGCCGGCATCACCAAGGACGGGCTGCTGATCCTGATGAAGGAAGAGGACTACGACAGGGTGATTGACACCAACCTGAAGGGTGCCTTCAACTTCATCCGCCACCTGACCCCGCAGTTTGTCAAGCGCAGGTCGGGCCGCATCGTCAACATCAGCTCCGTGGTGGGGCTGACGGGCAATGCCGGGCAGGCCAACTACGCGGCGGCCAAGGCCGGCCTGATCGGGCTGACCAAGTCTGTCGCCAAGGAGCTGGCCAGCCGGAGCATCACCTGCAACGCCGTGGCCCCGGGCTATATCGCTACGGAGATGACGGAGGCCATGACGGATGAGGGCAAGCAGGCCATGCGCAGGATGATCCCCATGGGGCGTATCGGCGGGGCGGAGGAAGTCGCCCGGGCGGTGGGCTTCCTGTGCGGGGAAGGCGCGGGCTATATCACGGGCGTTGTCCTGCGTGTGGACGGCGGTCTGGCGATGTAAGGAAGAACGAGGCTGTGGTTTCGCACAGAGTCCACAGAGACATAGAGGCGGCCAGCCGGCCTCTTCACAGAGAAAACAATCATGGAGCTTCAAGACTTTTTATCCCTGCTTGGCGGGATTCCGACAAACGCACCTGCGGTGCGCACAGAGGAAACTGAGAACCGGCAAAAGTTTTTGATTTTCCTTCAAGGCATATTTTCTTGATTTGTCTCTGTGATAAGCGAAGCGCCTCCGTGCCTCTGTGTGCTCTGTGTGAGCCGTCCCCTTTCCCCCGGTTAAGCTCTATAAAGGAGTATGTGTAAGATGAAACGAGTCGTTATTACGGGCATGGGCGCCGTGACGCCCATCGGCAATACGGTCAGCGCCATGTGGGATGCCATGCAGGCGGCTGCCTGCGGCATCGGGGAGATCACCCGCTTTGATACGGCGGACTATAAGGTAAAGATCGCGGCGGAGCTCAAGGGCTTTGACCCTTCCGTCGCCATGGAAAAGTCCGAGATCAGGAAGACCGATCCCTTCACGCGCTATGCCCTGGTCGCGGCGGCTGAGGCCATGGGCCAGAGCGAGCTGAAGGTCAGCGACCCTTACCGCTTCGGCGTCTACGTGGGTTCGGGCATCGGGGGCATGGATACCTTGCTGCGCGAGCACGATGCCCTGACGCAGAAGGGGCCGCGCTTTGTGTCGCCGCACTTTATCCCGATGATGATCTCAAACATCGCCGCGGGCAACATCGCCATCCGCTACGGGGCCATGGGGCCCTGCCTGCCCGTGGTGACGGCCTGCGCCACCTCTTCCCATGCCATCGGCGAGGCTTACCGCGCCATCAGGCTGGGGCTGGCCGATGCCATCCTGGCGGGGGGCACGGAGGCCACGATCAACCCGCTGGCCGTGGCCGGCTTTACCAACTGCATGGCGCTGACGCAGAGGAATGATCCTCAAAGCGCCTCCATCCCCTTTGACAGGCGGCGTGACGGTTTTGTGATGGGCGAGGGCGCCGGCATCCTGGTGCTGGAGGAATATGAGTACGCCCGGGCGCGCGGGGCCGAGATCCTGGGTGAGATCACGGGCTATGCCAACCTCTGCGATGCCTTTCACGTGACGGCGCCCCACCCGGAGGCCGCCCCCGCCGCCAGGACGATCACGATGGCGATGGAGGAGGCGGGCATCCGCCCCGACATGGCGGGGGATCTCTACATCAACGCGCACGGCACCTCGACGCCGCTGAACGACAAGACGGAGACCCTGGCCATCAAGCAGGCGCTGGGGGAGGGGGCTTACCGGGCCGCCGTCAGCTCCACCAAGTCGATGACGGGGCATATGCTGGGCGCGGCGGGTGCTGTGGAGGCTATCGCGGCGGCCCTGGCACTGCGTGACGGCGTGCTGCCGCCCACCATCGGCTACGGCGAGCCCGACCCCGAGTGCGACCTGGACTATGTGCCCAATACCGCGCGCCGGGCGCAGAAGCATTACGCGCTCTCGCTGTCGCTGGGCTTTGGCGGGCACAACGCGGCCCTGGCCCTGCGGCGCTATGAGGAGGCAGGGGCATGAACTTACGCCAGATCAGGGAGCTGGTGAAGCTGCTGGAAAACTCCAGCCTCACCGTGCTGGAGCTGGAGGAGGCCGATTCGCGCATCCGCCTTGAAAAGGGCAAGGATACCAGATACGAAGGCCCCGCCCTCTTTGACGCGGGCACGGCGGGACCCGGGGCCCAACCCCTTCCCGCGCCGGGGCAAGCCCTGCCCATGGCCCCTCCCGGGGCTGACGGGACGGTGGACTTCAACCGGCTCAAGGAAGTGAAGTCGCCCCTGGTCGGCATATTCTACGCCGCCCCCTCGCCGGGTGCTGAGCCCTTTGTGACGGTGGGCAGCCGGGTGAAGAAGGGCGATGTGCTCTGCGTGGTCGAGGCGATGAAGCTGATGAACGAGATCACGGCGGAGGCGGACGGCGAAGTGGTCGACGTTTGCGCCCAGAACGGCCAGGTGGTCGAGTTCGGGCAGATCCTGTTCAAACTGTACTGAGGAGGGCGACCGAGTGAAGCGTGATGAACTGATGCACATCCTGCCCCACCGCCCGCCGATGCTGCTGGTGGACGAGGCCGAGCTGTCGCAGGGGGCCTCCGTGGGCAGCTATACCGTGCGGGGGGACGAGTGGTTTTTGCAGGGGCATTTCCCCGAAAACCCCGTTGTGCCGGGGGTCGTGCTGTGCGAGATGCTGGCCCAGGCGGGCTGCCTGCTGATCGCCGAGGAGCTGGCGGGCAAAACGCCCTATCTGACCGGCATCAAAAACGCGAGGTTTCGCCGCAAGGTGAAGCCGGGCGACAGGCTGGACATCCGCTGCGAGGCGCAGGCGAGGAAGGGTCCTTTCATGTTCATCAGCGCCCGGGGCAGCGTGGCGGGGGAGGCGGCGGTGAACGCCGAACTGTCCTTCGTCATCCAAGGCAGGGAGGAATAAGCCTTGTTTTCCAAGATACTCATCGCCAACCGCGGGGAGATTGCCGTGCGGCTGATACGCGCCTGTAAAGAGATGGGCGTGCTGACCGTCGCCGTCTACTCCGAGGCGGACAGGGACGCGCTGCACGTCCACCTGGCCGATGAAAGTCTTTGCGTGGGGCCCGCGCCCGCCAGGGACAGCTACCTGAACATGGAGGCCATCCTGTCGGCGGCCATGGTGACGGGCGCGCAGGCCATCCACCCGGGCTACGGCCTGCTGTCTGAAAACGCGCGCTTTGCCGAGCTCTGCGCGGCCTGCGGGCTGTGCTTTATCGGCCCGCCCCATGAAGTGATCGCGCGCATGGGCGACAAGGACGCCGCGCGCCGGGCCATGCGGGCAGCGGGTGTCCCCGTGATCCCGGGCAGCGACAAGTTAAAGAGCCTTGAAGAGGCCAAAGAAGCCGCGCGGGAGCTGGGCTATCCGCTTCTGATCAAGGCATCGGCCGGCGGCGGCGGTCGGGGCATCCGCCTGGTGAGCGCGCCCGATCAGCTGGAGCGGCAGTTTCAGGCGGCCTCGCAGGAGGCCTTCAGCGCCTTTGGCTGCAGCGATGTGTACATCGAAAAATACCTGCGCCCCGTCAAGCATGTCGAGGTGCAGGTACTGTGCGACAAGCACGGCAACCATGTGGCCCTGGGCGAGCGCGACTGCTCCGTGCAGCGGCGCAACCAGAAGCTGCTGGAGGAAAGCCCCTCGCCCGGCATCGGTGAGGCGCTGCGGCAGGAGTTGATCGACTGCTCCCTCCGCGCGGCCCGGGCCGTGGGCTATGAAAACGCGGGCACCATCGAATACCTGCTGGACGGGGAGAACAACTTCTACTTCATGGAGATGAATACCCGCCTGCAGGTAGAACACCCCGTGACCGAGATGGTGACGGGCATCGATCTGGTGAAGTGGCAGCTGCGCATCGCGGCGGGCCAGCCGCTCAACTTCCGCCAGGAGGATGTCGAGATCGACGGCTGCGCCATCGAGTGCCGCATCAACGCGGAGGACCCTTCGCGGGGCAATCTGCCGGGTGCCGGCAAGGTGACGCTGCTGCACGCCCCGGGCGGGCCCTGGGTGCGGCTTGATACCGCGCTGTATCAGGACTATGCGGTGCCGCCCTTTTATGATTCTCTGATCGCCAAGCTGATCGTCCACGCCAGAACCCGCGAGGAGGCCCTGCGCAAGATGCAGGCCGCCCTGTGCGAGCTGGTGATCGAGGGCGTGATTCACAACAGCGAGCTGCAGATGGAGCTTTTACAGGACGAGCGCTTCATCCGGGGCGGCTACACCACCGACTTTATGAACAAATGGGGGTAAGGCATCATGTTAAGCAAGCATGTGTTCAAGCGCCCGAGCAATACGCTTGAGAGCGAAGGAAGCGCCATCCACCCGGCCGTGCCCGAGGAGCTCTACCTCAAGTGCAAGAGCTGCGAGGGCACCTTTCCCCGGGAGGATTTTGAACGCGCGCTGAAGGTCTGCCCCTATTGCGGGCAGCTGTCGCGCCTGAGCGCCAGGGAGCGCATCGCCCTTTTGTGCGACGAGGGCAGCTTTGAGGAGCTGTTTGAGGAGATCGTGTCCGGCGACCCGCTGGACTTTCCCGGCTATGTGCAGAAGCTTGACAAGGCGGGCGAAATCAGCGGCGAAAACGAGGGCATCGTCTGCGGCACCGGGGCGGTCGACGGCATCCGGACGGCCGTCTACGCGATGGAGCCGGGCTTTATGCTGGGCTCCATGGGCGTTGCCGTGGGCGAGAAGCTGACCCGCCTGTTTGAGATGGCCGCAGAAGAAAGCCTGCCCGTCACGGGCTTTACGGTGTCGGGCGGCGCGCGCATGCAGGAGGGCATCCTCTCCCTGATGCAGATGGCCAAGACCTCCGGGGCCGTGAAGCTGCACTCGGATGCGGGCGGCCTGTATATCGCGGTGCTGACCGACCCCACCACGGGCGGTGTGACCGCCAGCTTCGCCATGGAGGCGGACATCATCCTGGCGGAGCCGGGCGCCTTGATCGGCTTTGCCGGCCCGCGCGTGATCGAGCAGACCACCCATCAGACCCTGCCCGAGGGCTTTCAGCGGGCGGAGTTTTTGCTGAAAAAGGGTTTTATCGACGCCATCGTCGAGCGCCGCGAGCTGCGGGAGCGCATCTCGCTGCTGCTGCAACTGCACGGGAGGGACGAGCGATGAAGGCCTATGACATCCTGCAATTGGCCCGCGCGCCCCAGCGCCCTACGGGCCGGGACTTCATCGACCGGCTGGTAGAGGACTTCACCGAGCTGCACGGCGACCGCCGCTATGGCGATGACGGGGCGGTCATCGCGGGGATCGGCCGCATCAAGGGACGCCCCGTCACCGTGATCGCCCTTGAAAAGGGGCACGACACCCAGGAGCGGGTGGAGCGCAACTTCGGCTCCGCCCACCCGGAGGGCTACCGCAAGGCCCTGCGTCTGATGAAGCAGGCGGAGAAGTTCGGGCGGCCCGTGCTGTGCCTGGTGGATACCTCCGGCGCCTACTGCGGCATCGGGGCGGAGGAGCGCGGCCAGGGCCAGGCCATCGCCGAGAACCTGATGGAGATGATGTGGCTGAAGACGCCCGTGCTGTCGATCCTGATCGGCGAGGGGGGCAGCGGCGGCGCGCTGGGCCTGGCGGTGGCCAATGAGGTCTGGATGCTTGAAAACGCCGTGTATTCCGTGATCTCGCCCGAGGGCTGCGCCAGCATCCTGTGGAAGGATGCCGCCATGGCCGAGCAGGCGGCGGAAAGCCTGCGCATCACGGCGCCCGACCTGATGCGCCTGGGCGTGATCGAGCGCATCATTCCGGAGGATGAGGACATCTTTTCTTCCTTGACAAAGGATATAGCGGGGCTGTTTGAGTCACTCGGGCGGCTTCCGGGCGAGGCCCTGGCCTCCGCCCGCTACCAACGCTTCAGAAAAATGGGGGAGGCGGCTTTATGATAGCCATCGTATCTGACAGCACCATCTGCGCGACGCGCGACCAGGCCCGGGCCATGGGCATCACCGTGGTGCCCACCAACTTTACCACCGGCATGCAGGCCTATACGGAACGCTATATGGACGAACGAGGGCCGGAGGAGACGAGGGAGCTGACCCTGTCCGCCGACTGCAAGACATCGCACCCGCCGGTGATAGCATTTGCCCAGGCCTTTGAAAAGCTGCTGACCCGGGGCTTTGAGGTATTGTGCATCACCATCTCATCCCGTCTGAGCGGCGCCTATTCAAGCGCCAGCCTGGCCGCGCGGGAGACGGATGAAAGCCGCGTCACCGTGGTCGACTCCCAGACCACCTGCGGGGGGCTGTGGCTGCTGTGCAAGGAGGCCCGCACGCTGGCCGACAGCGGGCTCAGCCTTTCTGAACTGGCGCTTCGCGTCAAGGAGCTGCGGCCGAAAACGGGCATCGTGTTCTCGGTTGAAAACATGGACGCCCTGCGCCGCAGCGGGCGGCTTGGGGTGATCCCCCAGTCCGTGGGCACGCTGCTGAATATCCGCCCCATTCTGCAGTGCCAGAACGGCTCTGTCGCCTCCGTCGGCGTGGCGCGCGGCCTGCAGGACCGCGTGCG
>CAZVUU010000019.1:0-26892 GCA_964630465.1 uncultured Christensenella sp.
CTGTACAACCGGAGAGATAAAACGCATGCTAAAAAACCCAATCAAGGAGAAACTTCCAATTGCAGCAGCAATGCCCAAAAATATTTTGTGGTTTGCTGCTATCGTCCCATAAGCTGTTTTTATCTGATACGCAGTAGCATCGGGGGCAAGGTTAGCGGTGGTTGCTTGATAATCCAGCAATCCCCATATACCAATCGCAAGAAATACAAATGCGATGGCTAATAGAAAGACCTGTACGTCAAACCAACCTGATTGACGCATTCTATGCAAATGTCTGGCTTTCATGTCTTATTTTTCCCCTTACGAATCGTAGTTGACACTGCGGTTGCTGTATCGCATAGTAGCTGCGGTGCATACCAGCAGAATGATGAAGAAAATGACGGAAACGGCGGATGCCCTGGCCACCCGGAACTCCTGGAAGGACAGGTTGAATATCCACATAACCATAACGTTAGTGGCCTTCCCGGGACCGCCTCCGGTCATTACATCAACCGATTGAAAAACCTTCATGCTGGCAATGAACGTGGTCACGAATAAAAACAACGTTGTAGGAGCGAGCAACGGAAGGGTGATGAAACGGAATCTATGCACGGCATCGGCTCCATCAATGGAGGCGGCCTCATAATAATCTTGAGGGATACTTTTCATCGCAGATAAATAGATCATCATGGCATAGCCGACAACTCTCCAGGCAGTAAGAAACAAAACACCTGTCAATGCAGTGTCAGCCTGATTCAGCCACTCAGGTCCCTGGATACCAAAGAAGGAATGCAGCATGCTGTTGAGAATACCAAAGCGGCCATTGAGGATCCAGATAAATACAACAGCGCTTGTCGAGACTGCAATATATTTTGGCATGAACACAATGGCCCGCATGGCATTAAAACTGCGGGTCATACGGTTGAATAACAGGGCCAGCAGCATCCCTCCGACGAGGGTGATAAACAGCTCCCAAAAGGTGTAGGTGGCTGTGATGGACAGTGATTCCAGGAAGTATTTCCATCCTGTACCTCTGAACAGCCATGTATAATTTTTCCATCCTGCGTAGGTAAAAGTGGCATCGCTCAGCATTCTCATATCTGTAAAGCTGATGCGCACCAATTCGATTACCGGATAGTATACAAACAGAAGAAAGAAAAGAATGGCCGGTTCAACAAAAAACAGATCTTTCATTCTTTCCCATGGCTGAATCCTAAGCATGATACCGTTAAAGATCAGCATTCCGCCACATAAAATGATGATGATAGCGGTATTCATGATAGCGCTCAACAGGCGAAGCGAAACAGCACCATCCCAAAATAGTATGCTGTTCCCTTCTCCAAACAGAAATGTCCAGCCTGCCACCGGCAAGCCTGCGTTTTGGGCTACGGCTCGGGCAGCATACACTTCATTAGCCAGGGGCTGGAGAAACGCGACTTGTAAATCACCTAAGGTATAGCCGAAAACTCCTACCAGAATGACCAAAACGCCAAGTATCAACAGAAGTATTGAAACAGCCCTGGTACGTTTTTGATGCAGCAAATGGAGCGGAGACGCTATGGGCTTGTGGTTTTGCATAACTTACCTCAGAAAAACGAAGTGCCGAATGTAGAATTATAGAAAATCAGCATAAGACGGGGGGAGGTTTCCCTCCCCCCGCATGTTTATAAGCAGTTATTGATCGGTAAGGGTTTCGGTGACTTCCAAAGCCAGCTGATCCAATGTTTCTTGCACGGGAGCACCCTCAACGAAAACCTTGGCCAGGGCATGACGCCACAGATTGGCGATGGTATCGTATACAGGATGCTGATTACGGGGATTGATCCAGGAAGACATGTCCATGATGTCCTTCATGGCCGGTTTGTTTTCCAAGTATTCCTTTGCCGCTTCGGTTTCAATCACGCTCTGGCGTGTGGGGAAATAACCCGTGGCATTGGCCCAATACAGGTTGATCTCGGGGCTCGTCATAAATACGAGGAATTCCCACGCGGCATTTTTCTGTGCCTGAGAGGCTTTGGCGGGAATCAGGATCGCCGAGCCGCCTACCTCGCTCTTGAAGGTTTCACCGTCGTTACCGCCGGGGCTCCAGGCCATACCCACTTCAAAGCCTTTAGAGTTGTCTACATACAGATCGTACAAGGAGGTGGTATGGAATACGCTGAAAGCACCGCCATCCCAGAAGAGCTGACGCATATTGGGCGAGGAGTCGGTACCATAAGCGTAATATGCATAACCGGCATCAATCCACTCTTTGATCTTGGCGGTAATGTTCACAGCAATCTCACCGTTGAGGTCAGTGGTTTCACCGTCCTCATTGATGACGTTCACGCCGTTGTTCTTGTACAGCATCTCATAGTACCAATAGTCCCAGCCGCCAAAGACGGTTCCGTAGCGCTTGGTGGTACCATCTTCGTTGAAAATGGTAGCTTTCTTAAGGAATTCTTCCATATCGTCGAAGACTTTGGGCATTTCAATGCCCTCATCTTGAGCAGCGGTTTTATTATAGAACATGACTTGAGTGGAGATCAGATAAGGAAGCGCGATCTGCTCGCCGTTAAAGCTGGTGGAGGCAACTAGTCCCTCACCAAAGTCAGCAATATCGTAACCTGTGGCCGCAATGTAGGGGTCAAGCACTTCGCAGATCCCGGCAGCTCCATAAGCAGCGGGGTAGGAAGTATTGCTGGTAGACAAAGCAGGAACTTCACCGGAAGCAACGGCTGCGATGAGCTGATTATTGATCTCCGTATAGCTTCCGATATAAATGGGCTCAACCGTGACATAAGTGCTCTGTTCATGGAACTTGTTGATCATGTAGTCGATCTGCTCATTGAACCGATCTTCATGGGCATGCCACCACTGAATGGTGATGGGTTCAGTGACGGCGTGGGGGTTGGACTCTGCAAGCGCCAGGTTTGCCAGCGACAGAATCATTACGGTTGCTAAAGCAAGAGATAGAATCTTTTTCATGTAACAAAGACCGCCTTTCGTGTGTAATTGGTATACTAAAATGATAGCACATAAAACGGCCGGGTGTCAATGTGGTTGAGGGAAGAGTGGAGCGGCCGGACCGTCATATTTCGCTGATTTCTGAAGACAAAAACAGACCCGGCTGCTGCCGGATCTGTCGGTCAATGGTCAGTTGTTTGTTCTGCCTCAGTCAGCCGCAGCCATCTTCTTCAGGCGGGCCAGGCGCTCGGCCGCGTCCTTCTCGGACTGCTCAAACAGCGCGCCCGCGACCTCGGGGAAGGAAGTCATCAGGCTGGTGTAGCGTACCTCGCCCCGGATGAAGTCCTGGTAGCTCTCGGTGGGATCCTTGCTGTCGATGATCAGCGGATTTTTGCCCTCTTCTTCAAGCATCGGGTTGTAGCGATACAGCGGCCAGTAGCCGGCGGCGACTGCCTTGCGGATCTCCGCCTGCGAGAAGCTCATGTTGATGCCGTGGTTGATGCAGGGGCTGTAGGCGATGATGAGCGAGGGGCCGTTGTAGGCTTCCGCCTCGTTCATGGCCCTCAGCAGCTGCACGGGGTTGGCGCTCATCGCGACCTGAGCGACATAGACATAGCCGTAGCTCATGGCCATCATGCCCAGATCCTTCTTCTTGGTGCGCTTGCCCGCCGCCGCGAACTTGGCGACAGAGCCGGTGGGCGTGGCCTTGGAGGCCTGGCCGCCGGTGTTGGAGTACACTTCGGTGTCAAGGATCAGGATGTTGACGTCCTGGTTCTGGGCGATCACGTGATCCAGCCCGCCAAAGCCGATGTCATAGGCCCAGCCGTCGCCGCCGAAGATCCAGATGGACTTCTTGACCAGCACGTCCTTGTCCTCGAGCACTTCCGCGCACAGAGGATGGTCGCTGTTCTTCTCCATCGCCTCGACCAGCTTGGCACTGGCTGTCTTGGACTCGTCAGCCGTATCGGCGGCGAGCCAGCCTTCGCAGGCGGCGACCACTTCTTCATTGCCGCTCATCTCAGCCTTCAGGGCCTCCAGACGCTCAGCCATCTTGGCGCGGCGCTGGTTATAGGCCAGGTTCATGCCGAAGCCAAACTCTGCGTTGTCTTCAAACAGGCTGTTGGCCCAGGCCGGTCCGTGGCCTTCGTCGTTGACGGTATAGGGCACCGTGGGGGAGGAGCCGCCGTAGATGGAGCTGCAGCCCGTGGCGTTGGCGATGATCATTCTGTCGCCGAACAGCTGGGTCGCCAGCTTCACATAGGGGGTCTCGCCGCAGCCGGCGCAGGCGCCGGAGAACTCAAACAGGGGCTTGAGGAACTGGCTGCCCTTGATGGTGTTTTTGTTGACCTGTCCCTTGAACTCGGGGAGCTTTGCCGCGAACTCCGCATTTTCTTTCTGCTGAGCGACCTGCTCGTCCAAGGGCTTCATGATCAGGGATTTGACCTTGGAGGGGCAGACTTCCGCGCAGTTGCCGCAGCCTGTGCAGTCAAGCGGGCTGACCTGGATGCGGAACTCGAATCCTGCGTATTCCTTGCCCAGTGCCTTCTTGGTCTCAAATGCAGCGGGCTTTTCCGAGCCTTCCTTCACCAGGTAGGGGCGAATGACCGCGTGGGGGCAGACCAGCGCGCACTGGTTGCACTGGATGCAGCTGTCGATCTGCCATTCGGGCACGTTGACCGCGATGCCGCGCTTCTCATACTGAGCGGTGGCGGTGGGTACACGGCCGTCTGCCGTAAAGGCGGAGACGGGCAGCTTGTCGCCTTCCTGCGCCAGGATCGGGCGGACATAGCTGTTATAGTACTCAGTAGCCTCGACGTGAGGGGCTTCGGCGCCGGTGGTGGCCTGCGCCCAGCTCTCGGGCACCTTGATCTCCTTGAGGCCGGAGATAGCGATGTCGATGGCGTCCCAGTTCTTTTTGACGATGGACTCGCCCTTGCGGCCATAGGTCTGCTCGGCATATTCCTTCATGTAGCGGTCGGCTTCCTCGTAGGGGATCACCTCTGCCAGCTTAAAGAAGGCAGCCTGCATGATGGTATTGATGTGGGTGCCCATGCCGACCTGAGCGGCCAGGCCGATGGCGTCGATGTTATAGAAGCGGGCCTTCCTGGCGGCCAGCTGCTGCTTCATGTGAGCAGGCAGGCGCTCGTCCATCTCCTCCTGTGTCCAGGGGCTGTTGAGCAGGAAGACGCCGCCCTCCTTGAGGGTGTCAACCATGTCGTAGGCCGTGACATAGGCGGGGTTATGGCAGGCGATGAAGTCCGCAAAGTCGATCTGATAGGTGGATTTGATGGGGGACTTGCCAAAGCGCAGGTGCGACACGGTCAGTCCGCCGGATTTCTTGGAGTCATAGGCGAAATAGCCCTGCGCGTACAAGGGGGTATGGTCGCCGATGATCTTGATGGAGTTTTTGTTGGCGCCGACGGTGCCGTCGCTGCCCAGGCCGTAGAATTTGCAGCTGACAGTGCCTTCGGGCGCGGCGTTGAGACGGGGGCCGAGGGGCAGGCTGGTATGGGTCACATCGTCCTCAATGCCCACGGTGAAGTGGTTCTTGGGGGAGTCCGAGCTCATGTTGTCATACACGGCCTTGACCATGGTGGGCGTGAACTCCTTGGAGCCCAGGCCGTAGCGGCCGCCGACGACCTTGATGTCTTCGCGTCCGTTCTCAAGCAATACGGTGGTCACATCCTGATACAGGGGCTCACCCAGGCTGCCGGGCTCCTTCGTGCGATCAAGCACGGTCAGGCGCTTCACGGTAGCTGGCAGGGCCGCAAGGAAATGCTCCGCGCTGAAGGGGCGGTAGAGGCGCACCTTGAGCACGCCGTACTTTTTGCCTTCCTTGCGGAGGGCGTCGATGGTCTCATCCACGGCCTCGGCGCCGGAACCCATCAGAATGATGACATCTTCGGCATCCGGGGCGCCTTCATAGCTGAACAGATCATACTTGCGCCCGGTCAGGTCGCTGACCTGCTTCATGACCTCTTCCACGATGCCGGGAACGGCCAGATAATAGGGGTTGGGCGCTTCACGGTTCTGGAAGTAGACGTCCGGGTTCTGGGCGGTGCCTGACTGGTGGGGATGCTCGGGGTTCAGCGCGCGGCGGCGGAATTCCTTGATCTTATCCCAGTCGACCAGCTTGGCCATCTCTTCATACTCGATCTCTTCGATCTTCTGCACTTCGTGGCTGGTGCGGAAGCCGTCAAAGAAGTGGAGGAAGGGAACGGAGCTCTTGAGTGTCGCCAGATGGGAGACCAGAGCCATGTCCTGCGCTTCCTGCACAGAGCCGGAGGCCAGCATCGCGAAGCCTGTCTGACGGCAGGCCATAACGTCCGCCTGGTCGCCGAAAATGCTCAGAGCGTGGGCGGCCAGGGCGCGGGCTGATACGTGGAACACACAGGGCAGAAGCTCACCGGAAATTTTGTACATATTGGGTATCATGAGCAGGAGGCCCTGGGAGGCGGTAAAGGTGCTTGTCAGCGCGCCGGCGGCCAGCGAGCCGTGCACGGCTCCGGCTGCGCCCGCCTCCGATTGCATTTCCGCGACATGGACAGTTTGTCCGAACAGGTTTTTTCTGCCGTTGGCGGACCATTCATCCACATATTCCGCCATCGTCGATGATGGGGTGATGGGATAGATTGCCGCTACGTCGCTAAAAGCATACGCTACGTGGCTGACTGCGCCGTTGCCGTCAATAGTTACATGTTTGGCCATTAATAACCCTCCTGCGAATATTGTTTTTTCATGCGGAGGATTCACGAAATATGTGAACAGCCCACCACATATAACAAAGTATATGCGCGGTGTCAGTGTTTGTCAAGAAAGAGAAAGGGGTATACTGTACGGTTTTGACCATTTATATTATTGTCCGATGATTGAATCAAGCCGGTTTTGGGGGTATAATGCCCGTCGTATCCATATTTGCGTGCGGGGGTAGTGATGACAGACAAAAAATTAGCAAAGGCTAACATTTATGACCTCACCCGGGGCGGTATTTTGTCGAAACTCATGGTGGTCTCCCTGCCCCTGATCGGCACTCAGGTCATCCAGATGATCTATAACCTGACAGATATGTTCTGGCTGGGCCGTATGGGCAGCTTCAGCGGCATTGCGGTCGCGGCCT
Source organism: uncultured Christensenella sp. (assembly GCA_964630465.1). Taxonomy (GTDB): domain Bacteria; phylum Bacillota; class Clostridia; order Christensenellales; family Aristaeellaceae; genus UBA1038. The sequence goes on from CAZVUU010000019.1 coordinate 7,043, forward strand.
CCGGTTCGGTGGGGCTCTACCTTTGGCTGTCGATGGCCTTTTCCGCGTTTGGAGGCAGGGGCGCTGAAATCGGCGTCGCGCAAAATGTCGGCCGGGGCGACCGGCATGCCGCCCGGCTGATCGGGCAGAGCGCCTATACCCTGGGGGCTCTGGTCGGTCTGGGTTTCATGGCCTTTCTGATCCTGCTCAATGAGCCCCTGATCGGGTTTTTGAACCTGTCCGAGGAGGTACGCGTTCCCGCGCGCAATTACCTTCTGATCGTCTCGATGGGCATTCCCTTCAACTTTATCAGCGCTTCGGCGATCGGTATTTTCAACGGCAGCGGCAACTCCAGAACACCCTTTATCATCAACTGCATTTCGTTGGGCCTGAATATCGGGCTGGATCCCGTGTTCATCTTTAATCTCGGCATGGGCGTGGAGGGCGCGGCCGTGGCGACCGTGCTGGCCCAGATCGTCTCCGCGTCGCTGCTGACGCTGGCCTTGCTGCGCCCCCGCTTTCGCCCCTTTGAATCCTTCAAGCCTTTTGCCAAAGTGCTGATCGAAGACATCCGCCTGATCATCCGCTGGACGCTGCCCATCGCTCTGGAGAGCCTGCTGTTCACGACGCTGACGATGCTGCTCTCCCGGATGATCAATGCCTACGGTACCGATGTGACGGCGGCGCAGCGCGTGGCTTCGCAGGTGGAGAGCCTGTCCTGGCTGATCGGCGGCGGCTTTGCCTCGGCGCTGACAGCCTATGTGGGGCAGAACTTCGGCGCGCTTAAATGGCGGCGCATCCGCCGCGGCTTTGGCATGTCGACGGCTCTGATGGCCAGCTGGGGCCTGATCGTCACCCTGACGCTTTATTTTGCCGGCGGCTCCCTGTTTCGAATATTTATGCCGGATAACGAAGCGGTCGTCAGCGTAGGCATCGTCTACCTGCGCATCCTGGCGTTCAGCCAGCTGCTGCAGTGCCTGGAGGGCATCGCAGCGGGCGCTTTTCGCGGCATGGGAAAGACCATGCCTCCCTTTATCTCCAGCGCGACATCAAACCTTTTGCGCGTTGTGGCCGCCTACTTCCTCTCGCGCGGGCCGATGGGGCTGAGGGGCATCTATGTGGCGGTAACCGCAGGCGCGGCACTGCGGGGCGCGTGGGTCTACCTGTGGTATCTTTACCATCAGCGCTCCCTTCCCCATCAGGACGGTGAGCAGCCGGCGGCTGCATAGGCCGGGCAGGCAGATGGCCTGCTCTCATTATAAACATCCGTCAGAACAAAAACGAGCCTCCCTGCTTTTGATAGCGGGGAGGCTCGTTTATAACACTCAATCTATATTACGCCAATGAAACACTTCAGCGCATCCAAAACGCTGAATTGGCATCGTTACTTCCAGGCGGGCAGGTAGGCGCCCTTGAAAGAGGTCGCGAAGATCTCAGCCACGGCATCGCTGTGGTAGACTTCCAGAATCCTCTGATAGATGGGGTTGTCCAGGTCTTCGGTGCGGGACACCAGGATGTTGACATAGGGGTTGTCGCTGCCCTCTTCGACCGTTTCGATCAGGATGGCATCCCTGGCGGGGAAGTAGCCGTTGTCAACAGCATGGCCGCCGTTGATGAAGGCAGCGGTCACATCGGGCAGGAGGCCCGCGGTCTGGGCGGCTTCGACCTCTATGAATTCAAGGCTCAGCTTGTTCTCGGTGATATCGCTCAGCTCGGGCAGGTAGCCGGCATCGGGGTCCACGGTGATCAGCCCGGTGGTCTCCAGCACCTTCAGGGCACGGCCGCCGTTGGTGGCGTCGTTGGGCAGGGCGATCTTGTCCCCTTCCTTGATCTCGTCAACAGACTCTATCTTTTGAGAATACAGGCCCAGCGGGGCGATGAGGGTATTGCCCACGACGCTCAGATCCAGGTTCAGGGCCTCGGCCTGATTGTTCAGGAAGGCATAGTGCTGAAAAGCGTTCAGATCGATGTCGCCGTCGTGCAGCGCGGGGTTGGGCAGGGAATAATCGGCAAAGGGGACCAGTTCGATGATGATACCCTCCTCTTTGAGGACGGAGGCGATGTACTCCCACTGTTCGTTGTGCTCTCCGACAACGCCGACCTTTATGGTGATCTCTTCAGCCAGCGCGGGGATGGAAGCAATGCCCAGGATCAGGGCGAGGGAAAGGCCGATTGACAGTATCTTTTTCATGATGGGTTCTCCTTTATATTTTAATGGCTTGTCTTTTTGATGATATAGGTGCCGACGGACTGCAGCAGGCTGACCAGAAGCAGCAGGATCAGCACGGTGGCGTAGGTGATATCCACCTGATTGCGGTGGTGGCCGTAGCGTATGGCAAAATCACCCAGGCCGCCGCCGCCCACAGCGCCCGCCATGGCCGTCAGGCCGATCAGGCTGATCATGGTGATGGAAGTGCCCCTGACGATGCCGGGAATGCCTTCCTTGAGATAGACGCGGAAGATGATGCCGAGTGGGCTGATGCCCATGGACTGTGCGGCTTCGATCAGGCCGCCGTCGAGCTGAAGCAGCGCGCTTTCCACCTGGCGGGAGAAGAAGGGAACGGTGCCGAACACCAGCGGCAGGATGGCACCCTTGGTGCCGATGGCCGTGCCGACTACGGCGCGGGTCAGCGGGATCAGGGCAGCCAGAAGGATAATGAAGGGAATGGATCGAAGGAGGTTGATGGTTTTATCAAGCACGGCGAAGAGCAGCCTGTTCCGGAGGATGCCTCCTCTGCGCGTGGTCACCAGCAATACGCCCAGGAACAGGCCGATCACAAAGGATATGATGCCTGACTGAAACAGCATGATCAGGGTCTGTTCGGCGGAAGTAACCAGCTCGGGGAACTTCTTGACCACATTGGGGGCAATGTTTTGCAGCCATTCAAGCATGTTTCAGCACCTCCACATTCACGTTCTGTTCCCTCATGTAGGCCAGCGCTTCCTTGATCTTGTTCGCTTCACCCGAGGCGATCACGACCAGAGCGCCCAGCGGCGATCCGCCGAGTATCTCCACGTTGCCGAAGAGAATGTTGAGGTCAATGTCAAATTCACGCGAGACCCGGGATACCAGGGGCGCGCCGGGGTTGCGTTCAGCATACTGCAGCCTGACCAGCAGTTCGCCGGGCGACAGCTTGAGGATGGGAGAATCGCCGTCGATCATCTCCTGCAGGCGGTGTATGGTGCCCGTGGTCTCAATGAAGCGGCGGGTGATGGTCTCCTTTGGAGAGGCAAAGACATCGAACACCTGGCCTGTCTCCACCACGCGCCCCGCCTCCATGACGGCGACGCGGTCGCATACTTCTTTGATCACGGCCATTTCATGGGTGATGATCACGATGGTGATGCCCAGCTGCTCATTGACTTTTTTAAGCAGCCGCAGGATGGACAGGGTGGTCTGCGGATCCAGGGCGCTGGTGGCCTCATCACACAGCAGCACCTGGGGATCGGCCGCCAGGGCACGGGCGATAGCGACACGCTGCTGCTGCCCACCCGACAGCTGAGATGGATAGGCGGATGCCTTGTCGCTCAGCTCTACCAGGTCCAGCAAACCGGTCACCTTGGCGTGTATATCGCCTGCGGGTAGGCCTGTGTATCTCAGAGGAAAGGCGATGTTGTCAAAGACGGTCCTGGATGGAAGCAGGGAAAAGTGCTGGAAGATCATTCCGATTTTTCGGCGCACACGGCGCAGATCCTTCTGGCTGAGGGTGGTCAATTCCAATCCGTTGACACGCACCTGCCCTGTATCCGGGCGCTCCAGGAGGTTGATTACGCGGACCAGCGTGGATTTGCCGGCGCCCGAAGAGCCGATGATGCCGAAAACCTCACCCTGCCGGACAGTCAAGGATACATCGCGCAAGGCTTCGACCTGCTCTTGCTGCGCGCTTCCGGTAAAGGTCTTGCTGACGGACGACAGATCGATCATCAGGTTTTTTTCTCCATTCATTCACTGACACCCAGGCGGAGGCTGCCAAAGACAGGCAGACGCTTCGTCAGGGCAGGATCGCTCATATGAGCGGCTTATGCGCTTATTATTTCTTATTTTATGCCGCGGGGCGGCACATTCGCCGAGAAGACGCGCGGCGGACAGGCATGAAAGAAGAGACGGCGGTCATGCAAACAGTGTGTGTCATCAAAGCCCTCTCCTTTCATCTCTGACTGCGCGGGCCATGCCCACAGATTGCATAATATTTACCCCGGTAAACCGCTGCTTAAGCAAAGTGTGAGAGAAAAAGATTCAGCCGGACAAATACAGGACAGTTTACACATGCGCCATAAGGAGCGAAGGAGCAACAGCTGCGGGAGCGCGGCCGCGCAATAAAAAAGGCAGCCACCCGTTTGGTGACTGCCTCATTGCCCCGGGTTTCCCTCAGCCTTTGACAGCTCCGGCGGCAACACCCTTTGTGATCTGGTTTCTGAAAACCGAATAGAAGATCAGGATGGGAACAAGAGCAACGGTCAGCGATGTGAACAGCTTTCCGTAATCCGAGCCCAGGGCTCCGGCATAGCGGCCGACCATGTAAGGGATGGCCTTCAGCTTTTCAGAGGAGGTCATCAGACTCATCAGCACAAACTCATTCCAGGTGCCCGTAAAGGTGATGATCGCCAGGGTGACCGAAACAGGCGCGCACATCGGCAGAACGACGCTGATAAAGATTCTCATAAAGCCGGCCCCGTCAATTCTGGCGGCTTCCAGAAGCTCATCGGGGATGCTCTTTTCAAAATCGGTGCACAGGTAGACGCCCATGGGCAGCCCCAGCGCGATATAGGGGATCAGCACCGCCCAGCGCGAATTGTGGATCCCCGCCGCGGTCACCATCAGAAACAGAGGAATGAGAATGGACTGCATGGTCAGCAGAATGCCGACAATAAACAAGCCGTGGAGCAGCTTTGTGATCTTGAAGTCCAGCTTGGCAAAGGCAAAGCCCGCCATGTTGGACAGGATCACGACGACGATCACCGTTACGCCGGAATAGATCAGGCTGTTTTTGAAAAAGTTGAAAAAATTGCCTTGATTCATGACGAAGGCGTAGTTGCCCAGATATACAGAGGGCGGCAAGGATAATTTATTGGTGGTCAGATAGGTCGTATTGGTCTTGAATGACTGAAGGACCAGCCACAGAATCGGATAAATGGTCAAGACGGTAAACAAGACCATGATTGAATAAACGATAATTTTCGCGGGCAGAGAGATGTTTCGGCTGTCCATGGCTTAAATCTCCTTCTCGCTGAATACTTTTCCCAATCCCATGGTGATGATGATCAGGATGATGCTGATGATGACCATGACCGTGGAAATGGCATTCGCCAGGGGGTAATTGGGCGCCCCCTGGAAGGCGGACTGATACATATATAAGGAAAGAACACGCGTCTGACCGGCGGGGCCTCCGTTGGTCATGGCGTAGATAAGATCAAATGATTTTAATGAGCCTGAAATCGCGAGGATCGCGGTGGTGATGATGACGCCCGACAGGGCAGGCAAAGTAATATGCCACAGGATTCCCGACTCCTTTGCGCCGTCAATTCTGGCGGCTTCGATGATGGCCGGGTCGATGCGCTGCATGTTCGCTAAGAAGATGATCATATAAAACCCCGTAAACATCCACAGGATGACGACCAGGACGGGGACCATGGGCTGGCTGCTGATGGAATAGACTGCCGAAGGATCGAAAATGCGGCGGATGTCCATCAGCACCGAATTGCGCCCGTAGATGATGGCGTTGAATAGCACGCCGATAATGATGGAGGAGATGACGTTGGGCAGATAGATCATTGTCTGGAAAAAGCTGTTTCCTCTGCTGATCAGCTTTCGGGAGAGGATATATGCCAGCATGAAGCCGAGGGGGATCTGGCCAAAGACCGACACGCCGACGATCAGCATGTTGTTTTTAAGCGCCGTGTAGAAGTTGCGCGAGGGGTCGATAAACATCCAGATATAGCTTTTCAGCCCGACAAACTGGATGTTGGGGTTACCGAAGATCACGCCGCCGTTGTAGTTGGTCAGGCTGAGCAGCAAAGAGAAGATGGTGGGAAAGGCCACGACGGCCAGATAGATGATCACAGCAGGCAAAGCCAGAACGGTATATGCTAGTCGTTTTTCACCTTTTGTTGTCATCGCGGCCTCTCCCATCCATCAGTCTGATCGGTCAGTCAGGATATGATCGTTTGGTTCAGCTTAGTTTACTTGGCGGTCTTCCAGGCGTCAAGGGCGTCCTGAGTCGCCTGGGCGACATCTTCGGGGGTCTGGGTTCCCAGGCCGATGGCCTGCAAGCCGTCGTTGAGGGGGGTGTATACGGGGCCTTCGAAGACGCCGTCGATGACCACGGTATCTGTGTCATACTCTGAGGTTAAATTTGCCATAGCAATTTGCAGGGGCTCCAAAGGAAGTGAGGAAATATCAATGTCGGTGCGGGAGGGGGTGGCCAGGCCGCCGGTGGACAGTCTGTAGGTCAGGACTTCTTTGCTAGAAAGCCATTTGACCAGTTCCCAGGCAGCATCCAGCTTTGCGGAGCCGTCTTCCAGAGCGGCACTGATGCCGTAGCCAGTAGCCGGCACAACGCTGTCAGAATTGTTAATCTTTACGCCTTCTACATCGATTTCCGGGAATATTGTGATCTTGATGTTTTTCTGCCTGTCAGGGATGATCAGAGCTTCGCCAGTGGAAGCGTCAGTGATAAAATCGCCCCCACGCCAGTCGCCGTCGATGTAGTAGGCAGCGGTGTTGGTGGCAAACAGGCCCGGGCCTTCGCCGTAGGCAACGGCCAGGGTGGATCTGTCAAGGACGCCGTCTTCATACATCTGCTCAACAAAGTTCAGCGCGGCGATGAATTCGGGGTCGGTAAACTTGGCTTCGCCGCTCAAAATCTTCTGCTCCCAGCCCTCGCCGCCGAAACGGCCGGCGATCATGGAGAACAGGCAGGACTGCATGACCCAGGTATCCTGGCTGGGCATCAGCACGGTCTCATATCCCTTGGCTTTGAGTACGGGAACCTGAGCAACCAGCTCGGAATAGGTCTTGGCGGGCTCGAGGCCGGCATCTTCAAGAACTTCCAAGTTCACGTAGAAGGCGTGTGTGGTAGTGACTCCTGAGGGGATCATGGCTAAGTAACCCCCGACCTGTTGGATGGGACTCAAGGCTGCTGGAAGATAGGAATCGGCAATTCCGTCGCGCTCGACCAGGGGCGTAAGGTCCTTCAAAAGCTTGTTGGTGTGCAGGGTGGTGGAACGGCCGGAGGGCCAGGCATAGAGCACGTCGGGCAGGTTGTTGGCTGCCGCGTAGGCCTCTGTTGCCTGGTGGAAGGGCTCGTTGAACTCATCCTGGATTTCCAGCTTGATGTTGGGATGGGCGGCTTCAAAAGCCTCCCACACGGTGGCGGTTTCTTCCATAGCGTTGGGGCTGGTCATGTCGCGGTAGTTGAGTACGCGCAGCGTGACGACTTCTTCGGCAGAGCCGGCGGTCATGCCGACAGCCAGCACCATGATCATCGCAAGAAGAAGAGCAGATAGACGTCTGATTGTCATGATGGGTTCCTCCTGTTTTATTGTTGAAGACAAGATTGTCTTCCTTATAGGTTTATCATCCTCTTCAGCGGATTGTCTGTCAAGAATCACCGAATGGAAAAAGGGTTAAATGGACCAAGTGGACAAAAATCAACAAGATTTCACATCCACAGACAACTGCGTCGGACGGCTTTCACCCGGGAGGTCCGGAGCTTTCCGGCAAAAAGCACGCGGATTGGACACAAAAAACCGCTTTGCTCAGGCGTCGGCTTCGGGACAAACTGTCAATTTGTCAGATATTGGCGGATATTCCGGCAAGAAAGGCGGTTTACCATTGACAAGCGGTACGTAAAAATGCAGAATACAGGACGGTAACTTTCAAAATGACTTCGACGGAGGAACTTATGGCCCTGAATGTCTCGACAATTTGCAGGAATATTACCCCATCCGCCACTTTGCGTCTGAATGCCCTGGCTGCCGAAAAGCGTAGGCAGGGTCTGGATGTCATCAGCCTGGCAGCCGGCGAGCCTGATTTTCCCACGCCGGAACATATCAGCCGGGCGGGCAAGGCAGCGATCGACAAAGGCCGCACCGTCTATACCGCCACGGCGGGCATACCGGAGCTTCGCGCCGCGGTGGCCGGGCACTACCGCGACCGGGGGGTGAACTACCGGCCCGCTCAGGTCATCGTGACCACCGGAGCCAAGCAGGCGCTGGTGGGCGCGCTCAACGCCCTGCTCGAACCTGGGGATGAGGTGCTGCTGCCCGCGCCCTGCTGGCTGAGCTATCCCGAGATGATCCGCATGGCCGGCGGGGTGCCTGCCGTGGTCCACGCGACGGCTGCTCAGGGCTATATTCCCGACATCGCGCAGATCGAAGAGGCTGTCACAGCCAGGACAAAAGCGCTGATCCTCAACAACCCGAGCAACCCGACCGGGGCCGTCTGGAGCCGGGAGCAGCTTGAGGGATTGGCAGCTTTGGCCGAGAAATACGACTTTGCCGTCATCAGCGATGAAATCTATGAAGCGCTATGCTATGACGGCCGCAGCGCTACGATCTTTGCGAGCCTGAGTGATGACGCCTTTGAGCGGACGATCACGATCTCCGGCTTCAGCAAGGCCTACGCCATGACCGGCTGGCGGCTGGGCTTTGCGGCGGGGCCCGCGCATATCATTGCCGCCATGGATGCCTACCAGGGGCATGCCACGGGCAATACCTGCAGCATCTCCCAATATGCCGGGGTCGAGGCGCTGGAAGGGGATCAGGCCGGCGTGGACGAGATGTGCCGGGCCTTTGAAAACCGCCGCAGGCTGATCCTGTCGATCCTTGATGAAACCCCGGGTCTGCGCTATGCCACGCCCTACGGCGCGTTTTATGTGCTGGTGGATGTCAGCGAACTGCTGGACAAGAGCTTTCGGGGCGAACGGATCAAAACAGACGGGCGCCTGTCGGAGCTGATCATGGAATACGCCCTGGTTTCGGTGGTGCCGGGAGAGGGTTTTTACGCGCCCGGCTGCCTGCGCCTGAGCTACGCCACAGACGAAGGCCGCCTGGCGGAAGCCGGGCGGCGCATCAAAGCCTTTGTGGAAGAGTTAGTCTGAGGCCAGCCTTTTGAGGTGTACCTGCAGCACAGCGATGTCGGCCGGAGAAACGCCGGGGATGCGCGAGGCCTGCCCCAGAGAAAGCGGGCGCTGCGTATCAAGCTTCTGTTTGGCTTCCAGCCGCAGGGAGGCGATGTCGCCGTAGACGATGTCATCAGGAAGGCGTGTGTTTTCCATTGACGCGGCCTGGCGGATTTGCTGCTCTTCTTTTTTGAGGTAGCCCTCGTACTTCAGAGAAATCTCCGCCTGACGGCGCGCAGCCGGGCTGTAGCCTGCCAGGCTGTCGCCGGACAGGATGTCCTCCAGGGTGTTTTCGGGCTGCTTCAGGGGCTGGGCCAGCCCCTCATCGCGCAGGTATTGGATCAATGCCTGCGTTTCTTTGTCCTTTTGCTCCGTCCGCCGCATCCGGGCGTCGCTTGCCAGGCCGATGCGGTGCGCCAGTTCGGTCAAGCGCAGGTCGGCGTTGTCCTGGCGCAGCCATAGCCGGTGCTCCGCGCGGCTGGTCATCATGCGGTAGGGCTCATCCGTGCCCTTGACGGTCAGGTCGTCCATCATCACGCCGATATAGGCCTGGGCGCGGGTGAGGATCAGGGGCTCCTGTCCCTTGATCTCCTGCGAGGCGTTGATGCCGGCCAGCAGCCCCTGGGCCGCGGCCTCCTCATAGCCGGAGGTGCCGTTGATCTGCCCGGCGAAGTAGAGGCCGGGGATGGACAGCGCCCGCATGGCGGAAGATATCTGCAGAGGATTGATGCAGTCATACTCGATGGCATAGGCCAGGCGGGTCAGCTGCGCCCGCTCAAGCCCCGGCACTGTGCGGTACATGGCCCACTGCACATCTTCCGGCAGGCTTGAGGACAGGCCCTGCACATACCACTCGGGGTTGTCAAGGCCCTCCGGCTCAAGGAAGAGCTGGTGGCGGTCCTTATCGGCAAAGCGGTGGACCTTGTCTTCGATGGAGGGACAGTAGCGGGCCCCCGTGCCCTTGATCGCCCCGGAAAACATGGGGGAGCGGTGGATGTTTTCCCGGATGATGTCGTGCGTGCGCTCGTTGGTCCAGGTGAGGTAGCAGAGGGCCTTGTTGGGGAGTGCCCGGTCCGTCATGAAAGAGAAGGGGACCACGGGGTCGTCACCCGGCTGAACCTCCATCCTGTCAAAATCGATGCTGCGGGCGTCAACGCGGGCGGGTGTGCCCGTTTTGAAGCGGCGCAGCTCAAAGCCCAGGCCGCTGAGGCTTTGGGAGAGGTGGTTGGCCGCCTGCAGGCCCTGCGGGCCCGTGTCGCTGTTGAATTCGCCGATGATGATGCGGCTTTTCAGGTAGACGCCTGCCGCCACGATCACGCAGCGGGCGGGAATGAACTCTCCGGACGTTGTTTTCACGCCGCTGACGCGGCCTGAACTTGTCAGGATCTCAGCCGCTTCCCCCTGGCGGATCGTCAGGTTTTCCTGCGAAAACACTGCCTGTTTCATGCGCAGATGATAGGCATATTTGTCTTCCTGCGCCCGCAGGCTGTGCACGGCGGGGCCTTTGGCCGTGTTGAGCATGCGCCCCTGCAGCAGGCAATCGTCTGCCGCCAGGCCTATTTCGCCCCCCAGGGCATCCACCTCGCGCACCAGCTGGCTCTTGCCCGTCCCTCCGATGGAGGGGTTGCAGGGCATCAGGGCGATGGAGTCGATGCTGAGCGTCAGCAGCAGGGTGTCGCAGCCCAGCCGGGCCGCGGCCAAGGCGGCCTCGCAGCCGGCATGCCCCGCGCCGATTACAATGATGGTATTTTTCATCTAATATCCTTTATAGTGAATAAAAAAGAAGCGCTCATATCGAACGCTTCTTTTATGAGCAAGGAATCAATACTTGCGCTTGCGGGCTGCTTCCATCTTCTTCTTACGCTTGACGCTGGGCTTTTCATAATGCTCGCGCTTGCGTACCTCAGCCAGGACACCCGAACGGGCGCATTGACGCTTGAACCGCTTGAGAGCGCTTTCCAGCGTTTCATTTTCCTTCACACGGACTTCAGACACTTGTCTCCCCCCCTTCGCACATCTCGCCTTAGCGTTCGCCGCTTGCACGGCGGATGGCGACCGTACATTGATTATAGCGCAGGGCGCTTGTTTGCGTCAACTGGTTTTTGTCTTTATACCGTTTTGGAAAGGCTTGATTCCTTGCTATTTTCATATAGAGTGGGTATAATTTAACCGGAAATAGACCATTATCCCATATATACCATGAAGGAGGAACCCCATGAAGAAATTTTTATCCCTGATGCTGGCGGCCATGATGCTGCTGACTGCTCTGCCCGCTTTGGCAGATGTGGCAGCGGATGTCGAAGCGGCAGAAGCGCTCACGCATGAGGAGCTGCTTGAAAAGGCCTTGGCTGAAACCGGCACCTTTATCGGCTACGGCAATACCAGCCGGATCGCGACCGCGCTTGAAAACTTCGGCGCGCTGTACAATATTCCCACCGAGGCCAACAACCTCAAGGACGCCGAGATCTACACCAAGCTGGAAAGTGAAGTATCCGGCGGCGGCTCCGGCGCCGACATGGTCATGATCCAGGACGGCGCGTCCCTGATCTACGCGCTGGAAGACGGCCTTTTGTATAACTTTATGCCCGCTTCCGTCAAGGATACCGTGGACGAGGCGGACAGCATGCCGCTGGTGCACCAGTACATCAACAAGGTCTTCATCTACAACAACCAGGGCGACAATGTGCCCGCGATCAAAAACGTGTGGGAGCTGACTGATCCTTCCATGAAGGGCCATGTCATCTTCAAGAACCCCGAGCAGGAGCAGGTCAACATGAACTTCCTGGTGATGCTGACCAACGAGGAATGGTCCGCGCGCCTGGCCGAAGCCTATAAGTCCTGGAAGGGCGAGGAGATCGACCTGGGCGACTTTAAGAACGCCGGCTACAAGTGGATCGCCGAGTTCCTGTTAAACTGCACCTTCGGCTCTTCCGATACCAACATCGCCGAGGAGATCAGCCAGACAACAGCCGCCGGCAAGATCGGCCTGTTTGTGCTGAGCAAGCTGCGTTCCTCCTCCGTGCTGACGGAGAACCTCACGGTCGCTCAGTATGACGCGACGGAGAATAGCTACGAGATCGAGCCTTTCGCGGGTTTCATGTACCCGATGTACGCGCTGGTTTCTTCCGCGGCCTCCCGCCCCTACACGGCGATGCTCTTCATCGAGTACCTGATGGGCGCTGAGGGCTTTGCGCCCTGGGGTTCCAACATCGGCGCCTATTCCTCTTCGACAGCCGTGACCCCTCACGAGGGTGACCTGGGCGTCGCGACCTGGAAGGAGACCCTGGTGATCGAAGAAGCGAACTACATCCTCGACAGCTACACTGAAGTATCGGATTTCGTGATCAAATATCTGCAATAAGCGACCTTTTGCTGGCGCGGCAGGCATAGCCCTGCCGCGCCTCTTATTTCATGGATAGAAAGGGGGCCTGTCCGCGATGGAATATGCGCAGAATGTCCGCTTCAGGCGTCTGGCCGGCCGTGCGCGTGCGTGGCTGACCAAGCCTGCCAATATCATCCTGCTGGTCTTTTTCGTGGTGCTGCTGCTGTTGACCCTCTACCCGCTGATGACGATGCTGGTGGAGACGGTCAAGGTGCACTCCGGCCGCGAGGCAAGCGCCGTCAGGTCACTGGGGCTAAAGCGTGGGGACACCACGCTGTGGCACTTTGAAAAGCTGCTGTTTACCTTGAACGACGGCGGGGCGGGCGGTATCCGCCTGTCCAACAGCTGGATACAGTTTTATGAACCTTTCTTCAACACGCTGAATGTGTCGATCACGGCCTCGGCCATCGCCATCCTGTTTGGCGGTTCGGTGGCCTTTCTGATTACGCGGACCAACCTGTACTATAAGAAGTTCGTATCGGCTGTGTTTGTTTTTCCCTACATCATGCCTTCGTGGACGCTGGCGCTCTTCTGGCAGACCTTCTTTAAAAACGTGAACGCCGGCGCGGGCACCTCCAACGGCATCCTGGCCTCGGTGCTCGGCATCTATGCGCCCGAATGGATGGTTTACGGCTTTTTTCCCATATCGATCGTGCTGGGGCTGCACTACGCGCCCTTTGCCTACATCCTCATCGGGGGCATCCTGCGTAACATGGACGCCAACCTGGAGGAGGCGGCCACCATTTTAAAGACCCCGCGAGGCAAGATCATCCGGCGGATCACCCTGCCGATCGTCATGCCCGCGATGCTGTCCACCTTTTTGCTGGTGTTTGCCAGCAGCATGAGCGCCTACGCGGTGCCCGTCTTCCTGGGCTCTCCCGTGCGCTACTATGTGCTGTCCACCAAGATGCGGTCCCTGATGGATACATACAGCGGGCAGGCCTATATCATCGCCGCGGTGATGATCGCCTTCGGCATTGCCATCCTGATGCTGAACCAGCGGGTGACCACATCCAGAAGGCAGTTTACGACCGTGACGGGCAAGTCCTCCCAGATTTCCAAGATCAACCTGCGGAGGGCGAACCGGCCGATGGCCATCCTGCTGGTGGCGGTGCTGCTGCTGGTGGCTGTTTTGCCGCTGGTCACCTTCGCGCTGGAGTCGGTGATCATCAAGGCGGGGGATTATTCGCTGTCCAACATGACGCTGGATTTCTGGATCGGACGCGATCTGGACTATCTCGACCAGGGTGATTCCACGGGCATCCTGCTGTCGGCCAAGGTATGGAAGGCTCTGGGCTACAGCCTGATGCTGGCCGTCACCTGCGCCTTTGTCGCCGGAACCAGCGGGATCCTGGTGGGCTACGGCGTCGCCAAGCGGAGGGGGAGCAAGCTGTCGTCCTGGGTCAGCAGCCTGTCCTTCTTCCCCTATCTGATGCCCTCGTTGGCCTTTGGCGCGATCTATCTGTCCATGTCAAGCCGGGTGCCTCAGCTGAGGGGCTTTCTGCTGCTGGCGCTGGTCGGCTCGGTCAAATACCTGCCCTTCGCCTCGCGCTCAGGCGTCAATGCCATGCTGCAGCTGTCTGGCGAAATAGAGGAGGCGGCGCTGATCGCGGGGGTACCCTGGTACAAGCGCATGATGCGCGTCATCTTCCCGATACAAAAATCGACCTTCCTGTCGGGCTACCTGCTGCCGATGGTGTCCTGCATGCGTGAGCTGAGCCTCTTCGTGCTGCTTGTGCCGACGAGCAACACGATCCTGACGACAATGCTGATGCAGTACTCGGAAAAGGGCTGGGCGCAGTTCGGTAACGCGATCAATCTGCTGATCGTCAGCGTTGTGCTGCTGATCAACTTCACGGTGAACAAGCTGACGGGCGCGTCAATCGACAAGGGAGTGGGGGGTTAATCATGCCTGATATTGTTTTAACGGATGTTACTAAAAAGTTCGGAAAGTTTGTCGCCGTTGACAGGCTCTCGCTTCACATCGGCGGAAATGATTTTATCACCCTGCTGGGGCCGTCCGGCTGCGGCAAGACGACGACCCTGCGGATGATTGCGGGGCTCGAGACGCCCACCGAGGGACGGATCACCATCGGGGATACCACCGTGTTTGACGCCGACCGGGGCATCAACGTGCCGCCCAACAAGCGGGATATCGGCTTTTTGTTTCAAAACTACGCGCTGTGGCCGCATATGACGGTCTACCGCAACATTGCCTTCGGCCTTGAGAACCTGAAGTTCAGCAAGGAGCGGATCAAGGCGCGCGTGGAGGAGCTGCTTGAGATGCTGCGCATCACCCAGTTTGCCCAGCGCTATCCCTCGGAGCTGTCGGGCGGCCAGCAGCAGCGCGTGGCCATCGCCCGCACCCTGGCGCCCGGCCCCAAGGTGCTGTTCATGGATGAGCCCTTGTCAAACCTTGACGCCAAGCTGCGCATGGAGATGCGCGCGGAGCTCAAGAGGCTGCACCGCGACACGGATTCCACCTTCGTCTACGTGACCCACGACCAGCTGGAGGCCATGACGCTGTCCACCCGCGTGTGCATCATGGAAAACGGCCTGCTCAAGCAATACGCTCCGCCGCTTGAGATGTACAACCGTCCGGCAGACCTGTTTGTGGCCGACTTCATGGGCAACCCGAGCATGAATTTCCTGGAGGGAAAAGCCAGGGTAGAGGGGGATACGGTACATATCGACATGGGCGTGCTGAAGGGGACGCTTCGGGCGGAAGAGAAGATCGACTTCCCCGGCGGCGAGGTCGTCGTCGGCATCCGGCCCGAGCATGTGCGCATCGGGGATGAAGGGATCGAAGCGAGCGTCTATTCCACCCTGCCTGCCGGCATGGAGACCACCGTGCGCCTGGATGTGAACGGCCTGCCCCTCACCTCGGTCGTCTTCGGTGACGTGGACTATCCCGTCGACAGCAAGGTGCGATTTGAGCTGAGCAAAACAGCCGTGCTGTTTGACAAGGCCGGCGGAAAGAATATCGCCCTGGGCAGCCTCGCGCTGAGCTGAGGCGCATCAAAAAGCAAAGCCCCAAGCCTGATCAGGCTTGGGGCTTTGAGCGTTTAGGGGGATCAGTTCCGGTGGGTGATCCAGTAATCGCGGACCGTCTCGATGTTCTGGTAGATATAGTTGAAGTCGATCTCCCACAGCGGGATATCGGCCAGAGAGATATTGCCTTCGGCGGAGGGGTTTTCCGGACGCACGGACCAGGAGCCCAGGGAGACCAGCGGAGAATAACCCGCGCCCTGCCCGTCCTCGCCGCCGAGCCAGTACTTGATGAACAACTTGGCCGCGTTGGGGTGCTGTGCCTCGTTGGCGATGGCGATAAAGTTCATCGCGGGGATGCCGTTGGACACGCTCATGGTCGTGGGGGAATAGTCGATGGCGAAGCCGTCATCCTTGCCGCGCAGCTTCACGGAGGAGGAATAGCCCACGGGCGGGTTGGCCTGCCCGGCGGCGCCGACCAGCTCGATCACCTCGTCGGAGCCCTTGGCCATGATCGGTGAGTTGGCCAGGAAGCGCTTGATGAAGGCATAGCCCGCGTTGGGTTCGTCATCCGCCAGCTCAATGGGCGTGCCGAAAACGCGCTCGTAGTCGGCTGCCATCTCATCGGCATGCTGCACCATGACGGTCAGCGGGGCGCAGTAGGCATCGTTCCGGGCGGCATCCTGGAAGACAACGCGGCTGCGCCACTCTTCCTTGGTCAGATCCCACCAGGAGGTGATGGGGGATTCATCATTTACTTCGGTGTTATAAAACCACAGGTTCAGCTCCAGCATCAACGGCGTCAGCGCCTGGGTAAAGGCGGGGTTGACATTGGCGAAGATGGACGGCGGCTGGTAGTTGTGCAGCCAGCCTTCGGAGAAGATCTCAAAGGTATACTCGCCCACCTGCTCCTTGGAGTGCAGGATGTCAACGGTCCTGATGTTGGACTCGTATTCGGTGATGAACTTTTCTTTCAGGGTGCCTGAGGAGATATCATAGACCTCCACCTTGATGCCGGGATATTCTTCGGCAAAGGCGTTGGCCACGCGCTGCGTGCGGCTGGAGATGGTGTAGATGGTCAGGCTGCCTTCTTCTTTGGCCTTCTCATAGAGCTCGTCCATCGGCTCATCCAGGTACAGGCCATTGTCCTGCGCCCACTGTTCTTCCCGGTCGCCCGCGAAAGCAGGAAGGGACAGAACCATCAGCAGCGCCATGATCAGTGACAGGATGCGGAACTTTTTCATGCTTGGTCCTCCTTATAATGATTGGATCAGGGTCATATAGTTAAACTCCCGCAAGAGCTTACCCCTCTATTCGTCTGTGCTGGCCAGCTTGATCAGCGCGCCGGATTCCGCGTGGAATACATTCAGCAGGCTCTGGTCGATGCGCAGATAGACCTCATCGTCCGGCTGATAGTAGCGCACGCCCAGCTGCTTGACCAGAAAGCTTTCTCTCCCCATGGACAGCTGGACCAGCGTCTCGGACCCAGCCGGCATGCCGGAATATACTTTGGCCGGGACGGATCCTTCCGATTTCGTGCGCGACAGGCTCACCTGCTCGGGGCGGAAGCCGACTTCACAGTCAAACTCGCCGCCTTGGGGCGTGTCTTTTGTGAACCGGTCGGAGGGGAAAGTATGCGTACCAAAGGCATCGCTCACCGTCAGCACCCCGTCTGCCACCCGGGCCCTTCCCTTGATCAGGTTGATGCGCGGGTTGCCGATGAAGCCGGCTACCTGCAGGGAGGCGGGGTTGCGGTAGAGGTCCATCGGCGTGGCGACCTGCTCGATGCGCCCGTCAAAGAAAAGGGCGATGCGGGTGGACAGCGTCAGGGCCTCTGCCTGGTCATGGGTCACATAGATCACCGTGGTGCCCATCTCCTGGTGCAGGCGCTTGAGTTCGCTGCGCATGTCGATGCGCAGCTTGGCGTCCAGGTTACTCAGCGGCTCATCCAGCAGCAGAAGCTTGGGGGACGAGGCGATAGCGCGGGCGATGGCCACGCGCTGCTGCTGACCGCCTGACAGCTCCGAGGGGTAGCGCCCCTCAAACTCGGCGATCTGCATTCTTTCAAGGGCATTGGTCACCAGGGCTTTGATGTCGCTTTTGGACATTTTGGCTACCCTGAGCCCGAAGGCCACGTTTTCAAACACGGTCATATGAGGCCACAGGGCGTAGGACTGAAACACGAGGTTCAGGCCGCGCCTGGCGGGCGACTCAAAAAACTGTTCCGCCGTGTTGACGACCACCCGCCCTTCCATCTCGATGGTGCCGCTCTGCGGTTTTTCGAGGCCGGCGATCACGCGCAGCGTGGTCGTCTTGCCGCAGCCGGAAGGACCCAGGAGGGTCATGAACTCTCCGTCTTCGATGGTCAGATCTACATCTTTCAGTACATGATTGCTTCCATAAAACTTATCAATGCCTCTCAGCACGATCCGGCCCATGACACTCAGCCTCCCAACCCGCCGGCGATGTCGGCGTTGAAAAATTTATTGGCAGCCCAGTAGAAGAAGAATACCAGAACAAAAATGACGATAGCGACCGCGCTGGCGGGCTGCTGGAAGCCGCTGGTCGAATAGGTATAGGCCATGTAAGGGAGGGTCGCCTGAGACGGCGTCATCAGGATGACGATCAGGTCAAGCTCCTTCATGATGCTGATCAGTATCAGCATCAGGCCGCTCATGAAGCCGTTTTTGGCCAGGGGGAATACAACGCGCAAAAAGCGGGTGATAAAGTTTGCCCCGGCCAGGTGGGCCGCCTCCTCAAGCTCCATGCTGATCTGCAGCATGTTGGAGGTGCCTGCGCGCGAGGCGAAGGGCAGATGCTTGACGATGGATACCAGCACCAGCACCGTGAAGGTGCCATATAAGGAAGGAATCACCGTGAAGCGGTGGCCGAATACGCTGATCTGCGTGGGTGTGGCAAACATGGCCAGGTACATCGCGCCGAAGGCGATGGAGGGGATCAGGTAGGGGATGAACACCAGCTGCTCGACCAGCTTGCCGCTTTTGAGGTGCCGGCCCCGGGAGTTGATATAGCCGAGGATCTGGCCGCAGAGGGTGGCGATGATGGAGGTGAAAAACACCAGCTTCAGCGTGTTGCGCACATACAGCCAGAACAGCGGGGAGCGGAACACGCCCGGCAGGCCGTCGGATATATTCTCGACGGCTTCGCCCAGCCAGTAGTGCAGCGTAAAGTTGGACAGGCTGAAGTCACCCGCCTTGAGCATGAAAGTCTGGTACAGCAAAATACCCAGCGGCAGGGCCACGGAAACAAGCAGGAACAGGCACAGCAGCGCCAGGATGGGCCCCTTCCAGCGGCCGAGCGTCAGGAGGGTCGAACGCCCGCCCTTGCCGCCGATAGTGGCGAAGGACTTGCGCGAGCCGATCAGGCGCTGGTTAATGAAGATGTTGACGGAGGCCAGCAGGATCAGCACCAGTGAGATGGAGAAGCTGGTCCCCTTTTGCGACTCCACCGTCGCGTACAGCGAGGTGGAAATGGTGTAGTAGTTGATCTTCAGCCCTAAAAAGGAAGGCACGCCGAAGGTACCCATCGCCTTTGAAAAGGTCAGGATGATGCTGGAGAGGATGGCGGGCAGCACCAGCGGAAAGGTGATCTTACGCAGGATCGTGCCCGTGCCGGCTCCGACGATCTCGCCCATTTCCTCCAGCTCGGAGTTGATCGAGCGCAGCGCCGCCGACACAAGCAGATAGGCATAGGCATAATAGTGGATGGACAGCACGATGATGATCGCCACGGGGCCGTAGGCCAGCCAGTCCGGCGTAGAGACCCCCAGGTAACTTAAAAAACCCGCGGCGCCGCCGATGCGGGTGTTGCGAAACACCGACAGCCAGGCCATGGACTTGGTCCAGGAAGGCAGCATATAGGGGATGATGACGGCCAACGAAAAAAAGCGCTTCCCGGGCAGGTCCGTACGCACCATCAGCCAGGCGATCAATGAGCCCAGCGTGATGGAAATGGCGCTGGTGGATATGGCGATGATCAAAGAATTACGAAGGGGAATCCAAAACAGGTTGCGCGACACATCGCTGGTCAAAAGCCTTGTCCAGTAATACAGCGTCGGCTCGCCCGCGGTGCCGCCGGGTACCCGGCGCAGGTCTGACCTGGCCAGGGTAAAGGTCGTACTGATCATGCCGATCAAAGGAACAATGATCAGGTAGCACAAGGCCAGCACGGAGATCAATGTAATAATATTGTAGGGATTGGTCAGCGCGTTGCGAAGAATGTTCTTTGCTCGGCGCGATCTGGAGAAAGAAACCGGCCCGTGGCCGTGTTCGCCGCCGGAAGTTCGCATCATCGGGGCTCCTTTGAAAAATTTAGATTTTCCAATAAAATAGTAGCATGGACTTACTTTTACGTCAACT
>CAZVUU010000020.1:0-26789 GCA_964630465.1 uncultured Christensenella sp.
CGGCATGCGGTATTTGTATAAAAAGATATGAGGAGGCGCAGCCCTATGTGGACATTGCCCGAAAGCCTGAACCAAGACCCTGAGGTGATGGAAGCCATCCGCCTGGAGAGCAGGCGGCAGGAGGAGCACATCGAGCTGATTGCCTCCGAAAACTTCGTATCGCTTGCCGTGCTGGCAGCCCTCGGCAGCCCGCTGACCAACAAATACGCGGAGGGCTACCCCGAGCACCGCTACTACGGCGGCTGCGAGTATGTGGATATAGCGGAGGACCTGGCCCGCGACCGGGTCAAGAAGCTGTTTGGCGCGGAGCATGCCAACGTTCAGCCCCATTCCGGCTCCCAGGCCAACATGGCCGCCTATTACGCGCTTTTAAAGCCCGGCGACACCGTGCTGGGCATGAGCCTCAGCCACGGCGGGCACCTCACCCACGGCAGCCCCTTCAACATCTCGGGCAAATACTTCCGCTTTGTCAGCTACGGCCTGACGGAGGACAGCGAGGTCATTGATTATGAGGCTGTGGAGGCCCTGGCCCTGGAGCATAAGCCCCGCATGATCGTCGCCGGCGCCTCCGCCTACCCCCGGAGCATCGACTTTGAGCGCTTTAGGAAGATCGCGGACATTGTCGGCGCCTATCTGATGGTGGACATGGCCCACATCGCGGGCCTGATCGCCGCGGGGCTGCATCCCACTCCCGTCCCCTACGCGGACGTCGTGACCTCCACCACCCACAAAACCCTGCGCGGGCCCCGAGGCGGCCTGATCCTGTGCAAAGCCGAGCACGCCAGGGCCATCGACAAGGCCATCTTCCCCGGCATACAGGGCGGCCCCTTGATGCACACGATAGCCGCCAAGGCCATCTGCTTTAAAGAGGCAATGGATGAAGGTTTCCTCGGCTATCAGCGGCAGGTGATCGCCAACGCCAAGGCGCTGGAAGAGCGCTTCAGTGAGCTGGGCGTGCGCATGGTATCGGGCGGCACGGACAACCACCTGCTGCTGCTCGACTTCGCGGACCTGGAGATGACCGGCGCCAAAATGGAGGATCTCCTCGGGCAGGCTGACATCACCGTCAACAAGAACATGGTGCCGCGCGACAAGCGCAGCTCCGCCGTCACCAGCGGCATCCGCATCGGCACCCCGGCTGTCACCACGCGCGGCATGAAAGAAGAGGACATGCGCCTGATCGCCGAAGGCATCGCCGATATCCTCCACAGAGGTGAAGAGGCCGTGGCGGGGGTCAAAGCCATGGCGGGCACGCTGACCGGGCGCTATCCCCTCTACGGCTGACCGTCACATTGACAAAACAGCCCAAGGCCGCCCTGTCAGGCGAGCTGATGCTTGCCGCGGGGATGCTGATCAACTCTTTTGCCGTCAGCCTGCTGATCAAGGCGGATTTCGGCATCTCATCCATCAGCTCCGTTCCCTATGTGCTGTCCGTCGCCTTTCCCGTGATGACAAACGGCGCGTGGAACGCGCTGGTCCAGTGCCTGTGGCTGATCCTGACGATGCTGGCCATTAAAAAAGCCAAGCCGGGTTATCTGATTTCCTTCGGCTTGGCTTTTATATTCGGTTTTTTGCTTGATTTCTGGACCGCGATGATGGCTCCCTGGAGCGCGGCCTTCGCCATGCGGCTCTTTTATTTTATATTCAGCCTCTGCATCATGTCGATCGGCATCAGCTGCTTCATCCTTTGCGGCACGCCCATCCTTCCCTTTGATACCGTGGTGCGCGCCTTCACGATGGAAAAGGGCCTCAGCGTCAAAAAAGCCCGTACGGGCTTTGATCTGGTCAACCTGCTGATCTCCCTTCTGGTCAGCCTGGTGTTTGTCCGTCGCATCGTCGGCATCGGCCTTGGCACCCTGGTCAGCGCCCTGCTGATGGGCAGCGCTACGGGCCGGGTGACGCAGCGGATGCGGGAAAGGTTCAATGTTGAACTGAAAATCAAATGGCTGGGGAAATTGGTATAACATCCCGGCTTTTGACGCCCCCAGCTCACTGCCCGGAGCGCTTTCGCATGTGATTGATGCCGAGCAGCGCGATCACCGTGAGGGCCAGCATGCCCGGCACCAAGAGCCGGTGAGGCAGGGCGATCCGTTCATAGACACCGCCTTCGCCCACACCGGGAAGTGGCACAGGGTCGATGGGAAGGCCGTATTGCGGCAGCAGGCCGCGCATATTCAGCAGGTTGATCGAAGGCAGGCCCCTGCCCAGATAATGCGGCAGCAGGCCCCGTCCTCTTTCACCCCTGGGTAAATCGCGCAGTATCCCCGCAGCGATATAGAGGTTGCTGTCCTCCCCGAAGGCCACCATATTGCCGCCTACATTCACAAAACACCTGAGGGGACCGCCCGCCTCATACAGCGCGATCCGGGTTTGAAGGTTCTCCTCAGCATCCGGCTCCCAGATATAGGGGTAATGGTCTTTCAGCCGCTTGACGACCTCGTCGCGGCTTTTTTCATCCATCATATCAAGACCCGCATCGCCTTCCCCGCCTGTTGAAAACGCGATGGACAGGGTGGAGATCAGCCCTTGTTCATACAGCAGCAGCTCCATATCCCCGTAGGTAAAGGCGGGGTCGGTCGCGCCGTAGGTAGACGCGCCCATTGAAAAGATACTGACCCCTTCCAGGCCCATCGCGTCCGCCGCGCAGCGCACCGCGATGTTGAGCGCCGGGAAGGAGCCCGAAAAATTGAACGCCACCCTGTCCCCCGGCGCCAGGCCGATGTCATCAAACATATCGACGATCATCGCGGCGACATTCGGGTTGGTCGTGGAACGCTTGGACTCCAGGTGGCCGAGCGAGGTGGTGATCCCGGTGTATTCAGGCCCGATCAGGCCTGTCAGGTTCGGGTCATCCAAAGGATCCGGCTCTGCCCCCCGGGCGTACCGCGCCTGTCTGATCGCCTCAAACGCGGCCTCTGTCCGGGCCGCGGCGTCCATCATCCGCCCGTATGCGGCCCTGGGGACGGTTGTAAGGCTCATTTCGAGGACAGCAAAGCCCGCGCCCAGCGCCAGAAAGAGAATAAGCAAGTGTGAAAACGGCGTCTTTTTCATGTCAGTAACCCGCAATCAGCATCCGGATCAGGCGCAGAAGCATCACCGTGATCCCCAGGGCCAGCAAGGTCCTGATCGGCCCCTGCTGTTCCATTTCCCGCCCCAGCATACCGGGGATCAGGTATCCGATGGACAGGGACAGGTTCGGCAAACAGGCGGGCCCATAGGCATAGAGCTGCCCCAGCAGGGCCTTGACCGCCATACCGATCAGGAGATAGAGCGCGTACCGACGCCTGCCCCACAGGATGGTATAGCGGGATAAAACCTTCATCAGCCCAAGGGTCAAAAGCGACACGGCAACCGTCAGCAGCATGCGCATGGGGTCATCATAGTAAAGCGCGAAATATGCCGGCACGATCAGCCCGCCGGGCACCAGCCCCGTCAGCTCGGTAAATAAAAAACTGACCGCAACGCCGATAAACAGCATGTCATTCATCTGCCGCCTTCCTCCTTATGCGCCGCCTGAAGCAACTTTATGCCATCTCCCTTGATGTTGCCCAGCCCGACCAGCAGGGCCCCCTTTGGAGTGATATGAAGAGCCGCTTGCCAGGTCCGAAGTTTGATGATGTCCAGATCCGGGTGCTCTCTTAAAAAGATCCGTTCGGCCAGCCTTACGCCCGACCCCGTCAGGAGAATGCGTGCGGCAGGGAATTGTGAAAAGAAGTGGCGGGCAAACAAGACAAAGCGATCCGGCCGGTCGGCCCTGCAGTTGAACAAAAAGACAAGCTGCCTGCCTTCGTCCAAATATGGCGCCAGTTTTATCAGCGCGGACCGGGGATCGTTGGCGGCAAATAGGTTGAGGAAATCCACCGGCTGCCCCTGCGTGTCCCTCAGGCGGTACAGATCATGCATGCCGGGGTCTTTTGACACGCGCTTGAGCCCCTCCCTGATCTCTTCCTCATCGCAGCCCAGGCGCTTTGTGACGGCGCGGACGATGGCCTCGTTTTCGCCCTCTCCTTCAAGAGGAGTACAAAGAAAGGCTTCGGACCCGCGACGCGCGCAGACCTCCTCAATGACTCCGTAATATGCCGACTCCCCCGTATACAGGCTGCCGTTCAAGGGCACGGTTTCGCACAGCGACGCCGCGATCTGAGCCAGGCTGTCTCCCATCTCCAGCATATGGTCATATCTGACGTTTGTAATGATGCCGATGTCGCTGTTGAGCATCTCCCTCTCGCAGACCCGCTGGTATTCGGGTTTGACCGCCATGCACTCCAGGATCAGCACCTGCGCGCCCTCTCTTTTTGCCAGGCGGATCATGCGCAGCTGCTCCCCGATGGCGGGAGGCCCGAGGCGCCTGATGGGCTCGTCGCGCCCGTCGACATGGATGATCCGGGCATCGCTTCCCGTGGTTTTTGTCATCACCCGGTAACGGCTTCTCAGCACCGCGTCCAGCATCCGGCTGACCGTCGTCTTCCCCCGGATACCGTTGACATGGATCAGCCACAAAAGGGAACGCCGAGCCGATCTGACAGCGCTTTTTTCAAGCAGCAGCATCAGGATAACAAGGCCCAGCAGGGGCAGTATGATACTGATCACCGCCTGTCCTCTCCTTTCCGGTATGCGCTCGTTCTGCGTCCTGTCGGGGATGCCGCGCGGGCTCACCTTGCCGCGCCCGACGTCTGTTTCCATTAGTATAGCCGATATGCCGCCGCCCGTCATCAGCAGAGCCGTACCCGAAGGGGTCCTTGTGTCATTTGTGTCAATAATCGTTCGGATCAGGCATCTGTGTGTTGAATTTAACATCGGGATATGCTACACTCGAACCAGATATAAATCTATCCCGCCCTGCCGATGACGGCCCCGGCGCGAGCAGGGTTCCCTCCGCTGATGAGCGGCGTACAGGGCCTCATATCAATACTATGTACTGGAGGAAAAAAAACATGCGTAAACTGATGTCACTTCTCCTGGCTCTCACCTGTTTGCTGAGCCTTCATGCCGCCGCCGCAAGCGAAGCGGCAGAGTTTTCCGGCCCCTATGTGCTGACCTCCGCCGGTCAGAGCGCGGATTTTCAGATGGTCAAAGCCATGCTGAAGCTCAATCAGGTCGAAGACTCTTCGGACGAGGCGCTGCTGACACCCGCCTCCATCCCCGAGGGGACAGGCACCATCATCATCGTGATCGGCGGCAGCTCCAAGGGGCTCGGCGCGGCCGGCATTGACGCCGACCAGGAGCTGGCGCGTGTCAACGAGGTGATCAGCTATGCCCTCGAAAAAGACATCGCCATCCTGGCCATGCACATCGGCGGCCTGGCGCGCCGGGGCGACTTGTCCGATCGGTTCATCGAGCCGGTCATCGCCGCCGCCAAAGCCTGCATCGTGGTGGAAGAGGGCAATGCGGAAGACGGGCTTTTCACGGCACTGGGTGAGCAGTATGAGGTGCCCGTCACCCTGATCGAAAAAAAGAGCGACGGCGCGGCAGCCTTAAAAGACATCCTGCGTTGATCAATCGGAGTGCGGCAAGCCTGCCGCGCTCCTTTTAACATGAGGAGATAGAGATGAGTATAGAACTGATTGTCTTTGCAGCCATGGTCGGTACCTTCATGCTGGGCTGCTTTGCCGCAAAGCTCCCCGTCAGCGTCGCGATGCTGGCCGCATCCGTTGTCGGGGCGCTGGTGGGGGGGCAGGGCATCCCGATGCGCCATCTGGTGGAGGGCACCTTTTCCTACATCGATACCATCCTGACGATCGCGACCGCCATGATCTTCATGAAGGTGGTTGAGCGCTCGGGCGCCCTGGATGCTCTGAGCTCCCTGATCATCGAGAAGTTTCACAAAGTGCCTGCCCTGCTGCTGATCCTGATCATGCTGGTGATCATGTTCCCCGGCATGATCACAGGCTCTTCGACCGCCTCCGTTCTGACGGCCGGCAGCATCATGGTACCCATTCTGATGCTGATGGGCATTCCCAGGGTCACCACGGGCGCGATCATCGCCATCGGCGGCATCCTGGGCATGGTCGCCCCGCCGACCAACGTCATGGCAATGATCATCTGCGGCGGCATCGATATGCCCTATGTGGGCTTTGAGGGCCCCCTGGCCCTGCTGACCTTCCCGCTGGCCTTCCTGTTTGTGCTGATGCTGGGCTACAAGCATGTGCGCCATTTGAACTACGAGGAGATCCGGCCCAAGCTGGATCAACAGACCCGCTCAAAATACGGCTGGCGCATCTATCTGCCCATCATCGTCCTGGCGGCGCTGATGATCCTTGACAGCGTGTGGAAGGGCTTTCCAAACATCGGAACGCCCGTTATGTTCCTGATATCCGCCGCGGTCGGCCTGTTTACGGGCAAAAAATTCAACCTGCTCACCGCCAGCAAAAATGCCGTGCGCGACGTGCTGCCGGTTCTGGGTATCCTGATGGGCGTGGGCATGTTCATCCAGATCATGACCTTGACCGGTGTGCGCGGCTGGATCGTCAACCTCAGCATTTCGCTGCCCGGCTTCTGGATGTATGTGGCCATGGCCTTGTCCATCCCCGCCTTCGGCGCCATCTCGGCCTTTGGTTCTGTATCCGTTCTGGGCGTCCCCTTTGCCCTGGCCATGCTCTCGGGCAACCAGGTGCTGACGGTCGCCGCCCTGGCTGTGCTCGCTTCCGCCGGCGACATGGTGCCCCCGACGGCGCTGGCCGGTATCTTTGCGGCGCAGGTGGTCGATGAGCCTCACTATACCAAGATCCTCAAAAAATGCCTGGTGCCGCTGTCGATCCTGATCATCTACGTCATGGTATTTATTATTTTCTCCAAACCCATCGGCACATTCCTCGGCATTTAAAGCGAGAAGGGAGCATGATATGACAATCGTCTATCTGATCATTTTGGCATTTGTACTGGCCCTGGTCATCTGGAATCTTTTGACGGAAGAAAAACTGGTCAATCAGCTGACCGCCTTCATGGTCATCGTTCCGCTTGTCCTCCGGCTTCTGATGATCAAGTAAGGAGGAGCGCAACATGAAAAAGCATCAAATATCTGCCATTGTTATCCTGGTACTGGCTGTCGCCGTCTGTGCCTACACAGGCAACCTGTTTTTATCCCTGCGCGGCTCCGATGTGCTCAAGCCCGGCCCCGGGGTGACCGAGGTGCGCAAGCTCAGCGACTACTTTGCCGGCCTCAAGGACACGCGCGGCGATACCGACATCTACGTCATGAAGGGCGAGCAGGAGGGCGGCAAGGTCCTGGTGCTGGGCGGCACGCATCCCAACGAGCCTTCGGGCTATATGGCGGCTGTTATCCTGATGGAAAACGCGCAGGTATCGGTCGGGGAGGTTTTCGTGATCCCCAGGGCCAACAACTCCGCCTTCACCCACAATGACGCGCAGGAAGCCGCCCCGCTTTACCTGCATTATACGACCCCTTCGGGGGAGGTCAGGGCCTTCCGCTACGGATCGCGCGCCAGCAATCCGCTGGATCAATGGCCGGATCCCGATGTCTATGAGCACGCCTCCAGCGGCCAGCTGCTGTCGGGCAGCGAGACGCGCAACCTCAACCGCGCCTACCCCGGGCGCGCCGACGGTACCCTGACGGAAAAGATCGCCTATGCCATCACCGAGCTGATCAAACAGGAGGACATCGGGCTGACCTTCGACCTGCACGAGGCTTCCCCCGAATACCCGGTCATCAACGCGACCGTGGCCCACGAAAAGGCCATGGACATCGCGGCCTTCGGCATGTTCGAGCTGGACATGCTCGGCATCCAGATGGCGCTGGAGCCTTCGCCGGTCAATCTGCACGGGCTGACCCACAGGGAACTGGGCGACTTTACGGACACCTATCCCCTGCTGATGGAAACCGCCAATGCCTCCCAGGGACGGCTGCGCGGGGCCACCAACGAGCAGCTGGCGATCGACGGCAAGGATAAGTTCTACGTATCCGCCCACAAGCTCGGCAGGCTCTATGTGCCTTATGATGAAAACGGGCACCCCATCGAAGAGCGCGTGGGCCGGCACCTTCAGGGCATCGTATCCTACGCGGGCGCCTACAGTGATTTCACGGGCAATCCCGTCGTGATCGAGAACGCGCCGCTGTATGAAGAGATGCTGGCGGGCAAGCTGGGCGACTGGCTGAACTGAACCGACCACCAAGGCCGGCTGCCCGGGCAGCCGGCCTTTTCTCGTGGAGGAAACTCATTGAAAATAATTCTTCCCTTGCTCGTTCTTTGTCTGCTGCTGCCCGTGGCCGCAACAGGCGAGACAGAGGTTTTTCTTCCCGAGTTTGACAGAAGCTTCCCTTTCGCGGGCGGCCGCGTTGCCGAACCCGGGGATGACCTGGAGATCTCCTCCCTTGACCCGGCGCTGTTTGGGATCAGCGTGAGCGATGCCCCCCCGTCTGACAGCTACCTGCTGATGCCGGGTACGCAGGCGCAGACCCGGGTCACGGTGCTGGACAGCGGCGTGCCCGGCCCCGTGATCTACCTGGTGGCCGGCACGCATGGTGATGAACGGGCGGGGTGGCTGGCCGCCACCCTGCTTGAAAGCCTGCGCATCGACCGGGGGCGCCTGTATCTGCTGTCCCGGGCCAACATGCCCGGCACAGAGCAGCTGACCCGGGATATGCCGGGCGGCCTCAACTTAAACCGCGCCTACCCCGGCAGCCGGGAGGGCAGCCTGGCCAGGCAGACTGCCTATGAGATATTTTCGGACATCAGGCGGGCGGCCCCCGCGCTGGTACTCGACCTGCACGAGGCGGCTGTGCTGAACCCCGCCGGTGACTTTCTGGGCAACAAGCTCATCTATACCTCGCTTGAGGGCATGGAAGCACTTTTCTTCAGCCTGCTGGCCGCCGCTGAGGAAGGCAGCCTCGGCGCCTTCCCCTTTGACTTCGTCAGCCCGGGCGTCAGGGGAAGCCTCAATTACACCCTGCCGGAGGAACTGGGCATCCCCGTCATTACAACGGAGACCTTCCGGGGCTTCCCCCTCAGCCACAGGGTCCGGGATCAAGTGGACATCGTGCTCTTTTGCCTGCGGGAGTATGGCATGATCGAGGATTGACCGCCCCGCCAAAAAACAGAGGAATGCCGGACGGCATTCCTCTGTTTTTTAGTCAGTCAGTTCAATCAGTCCACGCCGACAGCCTTGCCGTCCTGGCGGGGATCGGCTGTGCCGTAAAGCGTACCGTCCTCAAGGAACTCAATAGCCTGTACGGCGCCGCTGGCCGCGGTGCCGATCTTGTCATGGCCCATCTCCGTCAGCTTGTCGACGGTCTCCTGGGTGATGGCATACTCTTCATAGCCCTTTAAGGGTGTCTCATACTGGAAGTTATTGGCGGGGCCGTTGTTCCAGATCTTGGGCACGCAGATAGCGTCGTGCAGGGGCATCCCGTGGTCGATCACGCGGGAAATGGTCTGCGCGATGGAGGCAAAGATGCGCGCGCCGCCCGGGGTTCCAAGGACCAGGAAGGGCTTGCCTTCAGGATCCAGCACCACCGTCGGGCTCATGGAGCTCAGCGGCTTCTTGCCGGGCTCAACCTTGTTGACGCTGTCGGGGTTGGTGGAGAAGTCGTCCATCTCGTTGTTCATCATAAAGCCGTAGCCGTCCACCATCACGCCGCTGCCAAAGTAGTAGTTGATGGTCTTGGTGACGGCGACGCAGTTGCCCTCGGCATCCGCGACGGAATAGTGCGTTGTGTCCGTGTGTTCAAACAGCGTCGGATCGTCGAAGGTGAAGGACTGCGCCCGGTTCAGGTCGATCAGCTCGCTGCGCTTTTTGGCGTAATCCTTATTGGTCAGGCCGTCGATCGGCACATCGGTAAAGGCTTCGTCCGCCATATACTGAGCGCGGTCGGCATAGGCCAGCTTGAAGGTCTCAACGATCAGGTGGATGTATTCCGGCGAGTTGATCTTCAGCTCGGCGACATCAAAGTTTTCAAGGATGTTCAGGATTTCGATCAGGATCGTTCCGCCTGAGGAGGGAGGAGGCGATGACAGCATGGTATAGCCGCGGTAGGTCCCGGAGACAGGCGCCTTGACGGTCGCCTCATATCCGGCCAGGTCCTCCAGGGTCATCACGCCTTCATACTCGGCCAGAGAATCCACAATGGCCTGCGCCACTTCACCTTTGTAAAAGCCGTCATTGCCCTTTTCGGCGATCAGGGTGAGCGTCTTGGCAAAGTCCGGGTTCTTGAGGATGACGCCCTCTTCAAGCGGCAGGCCGTTCTCATCCCAATAGACCTTCTGCATGGCCGGGAACGCAACGCCCTTGTCATAGGCGTCCGTGATGGAGGTGGCCGCGTAGCGGCTGATATACAGGCCTTCGGTCGCGATGCGGATGGCGGGCTCCATGATCTCCTGACGGGTCAGATTGCCCGAGCCGTAATGGTCAAGCATATACATCAGGCCGGCCACATCCCCCGGGATGCCGGAGGCCAGGCCGCCCGTCATGGTCTTGCCGTTGCTCTTGCCCTCCGCGTCCACGTAGAGGTCCAGCGTCGCGGCGGCAGGCGCGATCTCGCGGAAGTCGACGAAGATGTCCTCGCCGTCGGCCATGTGGATGACGGCAAGCCCGCCGCCTCCGGGTCCGTTGGTAAAGGGCTCCGCGACGGCCAGGGCAAAGCCCATGGCGACAGCCGCGTCAACGGCGTTCCCGCCCTTTTTAAGGATTTCAGCCCCAACCTGTGATACTTCATACTTGGATGAAGAAGCCATGGCGACGCTGCTGGTGGCATCCCGCCCCGTGGTGATGCGGTTGCCCTCAGCGTCTACCGTCTCATAGCCTTCAACCGAGTAGGCAGGCACATCCTGCGCAAACGCAGTCAGGTTGATCAGGAACAGCAAAGCCAGCAAAATGCTGAATAACCGGGTTCTTTTCATGATAAATATGTCCCCCTTATGTTGTTGTCGATAAGCAAGCAGTCAGGGTCCTACTCCTTTCTTCAGTTTTTGATACATTAATTCTATGGTAATGTCCACAAATTGTCAAGTATTCTTTGAATAGATATTCACGAATTCTCTTCATTTTTTAACTGCCGGGGCTGGGAATAAAGAGGCCTGATATCAAGCCGCGGCACTTGCAAAAACCGGCAGAGGCTGCCTTGCCCCTGCCGGTTTACGCTGTGTCAGATCTCTTTTATTTCAAAAATGAGCTCATCATATAGCCTGTGACCATGCCGAACTTCACCCTGCTCCAGCCGCCGCTGGGGGGGCTCAGAATGGTGACCACGCTGTTGTGGGGCACCCGGACGGTCACGCCGGCCGACTGGCTGGCGCCGCCGCGCAGGTTGACATAGCTGCCGTTGTTTTTGACGACCTTGGTCGGTATCTCGGGCAGGCCGGACAGACGCAGGTATTTGGTCATGAAATAGCCCTTGGCGCCGGTCGAGGGGATGGTGACCGCGCACCAATCCAGGCCCTGAGCCGTCACCTTTACCGAAGTGCCCGGCGCGTACTGGCTGATGACGCGGGCAGAGGAATTGGGCTGGGCGCGCAGGTTGAGCCGCCCGCTGCCCTTGACGGTGGCATTGCCGGTACCGGAGCCGCCCCCGCTGCCACCGCCGCCGGTGGAGCGCAGGAAGTTGCGGTCGATATAGCCGATCAGCCCGTCAACGGATACCTGCCAGAAGGTACCGGGCTTGGCGTAGACAGAGACCACCTTGCCGGGATAATAGGAGGCGATGACCGTATAATGATACCCGGGGCCCTGGCGCACATTGACCCGCCCTCCGGAGGATGTGATGACAGCCGTGTCGATGATGGACGGATGGCCGGAGCCCGAGCTGTCGATGTCAAAGCTGACAAACTCGCGGCGGAAATAGCCGCGCAGCCCCGAATCCATCTGCACATAGTACCAGCCGTCCGTCTCGTTGAGCACAGTCATCTGCGTGCCGTTATAATAGATGCCCAGCACCGGCGCCGAATAGGAAGCGTACTGGCGCAGGTTTAAAAACTGGGTAGCCACCGGGTTTTTGACCACGGCGCGCATATTGATGGGCGGCGAAATCATCGGGATGATCGGCAGATCCGTCGGCAGGACGGGCGGCGGCGTCGATGCGGCGGGTGAACCGGCCAGATAGGTTGAATCCATAAAGCCGACGATGCCGCTTGACACGATGCGGGCGCTCACCCAGGTGGAGCCGCTCTCGTAGGATAATATCTGCACCGCCTCTCCGCGCAGCGCCTGGCCCAGCACATCATAGCCGAGGCCGGGGCCAGAGCGGATATTGAGCCAGGAGGTATTGACCACATAGGCGTAGACGCCCTCGATCGGCATGGCCGCCGCGGTCAGCGGCAGGGCTGCCCCCGTCAATAAAAGGATGGCAACACACAGACTAAGTGCCCTCTTAAACTGTTTCATCCGGAAACCTCCCTGCGTTTATAATCATAAAACGAAGCAGACTGTAAATTTCCTGCATCCATGATAAATAATATCATTGCATAAAGTCAATCAATACGCTGTTCATGAGGTCCATTCCCTCGCGGGTCAGCCTGAAAAAGCCGTCCTCAGTAAATTGTACCCGCCCCAGGGCCAGGGAAGTCATCGCGGCCTCTCCCCAAAGGCTTTCAAAGCTTTGGCCGTGCATGCGCTCAAAGGCCTTGAGGTCCAGCCCCCGTGTCATGCGCAGGCCCAGCATCAGGCTTTCAAACATGCGCTCCCGGGGGCCGACCGACTCGACCACCGGCGGCACGCCGCGCAGATAGTCCTCGATGGATTCGGGGTTTTTGCACCGCGTGTCGCCGTGCT
Organism: uncultured Christensenella sp.; assembly: GCA_964630465.1. Classification (GTDB taxonomy): domain Bacteria; phylum Bacillota; class Clostridia; order Christensenellales; family Aristaeellaceae; genus UBA1038. The sequence continues at coordinate 12,721 of CAZVUU010000020.1, forward strand.
CCAGCCCGTGGGCCGCGGAGCCGAAGCCCAGGTAATCCTCCCGTCTCCAGCAGTTGAGGTTATGCCGGCAGGCCTTGCCGGGCAGGGCGAAGTTGCTGATCTCGTACTGCTCAAAGCCGGCGCGGGAGAGCCGGTTCAGCGTATGATCGTACATGGCCCGCTCCTCCTCGGGCTCGGGCAGGATCAGCTCGCCGCTGTCGATGCGCCTCTTCATGGGCGTGCCTTCCTCCACGATCAGGCCGTAGCAGGAGAGGTGCTCGGGCGACAGCGAAAGGGCGCTGTCAAGCGTGCGGGCCCACATCTGCTGTGTCTGCTTTGGAATACCCAGCATCAGATCGATGTTGATGTTGTCAAAGCCGGCCTGCCTGGCCAGGCGGACCGCCTGTTCCACCTGGGCCCAGCTGTGCTGGCGGTCCAGCAGCTTCAGCTGTTCCTCGTCGGCACTCTGCGCCCCCAGGGAGAGGCGGTTGACACCCCCCGCAAGCAGCGCATCCAGAAATCGCGGCGTCAGGGCGCCGGGGTTGGCCTCGCAGCTCAGTTCGGCTCTTTCAGCCAGCGGGAAGTTTCTGTGCAGGGCCACCAGCACCCGCGCCATCTGCTCGGGCTGCAGGAGGCTCGGCGTGCCGCCCCCGATGAAGACCGTATGGATGACAGGATGCCCCAGGGCCGATGCCCTCCTGTCCATCTCCTCTTCCATCGCCTTGATATAGGGGGCGCGCAGGTGCATGGCCCCCTCAAAGGAAGGGAAGTCGCAGTATCCGCACTTCCTAGAGCAGAAAGGCACATGGATATACAGCCCCGGCCGGGGGCTTAAAGCTGGCGCTGCCAATCGACGAACAGGTCCACCCAGCGGGCGGTATCCTGCCTGGCGTTGAGGTTGTCCGGCCCGTAGACCTGATCGTTTGACAGCGACAGGCCGTGCGCGCCGCGCGTAAAGACATGCAGGGCCAGGGGCACTTCCGCCTTTTTGAGCGCCGTGGCAAACAGCAGGGCGTTTTCCACCGGCACCGTCTGATCGTACCAGGTGTGCCAGATGAAGGTGGGCGGCACCTCTTTGTTGACCTGCAGCTCAAGCGACACCGTCTGGCTGAAGATGTCGATCTCCTCGCCCAGAAGGTTGCGGATGGTGTCCTTGTGCGCGAACTCGCCCGTTGTGATCACGGGATAGCCCAGCGCCAGGGCGTTGGGCTTCACCTGTTCGGGCGTCAGGCCGATCTTCTGCGAATAGAAGGGCTTGCTCCAGAACACGCCGGCGCTGGCCGCCAGATGCCCGCCCGCCGAAAAGCCCATCAGGATGATGCGGTCGGGGTCGATGTGCCAGTCCCGGCTGTGCTCCCTCGCGTAGGCGATGGCTCGGAATACCTGCAGCATCGCGGCGGGGAAGATGTGCGGGGAAACGGCGTACTCCACCACGCATACGCTGAGCCCCAGCCCCAGCAGCCGGACGGCGACGGGCTCCGCCTCGCGGAAAGAGCGGAAACGGTAGCCGCCTCCCGGCAGCAGGATGACCAGCGGGCGCAGCCTGTCAGCCTCGACCTCCTCGGAGTTGTCAAGCAGGTAGGGGCGCAGCGTCACATCGGGCGCTGCCCCCCTCATGTCAAGCGTCAGAGGCCGGGTATTCATCAGGCCTCCTCCTCGAAGCTTTCGGGGTTGAGGCCCTGCAGCTCGGGCAGCACAAAGCGCCCGTCCTTGCGGACCAGTACATCGTCGAAGTACATATCGCCGCCGCCGTACTCGGGCCGCTGGATGCAGACCATGTCCCAGTGCACGGCGGATTTGTTGCCGTTGGGCGCGTCATCGTAGCTGTTGCCGGGCGTAAAGTGGAAGGAGCCCTGGATCTTCTCGTCAAAGAGGGTGTCCTTCATGGGGTCCTTGATGAAGGGGTTGACGCCGATGGCAAACTCGCCGATGTAGCGCGCGCCCTCATCGGTATCGAGGATCTCGTTGAGCTCTTTGCTGTGGCTGCCTGTCGCCTCGATGATCTTTCCCTTTTCAAAGACAAGCCTCACATCCTCGTGCGTCAGGCCCTGATAGAGCGAGGGGGTATTGTACTGCAGCACGCCCTCCACGCTGTCGCGGATGGGGGAGGTGTAGATCTCGCCGTCGGGGATGTTGAGGAAGCCGTCGCACTTGATGGCCGTCTGCCCCTTGATGGAAAAGCGCAGGTCGGTGCCTTTGGCGGTCAGGCGAACGCGATCGGTGCGCTGCATGAGCTCGACCAACGGGTCCATGGCCCGGCTCATCGCGCGGTAGTCAAGCGTGCAGACCTTGAAGAAGAAATCTTCAAAGGCTTCCGTGCTCATGCCAGCCTGCTGGGCCATGGCGGAGCTGGGGTAGCGCAGCACCACCCAGCGGGTCTTCGGCACGCGGATCTCCATGTGCACGGGCTGGGCGTAATGCAGGCTGTACAGGCGCTTCTTCTCCTGGGGGACATCAGACGATTCAAAGACATTGTTGCCGCCGCGCACCGCGATATAGGCCGTGCATTCGCTCATGCGCTTGGCGTCCATCCCGGCGTACCAGTCAAGCTGTTCCTTGCTGAAACCCATCATCAGAGCGCGCTCGACCTCGCCGTCCATCAGGCTGACGGCGGGGATGCCGCCGGCCTCATACACAGCCTTGATCAGGGCGACCACCAGCTCGCGGTTCATGCCCCGGTCGTCGATCAGTATCTTTTCACCCTGTTTGACGCGGGTGGAGTAATTCACCAGAATATCGGCCAGCTTCGTGATTCTCGGGTCCTTCATGTTCGTTTCTTCTCCTTTGTTGTTTTTACTTTGCTGTATTGCCCCAGACGGGACAGGGGACGTTCGATCAGGTAGGTCACCGCGACCGATATGGCCAGCGTCCCCAGCCAGCACAGCCACAGGTACTGCCTCTGCCACAGCACATCACCCGCCTGATTGGGGTTGGGCAGTTCGGAGTAAGGGATCTTCCAGTGACGCAGCTGCACGGCCAGCACCTGATGCCAGATATAGATCTGGTAGCTGATGCCGGATAAAAACCGGGTCAGCGGGTTGCCGAAGATCAAGCGGATGCCGCCCAGCCCCAGCGAGAGGCCCAGCATGCACAGCGCCGTCATCACCGACTGGGGATAGCGGCGCGCCATCTGCCCCAGTCGGATCGCCCGGGCATCCGGCTCGCGCGCCTGCCCTCCCGCCAGCTGCGCCAGCACCAGCAAGGCGGCAAGAGCCACGGCGGTCATCAGCACGCGCGTCCAGCCGTCTTCCTTCATGCGGCGCCTGAGGCTGACATAGATGCCCGCTGCCACAAAGCCGTTGGCGTATACATCCAAAAAGGCCGGCAGCTGGTTAAAGCCCATATCCGTCCGGGGCCAGTGCGCCACCCAGGCGCGAAACAGGAAGGCAGCGCCCGCCATCAGGCCGTAGGTCATGACCGGCATGCGCGTAAAGGTCCGGGCCAGCAGCGGAAAGATCAGATAAAACTGCACCTCCACCGCCAGCGTCCACAGCGCGCCGTTAAGCGGCGTCATGTGGTAGCTGAAGCGGAACCAGTTGTGCGTAAAGCTCAGGTGCGCCAGCACATCCATCGCCATATCGCCCGGGGTCTTATACAGGCCGCGGGGCAGCGCCACCACCAGCAGCATCACCAGCAGGTTGAACGCGTAGCTTGGCACGATGCGCCAAAAACGCCTGCGGTAAAAGGGCAGCACATTGGGCAGGGGCTTTGCGCCCTCCGCCGCCATGGCATAGGGCAGGTAGCACAAAAAACCCGACAGCAGGATCAAGCCGTCCACCCACATATAGCCCGATCGCAGCAGGGTATCCGTGCTGATCACATGGCCGAACAGCCGGATTTTAGGCGTCAGCCAGCTTTGCTGCCACAGGTGGAAGGCGGCGACGATCAGCACCATCACCGCCCGCACGCCGTGCAGGGCCGGTATTTCGCCCCCGTCTTTGATGCGGGTCATGTCCCGGTATCGGGTGATCAGCGCTTGCATCAGGCTTAGTCGATCCTCGTCATCTTAAAGGAGGTACGGGGCGATTCACGGCGCAGGTTCAGGTTTTTCTCCGTCAGGTTGAGAATATTGTAGGCGATGTCCAGATCCTCAGGCCTGTCGCCGGCATTGAGCGAATAGTTCTGCGCGTAGAAATAGTATTCCCTCCCGCCGATCGTGCAGGTGCCGTCCTCGCGAAACTCCATCACCATCTCGCCGTCCGCCGTCTGCCAGGTACCAAGCACACGGTAGGGCACACGGGTCAGGCGGTGAGAGCGGACGTCCTTATAGTCCAGGATCTTCCGGTAATAGGGCAGGGCCTCGTAGGGCTTTTTGTCGTTGTACAGCTCGCGCGCGTAGTTGTATACGGCTTCCTGGTACATGCTGTTCACGTTGCGGTATTTCTCGCCGGGGTTCTCCCGGTCCAGGGGCTCCAGCGCGTCTATGGCCGCCTTATAGTCCTTTGCCCGGCTGGCCGCGCGGGCCGCCTCGTAGGCATCCTGATAGTACAGGTCGTAGCTCTCCTCCGCCTGCGCCGCCGCGTCCGAATAGCCCGTGATCAGGGCAAACTGCTCCGCGGCCTGGCGGTAGTCGCCCTGTGCCTTCAGCTCGCCGGCCAGCTCGTAGGCCGTGCTGTTCAAAAGATCGCCCGCGTCCGCATAGCCCTCCACCTGCTTGAGCATCAGCGTGGCGGCCTCCCGCTCGCCCTCATCCAGCAGCTGTTTTGCCTGCAGGTAGATGCACTCCTGCAGGCGCCGGGGCGCGTCCTCGTAGTCATCCGCCTTCAAAAAATGCGCCGCCGCTTTTTCAAGCTCTCCCTCGCCGAACAGCCGGCTGGCCAGCAGATAATGGGCCTGCTTGAGGTAGGAGGGGCTCTGCGAGTAATCACCCAGCGCTTCAAAGTCGCTGATCGCCGCTTCATAGCCTGCCGCCTCCAGGCGGGTGACGGCGCGGTTGTAGCGGGCGCGCTGCCCCTCCTCCAGGCTGTTTTCGTAGTCGCCCAGGGCCGCAAATATCTCCGCCGCCCGGTCATAGTCGCGCGCGTTGGCCGCCTCGATGCCCAGGGCATAGCGCAGACGCCTGGCCTGATCGGCCGCGTCCTGATACTCCTGTGCCTGGTCATAGAGCAGCACGGCCTGCTCCTTGTCCCCCGCTTCATCAAGCTGCCGCGCCCACAGGTAGGAAGCCTCCCTGATGGCGGCGGGGGAGGCGGCCACCGAAGGTGCCTGGCGCAGCAGCGCGATGGCCCCTTCAAAGTTTTCTTCCTGCATGGCCTCGGAGGCCATCATAAAGGCGCATTCCTCCGCCAGCTTCTGAGCGTCGTCAAAATAAGGGATCTTTAAAAACTTCTCCCTGGCCTCGGCATACTGCCCCTCCTGCATCATCAGCTTCGCCGGCTCATACAGGCACAGCGCCGCCTTGCGGGAGGAGTCGAGGTAATCGCCGGCCAGCAGGTATTTTTCAGCCGCCGTGTCAAAGTTTTTCTCTTCAAACAGCGTATCGCCCCAGCGGTAGAACAGATCCTGCAGCCTGGGCTCTGCCCGCCGGCGGTCGCTCATCTGCTCAAACAGATCCTGCGCCCGGGCATACTCGCCCAGCTCCAGGTGGCGGCCGGCGGGCAGGTAGAGGCATTCCTCCGCCTGCGCCGCGGCGTCCGAGTAGTCGCCCAGGTCCAGAAACATGGCCCGGGCAGCGGGATAGTCCAGCTCTTCCATCAGGCCGCTCGCCCACTGGTAGCGAGCCAGCAGCGCCTGCCGGTCAGCGCCCTTGTAGCCGCCAAGCTCCCCGTACAGCGCGATGGCCTGCTCGTATTCGGCCCCGCCGCGCAAAAGCTCTGCCCGCTCAAAGCGCATGGTGAGCGCCAGGTCGTCCGCGTTTTTATAGCCGGGGATGCTCTCGTAGATATCCTGAGCGGCCTTCAGCGCCGTCAGGGTGCCGGCGGCGCGGGTATCGCCCGCGCGCAGATAGTCGCTCTCCAGCGCCAGGTCGGCCGCGTCCCGGTAGTCTTCCAGGCTCAGATAGATGTCCTTGGCCTCGGCGTATTCCTTTGCCTTGATCAGCTCGCCCGCCCGATAGTAATGATAGTAGGGGATGCCGTGAAAATAGACGCCGTAGGCGGCCGCCCCCAGCAGCACCACGGTGATCGATGTGATCACGGCGCGCTTGCGCCGCTTCTTGCGCCGCAGCTCCTTTTGCTCGCGCTCGCGCTGCATGCGCCCCGCTTCCTCGCGGGCCTGGCGGGCCTTTTCCTCCAGCGCGCTCTCACGCTGAAAGATGATGGTCTCGATGGCGGCTTTGTTGTTCTTTGTAAATACCTCGCGCTTGTCGCGCAGGCAGCGGGCGCACTCCGTCGCCTCCTGAGGATTGGGCCGTCCGCAGACACAGACCCACACGGCCCCCTGATCGCTGGGATAGCCTTGCGCGTCCGCCCCGACGATGTGGCGCAGGGTATCCAGCTGGCGGCCTGCCGGTAAGGCATTGTCGCGGTACTCGGCCAGCCCCTCGCGCCCCTTGCGCCAGACCGTGCCGTCGAAAAACCAGACCTTTTCGATCACAAAGTCCATCCGGGCGGCAGCCAGACCCCACTCCACCAGGACCTCGACCTCAAAGGTCGATCGCTTGTCCCCCCGCAGGTCGTTGACACGCTCTACCTGGCGGCCCAGCCTTTCCCCGTCCCCGCGGTAACAAATAAAGGCCGCCTGCATGCTGACGACCGTCTTTTCAGACAAGTTGAACATATGCAGGCTGACCGTCGGCTCAGCGGTCGTGGGAAGGCGAAAGTGCCACAGCTCAACCGGGCAGCTTAAGTCGATGCGCACGTCTATCCTCCTTGGGGCGCCTTATATTTCAGTATGAAAGGGACATATCGACGAGATCACCGTCGATGAACATCAATGTCAGCATGATGGTTTCCCCGTCCTGTTCCAGCGCGTAGCTCAGCTGGGTCTCCCCGCCCTGGGTCTCCATGCGGCCGTAGGGCGGATGTTCCCCGTCCCCATATAAAAGCTGGGTCGGCGAGCTCAGCTCAAGCCCGTGCTCAAAGCGGCCGATGGCCTGGTTGAGCTCGGTGCCGATGCGCAGGCCGCGCGGGCCCTCCAGGCCGGGCAGCGATACATCGATGCGCTCGGCGCGCACGAACTCGCCCGAGGCATTATAGAGGAAGGCCGCCTCGATCCCGTCCCACTGCATCACGCGCAACTCTCCCTCGTCCGAATCCTCCATGCGCTGGTCAAAGCCGGCGGCGCCCAGCGCCGCGGTCATATCCTCGGGCCTGAGGTCCACAAAATCAAGCGAGCCGAAGCTCAGATCCTCGCTTTGCAGCGGCAGGGGGTCGAGGGTATCGTAGGCAAAGTAATCGCGCGCGCGCCGGAGCGCCTTGGCGCCGGCCAGGATGTCCTGCGCGTATTCCGGCGATTTGACCGCGCTGCCGCCGAAATAATGGATGCCCACCACCAGCCCGCGGTCAATGATGTACTGCATGCCCGCGTGCATAAACCCGTCTTCCGCGGGTAACAGCAGGCTGTGCTCCACCAAAGTCACATCCTGCCCGTCGCGGGTCACCAGCCCCATCGAGACCGCTCCCGGCAGCTCACCGTTTAAATAGAGCACAGCGCCCTCCTTCGTGCCGTATACGCCGGGGTTTTCGTCCGGATAGGCGGCATACAGCACGTCCAGCGGCGTCAGAACGGTGATGCCGCGCTGATCTTCAAAGTCCTCCTGTTCCGCGGCTTCCAGGGTGATGGAGGCATCGGCCAGCACGCTGTCCAGGCTCAGGTCGGAGCTCTCCAGGTAAAGCGTATAGCCCGAGCCCAGGGCCGTAAACCCTTCTTCGCTTTGCGCCAGGGGCAGCTGATCGGCCAGGCCGCGCACCAGGAGGCGCTCGGTGAAGTCATTCAGCTCTTCCATGGACAAGGGGCCGACGGCCTCTTCGGGCTCCGCCTGAACAGGCAGCGCGAACAACGCCAGCGCCATCAATACGAGCAGCATCCGTTTCATTGTCTTTTATCCTTTCAATCGGCAAAGTCAGCTTGTGCAGCTTACAGTATCTGTGTGCCCTGCCCGGTCACCACCGCGTAAAGCAGCCCGGGCTTCTGTATTTCCTCGGGGCTGAGGCGCAGGGCCAGGGGCAGCGCGCGGGCCGCCTCCCCGCCTTTTTTCTCGTCATTGGCATAAATCACGCCTAGCGTATCCCCGCGGCTGATCCGGTCCCCCACGCGGCAGTTCAGCACCAGGCCCACGGCGGGATCGATCAGGTCTTCTTTACGCACCCGCCCGGCTCCCAGGCTTCTTGCGATCAGACCGATCTTCAGCGCGTCGATGGCCTCGATATAGCCGTCCTCCTCCGCTTTGACGGGGATCGTCAGGGCGGCTTGCGGCAGCAGACCGGTATCCGTCACAATATCACTTTCCCCGCCCTGTGCCCGGATCATCTCGCGCAGCTTCTCAAGGCCCGCGCCGCTTCCGAGCGCTTTTTCAAGCATCCCGCGCCCTTCCTCGGCCGTCCGGCACAGGCCCGCCAGCTCGAGCATCCGCTCGCCCAGCAGCAGTGATACCTCGAGCAAGGGCCCTTTGACCCGGCCCGCCAATACATCGACGGCCTCCTTGACCTCCAGCGCGTTGCCGATGTGCGAACCAAGCGGTTCCTCCATGCCCGTGATCAGGGCAGTGACGCGCCGGCCGGCATGACGGCCGATCTCCACCATCATCCGGCCCAGCTCCAGCGCCTCGGGCAGGGTGCGCATCAACGCGCCGCCGCCCACCTTTATATCAAGTACGATGGCATCAGCCCCCATCGCCAGCTTCTTTGACATCACCGATGAGGCGATCAGCGGGATGGAATCCACCGTGGAGGTGACGTCCCGCAGGGCGTAGAGCCGCTTGTCCGCGGGGGCCAGCTCGCCCGACTGGGCAGCCACGATGCAGCCGACGCGGCGCACGATATCGACCGCCTCTTCTTCCGACAGTTCGGTGCGCAGGCCTTTGATGCTCTCCATCTTGTCGATGGTGCCGCCGGTATGCCCCAGGCCCCGGCCGCTCATCTTGATCACCTTGGCGCCGCAGGCCGCCACCAGGGGAACTAAAATCAGCGTCGTGGTATCACCCACGCCGCCTGTTGAATGCTTGTCAACCGTCATGCCGCCAACGTCGGGCCTGAGCATGTCGCCCGTCTGTGCCATGGCCACGGTCAGGTCCGCCGTCTCGCGCGCGTCCATCCCCTTGAGGCGGATGGCCATCAAAAGCGCGGACAGCTGATAATCGGGCGTCGCGGGATCAGCCGCCGCCTGCACAAAGCAGGCGATCTCTTCTTCCGTCAGGCTCCGTCCGAGTTTTTTGCTTTCAATCACTTGGATGAGCTCCATGAGCACCTCCCGGGTATAAATATCGCGGATACAGTATAGCATAAAGATAGAAACAAGGTAAACAGATCATTTCACAAAGTGTTTCATTAAGGGACGGGGAGCAAATAGGAAAGCATAGGCAAGACTTCATTTGCAGCACAAAAGACGATACGCAAACAAAAAGGAAGATTTTATCCCCACTAATGTCGTAATAATTGTGAGAGGATGTCTTTAATAAACTTTCGTAATGTAAAGGATATAGTATTATAAAACAGATTCTTTCATCGAACGTTCCTGTTAATTTTTTTCATTCATATGTTTGCAGCAATTTCATTATACAGACTAGACAACCTTTCATCTCGCATAGTTCTTTTCAATTCACATTCCCAAACAGTTATTACACGCCACCCATCACCTTTAAGCTTGTATACATTCTCGGCATCTCGTTGCTTATTTCGCTCAAGTTTAGGCTGCCAGTAATCAAGCTTTGATTTAGGCATAATAAATCCTGGGCAACCCTCATGACTGTGCCAAAAGCAGCTATTAAGAAAAATAATCGTTTTATATTTTGGAAAAACTATGTCCGGACATCCGGGATAACGTTTATCATTTTTTCGATAACGCAACCCTCGTGAAAATAAATACTTTCTGACGAGTATTTCCATCTTGGTATCTTTGCTTCGAATCTGAGACATACAGTAACTTCGTATTTCTTTTGAATAAACATCTGCCATATCACATCACCACATCAATGAAAAGTAAAAATCTTACTATTCATATACAACTGATCCCCGTGAATATTCATTGTTGTACCTATTCTAATATCCCTATTTGTGCTAATACTGTGTGACATTGAGGAGGACATTCTATACGAACATCATCGACTAACCAACAGACAAATATGTCGCGATCATTTAAGAGGTAATCAATTACCCATTCTTGCGGCGGCTTTTGTTGAAGAATGATACACAGATTTGCCTGGGGCAACTTAATCCTGTAACGATATTCGTAAAGCTGAGCAACTGCCTTGCGAATTTGACTAAGGACATTTCTATTGTTATTTGACTTAACTTCGAAAATAAAAGGCTGGTCATCAGTTTTTACCATAAGGTCAATAAAAGCGTTTTCATAAACATCCTCATACCGTAATCTTAAAGATGCAGCGAGTTTGTCTAAAATGCGAGAATGCTCACGATTAGCTTTTTCTCTCCGGATTATGGTTTCATAGGGATCAATTACTTTCCCGCTCGGCACAAATGCGCGAGGCTGGTTTGATTGAAAGCTATGTATATTTGGAAACTCCTGCATAACTAACGGCATTGTGCCAATAGGAATATCTGATAGTACTATCTCATTGTCATCTATTTCATCAGATAGCGCAGATAGGGTTTGCATTGGGAGAAGTGCAAGAGAATCAAAATAAATGCCCCACGCAGGACTTGACACCACAGTATTAACCTTCTCGGCAATATTATCAGCACCATAACAATCGTCAAACCCGGTAAAGTTTGTCGTCATTTCACTGATTGTTGAAATATGAGAATAAACTTTCTGAAGATTATCTGCACAAACGATAAGCCCACTCCTTTCACGCAAAAACAATCCTGTGCGCTCAAGAATATGAAAGTTGCGCTTGAAGTTTGTTAAGTCCCGTCCAGTAACGATCCACGAAGGCAGAGTAATATTCACATAATCATCCAATACATCAACAAGGGTGTTTTTACCGGGGGAAAATGTCGTGTTTATTCTATCATCATTCATCAGCATAAAGATATGCTGATAAGAAATCTGAATATCCGTCAACGCAATATTTTTAATTTCATGAAGTGCAACTACGAGACGACACAACAGCCGTAAGGGATTGATTCGTATGTTGTTTGTTATCTCTCGCACTGTGTCAGCTTGAACATTTGCTTGTATTCGAACAGAACCATTGCTATTTCTAACAGCTCCAGCACCGTTTGGATATTGAAATAGCGACAACTGGGTGCGGCAAAAACCTTCTACGTCCGGTTCTGTTGAACAGAGAAAATGCTTTGCTGCCTTAGATAAAAATATTTTCCAAGTATTATTGATTCGTTCAACACGGAATACTCCTAAATATGTGCCGTATGCACCAAATTCATCACGGAAATTCGCAACATCACGCAAAGCATAGGGCGACCTACCGCTTATGACAGAAAAACGCTCGGCAAGTAATTCTCGGTCAAAGTCCTCACCATCGAAAGTTGAAAATATATCTGCGACTTCGAGAAGATAATCTCCCCACTCTGGTTGAGAACTCTCGATTTTGTTGACAAAAAACTTTTTGAGTATGGGTTCATTGAGCAAGCCCATGAGGAAATCACCACCGTTCTGTTCATCTATATAAAGCTATATGACCTTAGAATATTCTTTTTCATGCTCCATCGTTTCATGTTTCAAATAATCCAAACCCAAGCGTTCAAGTATTTCTTCATAGTTTGGAGCATCCGTAATATTAAATTTTTCTTTAAGCAAATGCGCCCCTAAAACAGCAGCAAAAATAGGGGGAACAGCATTCCCGACCTGCCGTATCGGATGGCGGCTTGTACCCGTAAACTCCCAATAATCCGGGAAGGATTGCAGCCTCGCAGATTCACGCGGCGTAACTTCACGCGGCGTATATGGATGAACATGGCCCTTTCCGCCACCCTTATCCGAACCAACAACAATCGTATAACTCGGTTTATTCGGATTGAGCCTGTTGATTCGTGTTTTCGAATCTCGTTCACCGAACTTGAGGGCAGAATATCTTTGAATGATACTTTCCCCGTGTACTCTGCCGATATGATTCGGCAGCTTGATTATTGATGGTTCAGGCAATTTCCCAATGGCATCTTCCACTGTAACAGCAGGCAACAAAATCCCTTCTTCTTCTGCGCTTATAGCATGGGTTTTAACGGGGCAGGAGATTTCTTTGTCTTTAGTCCCGAACACAATCACTCTCGACCGATATTGTGGCACTCCATATGATGCAGCATCTAATAAATAATGTGATATTTTATAGAGACTGTTTCCCTCTGAATCTTTTGACAGTTCATCTAAAAATTGCTTGAACACTTTTCCGTCATCAATGGTCAGCAACCCAGCCACATTTTCAAAAATGAAACAGGTCGGTTCAATGTCACGGATAACCCGCAGATAATCCCACAAAAGAGTTCCGCGAGGATCATCCATCCCTTTGCGCTGTCCAAAAACGGAGAACGACTGACACGGTGCACCGCCGTAAACAAGAGCTACTTCGCCCTTTTTCAATCCAGCGTCAGCAAGTATTTGTTCAGACAAATACTCTTTGATGTTTTTTTGAACAACATTTGCCTCGATTAGAAAATGAGGACCTTCAGTCAGTTTCAATTTATCACGATTAAGTTCCAATGTTTGGCAGCTATGCAAATCAATATCCGTACATAGCTTAGTTGTAAATCCCGCCGCTTCCATTCCGAGGTCAAAGCCACCAGCACCAGAAAAAAGCGAGATTGCGTACAGTTTATCCATTCTGTTGGTCCTCCCCTCATGAAATATGGATTGCACACTACATAACACGTGCTGTTTCCGTTAGCGCAACAATGTATAGCAAATCGCGCGGCTACAAATACCTTTAAAATTATATCATGCCATGGACGATAGAGCAACGGTTGCTATGAAAAACCTTCAATTGGCGAGCTATAAAAGTAAAAGAAAATCTCATGCTATACCTTTCCATTGTCTATCCAATTCTGCCCGTATCAGCAACAAAATAACTCACGAAGGAGAATCCATCCCCATTGCTTCACAGCAACAGATATGCCGTTACTTTGTGCAGCGCAAGCTGGCATTTTACGAAATCAAAATGAGCTCTTCACTCGGTCGGAGGTCTGTCCACGTGTTGACAGACAGACGGATGGGCAGACCGCACATCGCTTTTTCCCCCCCTTACTCCAGCTCAAACACGCCCGTATACAGCTGGTAGTAGCGCCCCTTCTCCTCGATGAGCTGGTCGTGGCTGCCGCGCTCGATGATGCGGCCGTTTTCAAGCACCATGATCACATCCGAGTTGCGCACAGTGGACAGGCGATGGGCGATCACAAATACCGTACGCCCCTTCATCAGGGCGTCCATGCCCTGCTGCACGATGGACTCCGTGCGGGTGTCGATGGAGGAGGTGGCCTCGTCCAGTATCATCACAGGCGGGTTGGCCACCGCGGCGCGGCTGATCGAGATCAGCTGCCGCTGGCCCTGTGACAGGCCGCTGCCGTCCCCCTCCAGCACCGTCTGATAGCCGTGGGGCAGCATGCGGATAAAGCCGTCCGCGTTGGCCAGCTTCGCCGCCTCGATGCATTCCTCGTCTGTCGCGTCCAGCTTGCCGTAGCGGATGTTCTCCATCACGGTGCCGGTAAACAGGTTGACGTCCTGCAGCACCACACCCAGGGATTTTCTCAGGTCCGCCTTCCTGATGCGGTTGATGTTGATGCCGTCGTAGCGGATCTTGCCGTCGGCGATGTCATAAAAGCGGTTGATCAGGTTGGTGATCGTGGTCTTTCCGGCGCCCGTTGCGCCGACAAAGGCCACCTTCTGCCCGGGGCGGGCGTAGAGCGTGATGTCGTGCAGCACGGGCTTATCCTTCACATACTCAAAATCCACCTGATTGAATGTGATGTCGCCCCGCAGCTTGATATAGGTAGCGCTGCCGTCAGCCTCCATACGCTTCCAGGCCCAGTTCTGCGTGCAGGTCTCGCACTCCGTGAGCTGGCCGTCCTCTTCCCTGGCATTGA